>CAZWQH010000388.1:3435-5087 GCA_964635815.1 uncultured Sandaracinaceae bacterium
CCGGAAGACAGCCGCCGGCACCACCTCCCTACGTCGAGTGGCTGCTCTCGGAGTCTAACGATCCAGAGCCCTGCCGAGTACAGAGTGAGATCGTAGACGGAGTCACCGCCATTTGGCTCTCCGGCAATTTGGACAAGCGAACTCGACTGCGAAGGATCGCAGACGGCCTCGAGGGCGAAGTCGTGGTGATCCTCGACGGCATCGCCTCGATTTCAGAGGACGGCATTGCGTCCCTTTCCGTTTTGCTCGGCGCCGCCAACGCAAATTTCTACATCGCACGCGTTCCGGAGCGCGTGCTTCCCCAGGTCAAGCAGGCCGCGGAGCGACACGAGGCACCGATCATCTCGGTTCTTACCCAGCGTGGCGCGAGCGAACACTTCGAAGTTACTTACACGAACGTCGCGGAAAATGAGGTTTCGGGGATTAGCGAACTGGTGCGAGCGTCGCTCGCAATGCCAACTCCGGAGCACATCGCGCGCTTCATGAACAGCCGGTTGGAAAAAACAACCAACGGCGGCACCCGATCGAGCCCGCCTCCGCCACCAGGCGCGAGCGTAGGGAAGTACGAGCTGCTCGAGCACATCGCGAGCGGTGGCATGGCGCAGGTGTATCTGGCGCGACAGCGAGGCGTAGCGGATTTTCAGAAGATCGTCGCGGTGAAGCGGATTCTTCCGCACCTCGCGCGAACTCAGCGCTTCGTCGACATGTTTGCGCAGGAAGCGCGACTGGCCGCAAAGATCCGTCACCCCAACGTCGTGGATATCTACGAGCTCGAGCAGGACGACACATCGCTCTTCATCGCGATGGAGTACATCGACGGAATTGACGCGCGCACACTGATGACCTACCACCAGCGCCGGCAAATCCATATCCCGATGGATATCGCGCTAGGAATCGTTCGTGACGTTGCAAGCGGCTTGCACGCCGCTCACACGGCGGTCGACGAAACGGGGCAGGCCCTCGGCATCGTTCATCGCGACGTCAGCCCGCGAAACATTCTCTTGTCCGTCAACGGAGCGGTGAAGCTCACCGACTTCGGCATCGCAAAGGCGTACTCGGTCGTCAGCGCGACGGCGCCCGGGATGGTCAAAGGCAAGTTGCCGTATCTCGCACCCGAACAACTCGTCGCGGGTGGTCCGGCGCCGGGCCCCGTAAGTGACGTATTCGCGGCGGGCGTTGTCCTGTTCGAGCTTCTCGCCGGCGTACATCCGTTCGCCGCGCGCACAAAGTACGAGATCATGAAGTCTATCGTCGAAAGCGATCGACCTCGCGTTGGAGCCACTCGTCCCGACGTGCCGGCGGTAGTTGAAGCGATCGTGCAGAGCGCGATTGCGACGCAGCCATCTGACCGTTACGCGTCCGCCGCAATGCTGCGCGACGCGCTCGACCAAGCGATTGAGAAGCTCGGTCTTGGCTACACCCCCATGCGCGTCGCGGCTATCGCAGAGCTCGCGTCCGTGCAGGATCCGAATGCCGGCGACGAAGGCTCGGTCTCCGAGAGCGAAGTCGACAATCAGCCGACCGAGACCTACCACGGCGCCAAAGACTAACGTCCGCGCGATTTTGCGGTGCAGTCCCTTGACAGGGCCGCCAGCGTAGCTACCTTCGGCTTCCTCTACCGCGGGGTGGAGCAGCCTGGTAGCTCGTCGGGC
>CAZWQH010000389.1:0-5077 GCA_964635815.1 uncultured Sandaracinaceae bacterium
GCGCTGGGCAGCCATTCCATGCAGTTGCCTGGATTGAGCTTCGTCCCATTGTTTGCGAGGAAGGTCTTCAGGTGCGCGACTCGAGCGGCTCCGAGTCGAACGGCGAACGAGTAGCCTCCTTTTGAGTGATGCGCGAAATCTGCGCGTCGGTCCCTCGCGTCCACTCCATGACGATTCGCGGCGCCATTGTGATTGATACCCCAGAGGTAGAGATCACCCGGATGAAGAACCATCGAGAGGTGGCCGCTGCTATCGGGAACCCAGCGAAGAGTGACGCCGCCGTTGTCTGCTCCGAAGCGCTGCTCGAACGCAGCAGCGTCCGCATCCGAAAGAATCGGTACGAACATGCGCGTAACCGGTCTATCCGCCGTGCCTAGACGCGCCTCGCGTATCGGGTAGCCGTTCGCCGACGCGTACGCACTCGCTTCGACGTGAGCTTCCCGCTCCGAAGGTCGAAGCGCCGCGACGTCGATCTCTCCATGACCGAAGATGTCGAGCATGCGAACCCGCGCACGTGCAGGGTTCACGCGCCGCTGCGCAGACATCCGTGGACGCGAAGGTCGGCGTTGTATCGCGTTGACGGTGGGGCGAGGTCCGCCGGCGGACGCAGTCGTGGGAGTGCAGACAGCGAGCGAGAGCGCAACGAGGATGCGAGCTACTGATGTACCGAGCATGCAGCGCAGAGTGCAGCGCCTGTGCCAGTCGCACAGGCTTAACTCCCGACACGCAATGTCAACGGAAACGACACACGGCCGCCGACGATCGATGGCTTCTCCCCCCGGGTTCGCTGGCCGGAATGACCAGTCTAAGGATCAGGATGGCGGGGCTGTCGGGAGTCCATTTCCCGTGCGCGATCGCTTTGTTGCGGGGACCAAGAGCCTGCTCACGGCGGCACATCTCCTACGCCTAGGGGCGTGATGCGCAGGATCACCGTCTTGGTTCTTGTTGCTGCTGGCCCTCATACGGGTCACGACGGTGGACGAAACGTGTGATTCCGGCTTCCGACGAAACACCGCTCAGCAACGAACACCACGACGCTCCTCCATACGCGCAAAGCGTGCGCGTCCTCGCGAGGATCCCTCGGCCACGCGGGCACAACTCCGCGGAGGCGATACACGCGCCGACCAACCCTGCAATCGTGTCGCCCGCAACATAGCCGACGACAGTAAAGTGCCGGGTGAAGTCTCATCGGAGTTGCTGGAGAGGAGGCGAATCAGCGAGCCGCGTCTTCGATTCCGCCACTAGGGGGTGCGCGAAGGAGGTCCGCGTCCTGAAGCGCGTTGAACTCTTCCACGCTCCCGACGTGAACACCGACGACGTGCACAAGCTCGTTCGCTGCGTGAATCAGCTTCGCGCGCATGTTGTGACCGCTTCGCGAGCGATTGATGCCCACGGCGTGGAAGAACATCTCCCCGTCCGCGACGGGTGCGCTCGGCAGCCATTCCATGCAGTTTCCGCCGTTGAGCTGCTCCTTGTTGTTCGCGAGAAAGTTCTTCAAGTACGCAACACGCGCAGGCCCGAGGCGAACCGCGAAGGAGTATCCGCGCCGCGAGTGGTGCGAGTACATGTTGCGTAAATCGCCCGTGTTGCCCGCATTGTTGTTGTAGTTGAGGCCATAGAGATAGAGATCACCCGGGTGAAGAGCCATCGAGAGGTGGCCGCTGCTATCGGGAACCCAGCGAAGAGTGACGCCGCCGTTGTCTGCTCCGAAGCGCTGCTCGAACGCAGCAGCGTCCGCATCCGAAAGAATCGGTACGAACATGCGCGTAACCGGTCTATCCGCCGTGCCTAGACGCGCCTCGCGTATCGGGTAGCCGTTCGCCGACGCGTACGCACTCGCTTCGACGTGAGCTTCCCGCTCCGAAGGTCGAAGCGCCGCGACGTCGATCTCTCCATGACCGAAGATGTCGAGCATGCGAACCCGCGCACGTGCAGGGTTCACGCGCCGCTGCGCAGACATCCGTGGACGCGAAGGTCGGCGTTGTATCGCGTTGACGGTGGGGCGAGGTCCGCCTGCGTTCGCCGGCGTTGGAACGCACACAAGGAGTGAGAGGGCGACGAGAATACGAGCTGCTGATGTACCGAGCACGCGGCGCAGAGTGCAGCGCCCGTGCCAGGCTTGTCGGCACGGAACGCGGCACACGACGTCTAAAGAAACGACACGCAAGCGTCGGCGATCGATGTCTTCTCCCCCCGGGTTCGCTGGCGGGAATGACCAGTCTAAGCCTCAGGATGGCGGGCGTTGTCGCCGGGAGGGAGCCCATTTTCCCGTGCGGGATCGCCTTGTTGCGTGCGCAAAGAGAAGGTGCGTGCGCGGCACGCGTCGTGCAGCCCAACGCCCTGATGCGTCGCTTCACGGTGTCGGTTTTGTTGGCCCTGAGCCTCACGAACGCGGCGCCGGTAGACGCCCTTCCTGATTCGCGCCTACGTCGGAGCGTCTCGAGTCCGCGAGCACACCGACGTGTCTCCTTACGGGCGAACCGTGGGGTCCTCGCAAGGATCAACCGCGCTCGCGCCGGGTACGCGCTGCTGTTTCCGACCGGCGCAGTGCGGCACGTGCGAGTGATGCGCAGTGATTCGCACGTGATCCTCGAACGACCAGACGGTGTCCTCGACGTTGTTCGCCACTCGGACGCCAATGCTCAGATTCAGACCGGCCAGAACGTCCAGAGCGCTCCGGCCGCGGAGTTCCGAGTCGGACACGCGCGATGGATACGATACGAAGCCGGTCCGAATGGAACGGTGCGCGTGTACCGCCAGTTACCCCGAACGGCGGGCGGAAAGATTGCGTCTACGCATGCCCTCACCTCATTCGCGCTCACGGCGCGTGACGCGTTGCACCCGTTTGGTGAGCGCGGCATCACGGTCTGTGTCGCCATACCACGTGACCTGCTGGACGCGGCAGTCGCAGGGAGTCTAGGCGGCGCTGGTTGGAGCGGCGGCGGACTAGGAATCGACGTGTTCGAAGAAGTGCAGATCGACTCCAAGGCACTCCGGGCCGCAGGGTTGGGCGAGGTCGCGGTACCCGAATCGGCCCGCGTAGTTCCGGCGGGCGGTACTTTCGAGATCCCGTTCTAGCCGGCCCTAACTGGGTCCGGCGTTCCCGCGCGGGGACGCCGCGGGGGGATTCCCGCTGCTGCGAACGATGCCCACGACGAACAGATACGCGCATAGCGCGACGAAGAACGCGATCGACCAGATGTCGAGGAAGCTGGATTCCTGAGTGAACAATCGATACGCGTGTGACTCCTTGAATCCGTTCAACAGCGTGAACGGCATGAGGCGGAGATCGATTTCCGCAGACGCAATGAACGCGCCCACCAAACCCGCGATTGCACCGCCCGCGATGTAGCCCGACGACAGGAGCGTACCCGGAGAGGTTTCATCGGATTCGCCTTCCGCGCCGTCGACAGCTTTCCCGGCTGCCTTGTCGGTGTCGCGGTCCTTCTTCCGTTTGCGATCGACCAGATAGCGGACGAATCCACCAACCGCGATGGGCGACGAAACGGAAATAGGAAGGTAGAGCCCAACAGCGAACGGAAGCGCCGCAACGCCGCAGAGCTCCATCGTGATCGAGATGAAGACGCCAACGAGCACGAGCGCCCACGGAAGCTTCTGCGTGAGGATGCCGTCCACGATCAGCGCATAGAGCTGTCCCTTGGGCGACTGCAGCTTCTTCACGTCTTTGCCGTCGTCAGTTTTCGTCTCGGTGCCCCCGATGCCCGGATCAATCAAGTAGCGAACGAGCCCCGCGTCATCGACGAGATACTTTCCTTGCGGCACCGGTTGCCCGGACTCGCGCTGGAAGGCGACGCGAAGCGACGAGCCGTCGGGCGCCTTCATTCGATTCTCGGTTATCGTGCTCACGGTCTCGCTGCCGAGATTGGGGCGCGCGTGCACGGTCGTGTTCGCATCGTTGAGCGCCTTCATAGTGAGCCCGATGAAAAGCGCGCTAGTGACGACTCCGACGAGAATTGCAATCTGCTGGCTGCGCGGCGTTGCACCGACGAGGAATCCCGTCTTGAGGTCTTGGCTCGTGGTCCCGCCGTTCGATGCGGCAACGCAGACGAGCGCGCCGGTGATGATGGCCATCGCACGGTACTCGATTCCCGTTCGACCGATGATGAGGAAGAGCAAGCACGTCGCGAGAATCGTGGCGACCGTCATTCCGGAAATCGGGTTCGAAGAGCTTCCGATCTCTCCAGTGATGCGCGACGAGACAGCCGTGAAAAGGAACCCGAACAGGATGATGAGGAGCGCGGACATCCAGTTGATGCCAAACGGAACGACGAGCATCGCAATGACGAGAGCGATCGAACCGAAAAGGACGAACGGCATCGGCAGATCGCGGTCGGTGCGCGGCGTGGCGTCTTTGGCACCTCCGCGCGAAGCTTGAAACGAGCGCCAGCCGCCCATGATCGCGCTCGCAATGGTTGGCAGCGCACGTGCCAGTGAGATGATTCCTCCGGTCGCGACCGCTCCCGCGCCGATATAGAGGACATAGTTCGAGCGCAGCTGCCCCGAGCTCATGTCCCGGATCAGCGTTCCGGTGGACGGGAACACAGGCTCCGTAAGCCCGTCGCCGAACATGGCGATGGCCGGCATGAGACCGAGATATCCGAGTACTCCACCTGCCAGCATGGTCGAAGCGATGCGTGGTCCGATGATGTAGCCCACGCCGAGAAGCTCGGGAGTGATCTCGCCCCCGAAGCTCCCCCCGCGCAGCGGAGCACCTAGAACTCGCTCCGGCGCTTCCTTGAAGAAGCCAAGCGTTGCGGAAGCGAACTTGTAGAGTAGGCCGATTCCGAACCCCATGAACACTGTCTTGGCGTTCGTCCCGCCCTGCTCTCCCACGATAAGAACTTCGGCGCATGCGGTGCCTTCGGGATATGGAAGCTTGCCGTGCTCCGCGACGATCAGACCGTGCCGTAGCGGAATCATCATGAGCACGCCGAGAACACCACCGAGCAACGCGACAAGTAGGATTTGCCAGACCTCGAGGTCGTAGAGCGGCACGTCGGGGATCGCGGCGGCCGAGCGATGGGTCATCGAGCGGCAGGACGGCTCGGGGGACTGG
>CAZWQH010000390.1:0-5077 GCA_964635815.1 uncultured Sandaracinaceae bacterium
CCGCGCACTTCGTGGAGCATCAGGGACGCGAGCCGCGGGTCTAGACGCTGCGCTCCCAGGCCGTGTGTGAAAAGTGCGATCGACTCGTCGTCGGTCAATCGACCGAGCTCGATCGGGTGCACGTTGTTGGCGGCTCGACCGCTTCCTCGGCGCCCGTGGGTATGCGAGATGGTCGGCATGGGCGCCTCGGAGCGAGCTGTGAGAAGAAACAAGACGGGCGCTCGCACCGGCGCGACGAGCAGAGGCAACGCGTGCCACGAAGAATCGTCCGTGCGGTGAAGGTCCTCGATTACGATCACCAGCGGTTGCTCACGCGCAACGCCGACGACGACGCGACGAAGCGCGGCAACGATATCCAACGCGCGAGGTCGACTATCGCGCTCCGTCACAGGTAGCGGGAACGCAACATCGACGAGCTCACCCAGCACACGCTGGTCTTCGTCGCTAGCGCCGACGAAACGCAGCTGGCTAATGCGTTGGAGTCTCGTGCGAGGCGCGTCATCCACATCGATTCCTGCTAGCTGCCTTACCAACTCCGCAAGCAGAGAGAACGATCGCCGCTCGTCGGATCCGTAAGCGTTCGCGCACACGATTCGCGCGCTGCCGACCGCGTTCGCACTCTCCAACGCGCTGACGATCCGCGTTTTGCCGACGCCCGCCTCCCCGCGCAGTACGGCGCACTGAGAAACACTCTCTTGAATGGAGGAAGCCAGGAGTGTCGTGATGTGTTCGAACACCCCGCGCCGTCCTACCAGAGGTACTCCCCCGCGCGCGCGTATGTCTGCGATCTCACCCGGTAGCCGCTCTCCAAGCACCGCGTTAACCTCAGCGTTCGGACTGGGACCGACGCGCAGAACGTCTTCAAGACCCTGGGTGAGCTTTCGCTGGACCGCGATCGCTTCCTGCCCCACTTCACCACGCAGTCGATCGACCTGGTCCGACCATTTCGCAGCAACTGCGTCACCTGCTCCGCTCTCGTGAGATTCGAACACGCTCACTTGCACGAGACGAAGATAGCCAACGTCGCGCAGCGCACGCTTGATCCGAAGCGCAGCGCGCACAGCGCTTAGCACGATGACACCCGCATGCGCTCCGTCGAAGGCGCCGAACGCCGTGTTCTCATGGGATACGAACTTCCCACCGAAGTCTTCGACCACTCGGCGAACCGTCGGCTCGTCGAAGGCAGCGGCGCGTACAGCAACGACCAGGCGCGCGTGCGCGTCGTGGGTAGGACCCGTAATGCTGACTGCCGTGTTCTCACGCCGCGCATCGAGCTGAACCGCTGAAACGCCGTTGAGCGAATCACCTTCGAGTCGCGCGAGGAAGTCGTCGTAAAACTTGTTGGCCGGAACGTTCTTGCGAACCGGGAACAGTGTTCCCAGCTCCAAAGCAAGCTCTGCAGGTCCCGTCGGAGCCCCAAGAGAGCGGAGAATCGAATCAACGTCGCGGCTTAGCTCGGAGCTGGAAGGACGCATGTCACGATTCTTTTGAAGTGCACCTTCGAGAACGGTTCGCAGCGCCCGAGGTCCGCCAAAGCTCTCGACTGCGTAGGACGGCGCTTCAGTTTCTCGAACCATTCGGAGCGTGTCTTTGGGGGTCATCCCGCGAAAGAGGCGCACGCCGAAGAGCAGCTCGTACGCGACGATGCCCCACGCAAAAACGTCCGACCGTGCGTCGAGCGGTTCGCCGCGCGACTGTTCGGGCGACATGTACGCGTACTTCCCGCGCAAAATTCTTGGGTCTTCGTCCCGTCCTAGCCCTTCTTCATCGGCGCGCGCGATTCCGAAGTCTGTGACCTTCACTTCTCCTTCTCGACTGATGAGAACATTGTGGGGCGAGATATCGCGGTGGACGATACCGAGCGGCTTTCCGTCTTCCCCGCGACGTCGGTGAGCGAAGTCGAGTGCGCGAGCTGTTTCTCGAAGAATGAAGAGTTTGTGGTGCAGCGGAAGAGGGAGATCCGTTGCTGCCGGAGGTCGATCGGTCGTTGCTTCCCTACGTCCTGAACGGAGGCGTATCTCGCGTCCCACTATGGAAGACAGATCTACCCCGTCGACGTACTCCATCACGATGAAGTAGGCGCCGTCTTGCTCACCCAGATCGAAGATCTGGGCGATGTTCGCGTGAGCAAGGCGCGAGGCGATCTTCGCTTCGCGCACTAGTAAGTCTGCAAACGACCTTTGCCGCATCAACGACGGAAGGACGCGCTTAATGACGACCGTTTTCTCGAATCCGGCCGCGCCACGTGCGCGCGCACGCCAGACCTCTGCCATTCCGCCTTCGGCAATGCGCGTCTCGAGCTCGTAGTTTCCGAACTCCATCGGAGGTGACCCTAACACGTGTGCTTTGTGCGCGGCGCGGAACATAGGTATCTTCGTTGGAATGGCGGACGAGAAAAAACCCAGGCGCGTCGCGACGCTGAAGCAGATGCCAGCGTTCGAAGAAGGAGGCACCGAGATGGGTATCGGTCCGCGCTTCGAGTTTCCGCTCTTCAACGATCGAGAGAAGAAGGCGCAACCCGAGCCACCGACCGCGCCCACGCCCGCGGCTCCTCCTGCCGTGCCCGCAAAAGCAGAACCCATCACATCGCCGAGTGGGGTCCATCAGCTTCCAACGACGCCAGAGCCCATCACATCACCGAGCGGCGCTCACACGATGCCGATCGACAAACCGCCGCCCAAGCCGGAGCCGATCACTTCGCCCAGCGGGGTGCACTCCATGCCTCGCGAACCAAACACGCCGATCGCAACGTCCAAGTTCCCGGAAATCAGCGAGCCTCCGACAAATCCAACCCAGAAGTTCGCAGCGCTCGCACCGAAACCAATGGACGGACCACTGCCTCCGCCCACGCAAGCGGCTCCGCTCCCTCAAGCTCCCCCTCAAGCTCTTCAAGCGGCGCCAGCCGCCCGCCCGCCCGCGCGCCCCTCGCCGATCGCACCGCCGCCAGTTCGCGCCGCAGAAGGGCGACGCGACCCGCGCTTCGATGCCGCTATCAAGATCGAATACCCAAGCGCGAACGCGTTCATTGCCGAGTACACCCGCAGCATCAGCCGCGGCGGCATGTTCGTAAGGACCGACAGCCCTCGACTTGTCGGGACCGAGCTTTCGTTTGCGCTTCGCATTCCTCGGCAGGACGAACCGTTGTTCCTGCGCGGCCGCGTCGCATGGACGACATCGCTGGACGACGTCACAGCAGGACGCGAGCCAGGTATGGGCGTCTCGTTTATCTTCGCCAACGAAGCCGAACGACTGCGCGTCGAGAACGCAGTCGAGAAGTTGGTTCTCGACGAGCTCGGTCCGGTTGTACATGCGGCGTTCATGAGTACAAAACGTACCTAGAGGTACGAATGGAAAACCCGCACATCGATCCTGGCACCGACGTCGAGGCCGAGATTGCGCGCCTTCGCAAGGACCGGAACGCTGTCATCCTCGCGCACTACTACCAGGACGGCGAAATTCAGGACCTCGCGGACTTCGTGGGCGACTCCCTCCAACTCGCGCAAGCAGCCAAGAAGACGACAGCGGACGTCATCGCGTTTTGCGGCGTTCACTTCATGGCGGAGACGGCGAAGATTCTGAACCCGGAGAAGATCGTAGTGTTGCCCGACTTGGATGCGGGCTGCTCACTAGCCAGTGGATGTCCCGGCGACCGTTTCGAGAAGTGGCGCGCCAAGTATCCGGGCGCGGTCGCCATCACGTACATCAACTGCACGGCGGACGTAAAAGCTGCGAGCGACATCATTTGCACCTCGAGCAACGCCGAGAAGATCGTCCGATCGGTGCCGGAGGGGACACAAATCTTGTTTGCGCCGGATCGGAACCTTGGGCGGCACGTCGCTCAAAAGACGGGTCGCGAGATGATCATGTGGCCGGGCAGCTGCATGGTTCACGAGACCTTCAGCGAGCGAAAATTGGTCGGCCTCATCGAGCGACATCCGGACGCGGAAGTCATCGCGCACCCGGAATGTGAGCCTCCAGTTTTGGCGCGCGCGAGCTTCGTCGGATCCACGAGTGCGCTAATCAAACACGCGCAATCCAGCGACAAGAGCAAGTTCATCGTCGCGACGGAAGCAGGCATTCTTCATCAGATGCAGAAGCTCTGTCCGGAGAAGGAATTCATCGCCGCGCCGCCTCATGGGAACTGCGCGTGCAACGAGTGTCCGTTCATGAAGCTCAACTCACTTGAGAAGCTCTACGTGGCTCTGCGCGACCTCGCTCCGCAGATCGTGATGACGCCCGAGTTGATCGCGCGCGCGCGAAAACCGATTGAGAGAATGCTTCAGCTAAGCTAACGACTAGGCATGACGCCTTCCGAGAACGAGTCACTCACCATCGGCTTTTCCGTCGCCGCTACTCCCCGCGCTGTGTTCGACGCGTGGATGTCGAGCAAGGCGCACACCGACATGACGGGCGGCGCTGCAGAGATCGATGCGAAGGTCGGCGGCGAGTTCACGGCGTGGGACGGTTACATCCGAGGCCGCACGCTGGAGCTCGAACCTGGTAAGCGCATCACACAAACGTGGCGCACGACGGAGTTCGCTGAAGGTGCACAAGACTCGAACGTCGAGATCGAGCTCGATGCCCTTCCCGGCGGCACCCAGATCACGGTTCACCACACAGGCCTCGCCGACGGCGAAGCGGAGAAGTATCTCGACGGCTGGGCGCAGTTCTACGAGACGCCAATGAAGAGCTTTTTTGGCGAGCCGAAACCAGCCGGAGTAAAAGCAAAAGGTGCAGCAAAGAAGTCCGCACCGAAACGCACGAGTAAGAAGGCCACGAAGCAGAGCGCAGTGATGAAGACTGCGAAGAAGTCCGTTAAGACGTCCGTAAAAAAGAAAGCCACCAAAATGAACGCAGCCAAGAAGACAGCTAAGAAGGTCAGCAAGAAGGCAGCCCCGATCAAGAAGGCCGCCAAGAAGGTCGCGACGAAGGTCAAGAAGGCCGCCAAGAAGGTCGTCAAGAAGGCCAAGAAGGCCTCCAAGAAGTAAGGACGCGTCGAGCATGAGGGCGACCGCCAAGTAGCGGAGGCTGTTGGCAACAACAACCTTTGACACCGACGATCGCCCCTGCTAGTCAT
>CAZWQH010000391.1:0-1862 GCA_964635815.1 uncultured Sandaracinaceae bacterium
GCGTTTGCGTTTGCGTTTGCGTTTGCGTTTGGAGGGATCGACACGGGTTCGGCTTGAGCCGGCGCAACTGCTTGCGTTGCGCTTGGGGCGGGAGCGGGCGCTTCATTGCGCGCGGGCTCCGCAGCAATCGTTTCTTGGTCCAGTCCGTCGGCCGCCGGTGAGCTTCCTTCGCTGCGAGACATCCAAATGCCGATCCCGCCGACTAGCAACACCCCGCCGACCAACCCCCAGACGTAAGGATTTCGAGCCGCCTTCTCCACCGGCAGGCGAGTGATTGAGGAATCGAGGATCTCGATGCTCGGATCTGTCATCTCCGACGGAGGATCGCTCGCGCTAGGCAGGTCCCATGACGGACGGATCGTATTCGCGATGCGTTCCGCTTCTGCGACCGAGACTCTTCCAGTCCACTTTCCTGTCTCGAGCGTTGAAGTCTTCACGGGTGCGTGGACGTTCATACTACCCCGAAGATCTGCTTGAGACGGTCGTCCCATTCATCCGCGAGGGTGGCGATGGTGTGAACGATGTCTTCGAACTCCTCGTAATCAAGCCCTGAGAGGCGCCGAAGCGCGCGCAAGTACACGACGTTCTTGTCTCGATCGATCGCGAATGCGCCGTCGCTCGTCACCAGAAAATTAAGCTCGAGAAGGCGCCGATAGAACGCTTCGCGGTTCTCGGCGGGCACCGTTAGCACTTGCGAAAGGACCAGGAGAACGCCCTGCGTTTCGAGGACATTGATTCCGACGGTTGCCGAGCCGCGATGGACTTCCGCGTATCCGTCGCGATCGAGCAGATCGAGATCGACGGAAACCGTCGAGCCGAATCGGGTGATGTAGTCGTTGACCATGTCGATCGCTGTGCTGTACACACGACCGGATTCGCGGTCGTTGTACACGGGGATCGGAGCGCTTTCAGACATGGCAGACCCGCCGAACATAGCAGGGGTCGTTGGGTCCGGGCACATTCTCTTGCTCCGGAACGTTTCGGTGGCGGCGCTCATCGGCCTTACGCATCTGATAGCCGGCTGTGGACCAGCGCGGAAAAAAGGCGGAAACGCCACGATCACGGCCGCTCCGGCCCACGGTGCCGAGGATATCGCCACAGCTGCCGATCTCGACCTCGAACGCGAGTATGCGGCGGTGAGCGAAGATTGCATGACGAGCAGCAGCGATGTCGTCGAGAAGTGCGTCTTCGGTGCTCGCGTTGCCCGAGAGCTGCACACACGAGCGTCGCTTCGCAATCTGCGGGGTCTGGCCCGCGACAGCGAGATGGTTCGCTCTGGGCGCGAGCTCCTGCGAATCGCGTCGCGCAGGAGCGATCGCCCCGGCGCGTGCGGCGCTTCCTTGGAACTCGCACGCTTCGAATCGGCAGTGCGTGTCGATCTCGAAGCTGCGTATACGGAGCTATATCGAACGGAGGCGAGGTATAGGACTCGCGCCGAATCGCGTGCATGCGTCGAAGAGGCGCGCCGCATGCGCGGCATCATCGAAACGTACGCTCCGTCGCGTCGCGTCTTGCTTGCGATCGACGCCGATCCCTTCAGCGGAGACCCGACACGTGGAAGCACCCCCGCGCCCGCAGCGCTTACCCCGGGCGAGGCGTTGGCTGCAGGGTGGGATTTTCGTCCATCGTACGAAGGAGATCCCGCTTCCATTCAAGAAGTGCAGATCATTCGCTCGAACGTCCGAGAGCGCGACAACGGCACTTCCCGTTTCGTCCTTCTGCTCGACCGGCCGGCCCCGATGCGCATCCTCCAGCATGGGGAAACCTGCGGAGTCGAGCTCGCTCACGCGACGATGAGCGCTCACGTCATCGAGCAGCTGGCGACCTTCGACACCCAAGAGCGAGACGCACGACTTGGCAGG
>CAZWQH010000391.1:1872-5016 GCA_964635815.1 uncultured Sandaracinaceae bacterium
GGGCCGTGCTTCTGGACGCACGAGCGTCGATGCTCGACGAAGAGCACTTCCGATTCAGCGTTGCGCCCCGCAATCGCGTGGGCGCTGAGCAACAAACGACCGGATGCCGTGCGTTCGTTCTACGTGCGCCGTACCGCGTCGTGATCGATCGCGTCGTCTCTACCACCGGCGCACGAGCGGGCCGCTTGGTGGTAATCGACGCAGGGCACGGTGGCACCGACGCTGGGGCTCGCGCGAACGGGCTTCGAGAGGCGACGTTGACTCTCGACGTCGCGCTCCGAACGGAACGGGTTCTAAAACGGATGGTTCCCGGTATAGAGGTCGCGCTCACCCGCGAAAACGACGTCCCCGTCACGCTCGAGCATCGGGCGTTCGTCGCGAACGCACTGGCCGCCGATTTGTTCGTTTCCATACATTTCAACGCCGAGCACTCGGACACGGTGGAGTCTGGGGGGGTCGCCACGTTCGTTCTGAACACCAGCACCGACGTTGCCTCGCGTCGTCTTGCTGCCCTCGAGAATGGAACCGAGGAAGGCGAGGTCTCGTCGATGGAAACGTTGATGGCGTCGTTCGTGCGAGAGCGACAGACCGACCGCTCAAGAGTGCTCGCCTCGCACGTTCACCGGCAGCTGCTCACCGCGGGGCGCAAAGTCTACCCGGCCCTCGGCGACCGCGGGATGAAAAGCGCGCTCTTCTATGTTTTGGTTGGTGCAACGATGCCCGCGATCCTGGTGGAGCCGTCGTTCGTGACAAGCTCCGAAGACGCGCGCTTTCTCAAAGAGGAGCGGTATCGGGAAGCGATCGCGGATGGGATCGCGCGCGGGGTTGCCGCGTACTTTTCCGATGTCAGCCTGCTGACCGAAGGTGGTAGCCAGGGTCGCCAGTAAGCTTGCGAGCTGGACTTCGAGCGTCATAATCAAGCCGTGCAAGAGGCGGAGGGGGCATTCCCCGGCGGACTTGATCCGCTCGCAGCTCGGGACGCGGATCCATTCGCGCGACCCATCGATCTTGGCGCGCTCGCGCCGATGTTGGCGAAAACGTGCGCGGAATACGTCGCGATTCATCGCAATCCGACCGGGACTGTACAGAACGGCGCACCCTCCGACGTGAACGACGCGGCGACTCACTTTTCGGAGACCGCGTCGAAGTACGCCAAAGCGCTCGACGGGTTGGTCGGGGCACTCTACTGCGCGGCTGAGGCGAATGTTCGCGCCCGACTTGGGCCTGCACGGAGCATCCGGACTTCTGTCCTTGCCGTTGGAGCCTACGGAACCGGCGTGCTTGGCGTTCACGAGCCTGTGCAGCTACGGTTTGTGGCAGACGACGCAGATGCTTTTGTCTCCCACCGTGGAGCCGCCGTGATCGCAGATGCTTGCGCGGAAACACTTCGCAGTGCCGGACTCTCAGTGAGCGCAAGCGTCGACGTCGCGGGAACGCAAGCGGCCTACGGCGACGACGAGGAGCTGAGACTCCTTGCGTGTCATCGGCGCGTCGCTGGCGATCGCTCGCTTGCCGACTCCGCCTCGCTGCGGATCGTGGACGCGATGCGCATGCGTCCAGGCGCGTTGGTGCACAGACTGCCCGTCGCGTCTGGGCAATCGAATGGTCTTCCCATGCACGACCGCGCTGTTCTCGATGCCGCGCTTTCCGACCTGTTTGCCGTCGAGGCCCTCGACCGGTTCTTTCCGTCCCCAGAACGCAGTGATGCCGACCGAAGTGAGTTCGCTCGCTCGCGCGCGAGCCTGTTCGCAATCAGGTACGCGGTCGATTTGGAGCGAGATGCCTCGTTCGAACGCGTCGCCCTTCGAATCGGGCTGACGCACGACAAGCTAATCGCGGAGCTTGGACGTCACGCTACGTCGATGCGCGCGATTCTGCTCCGCGCTGCGCGCTGAGGCCTGCGAGGTCACGCGGTGGGCACACCACAGCCAGCCCGGTGTGCTCTTAGCTGGGCTTGCGCCCAAGGCCCACGAGAAAGATCTCGTAGCTTTCTGAACGCGAACCCTTGGGCTTGATAACCCGCACTTCGTCGAAGTCCTTTCGCAAACGCGCGCGTGCCTCTTCGAAGTCCGGACCTTGGAAGATCTTTCCTACGAAAGCCCCGCGTGGCCGAAGCGATTTCGCCGCGATGCGGTGTGCGGCGCTGAAAAGCTCGAAGCTGCGCACCTGATCGGTGAAGCGGTCTCCCATGGTCCAGGGAGCCATGTCAGAAATGACGATATCGAACTCTTCGGTAGGTTCGTACGTCAGCACATCGGCCACAAACGCTTCCACCCACGGAGGAAAGGTGGCGCGGAACTCTTGCTGGTCTATCGCAACAACGCGGCCCTTGGGACCCACTGCGTTTGCTGCGTACTGCGTCCACGAGCCGGGCGAAGCGCCCAAATCGAGAACAGCTTTGCCGCGAGAAAAGAGCCTGATGCGTTGATCGATCTCTTCGAGCTTGTAGACCGAGCGCGCCGCGAATCCGTCGCGTTTTGCGCGGGCGCCGTACGCATCGTTGGGACGGGCCGAACGAACACCGTGAGTCGGCGACGTCGAACGCTTCGACGCAGCCGCCGCCCCTTTTGCCGAACGCCTGTCGCGCAAATCAGTTCGTTGCGACCGGCTTCGCCTTCACCGCAGTCCGCAGTGTGACGATGCCGTTGCGCGAGCCAGGAACTGCGCCTTCGATCAACACGATATACGTGTCGTCGATTACGCGAGCGACCTTCTGATTGAGAACCGTGACGCGCTCATCACCGTACTGACCCGGCATCTTGAGGTTCGGGAGCGTGCGACCCGGCGTCATGTTCGTGCCGATGGAGCCGCCGTGACGCTGATACTCGTGCGTGCCGTGCGTCGCGTTCTTGGAGCCTTTGAAGTTCCAGCGCTTCATGACGCCCGTGAATCCGCGGCCCTTCGTCTTCGCGCAAACGTCGACCTTTTGGCCGACGGCGAAAACGTCCGAAGGCTTCATCGTCGCACCGACGGCGAACTTCTCCGCTACCTCCACCGGAACGCGAATCTCGCGAACGGTGCGGGCGATTGGCTGTCCGATCTTCTTGAAGTGAGCGATCTGCGCGTTCGCAGCATGCTTCTCCTTTTTGGATCCGAAGCCGAGAATGACAGCGCTATAGCCGTCCTTCTCTTGCGTCCGCTTGC
>CAZWQH010000392.1:0-5016 GCA_964635815.1 uncultured Sandaracinaceae bacterium
GGTTTGCTGTTGAGATCTTTGTCCAAGAAAAAGGGGCCCATGGGAGAGGCAACGACCTCGAAAAGAACTACGCAGGACTCAAGGATCGGCTGTGCGATGCGCAAGGGGTTCGCCGATTCATCAACATCTACGCGAACGACGAGGACATACGCTTCCTCGATGGGTTGGACACGAAATTGAGCGCCGGCGATTCGGTCAGCATCGTCCCTGCGATCGCCGGGGGGTGAGACCGCTTCATGTCGCTCTCCAGCCGAGACCGGATGAAATATCTTCGGCACGTGATGGTCGCAGAGATTGGCGAGGATGCGGTTGATCGCGCGCTGAAGCACGTTGCCCGTCCGCTTTCTAGCGAGACGCTCGCAGAACGCGCGCGTCTGGCGTACGTGAGCGCTGCTGGACTGCGCACGCAATCCGAGTCGGAGGTGTTGCGGGCGAGCTCGGGCCCGTCAGCGCGCGCGGGGGTGGAGGTTGCCATGGGAGCGAATGCTGCGTTACGTGAGTTCGTCGCCGCCGCATCCCCCGTGAGCGCGAACGCATTCGATGACGAAGATCTCCGCACGCTGTTCGCATCCTCGAACACACCTCAACAGGCGAACACGTGAACGAGGTCGGCCGCAGAGGAACTCCGAGCCCGCGTCCGCGAGAGCCTCTCGATTCGGTCGTTGACGCAATCGGAAACACACCGCTCGTGCGCCTGCGCAGCGTCGCGTCGGAAGCGCCGGGCGTCTCTGTGTACCTGAAGCTCGAGTACGCGAATCCAGGTGGCTCGGTAAAAGACCGCGCGGCCAAGCAGATGATGCTGGATGCGATCAAAGACGGCAGGCTCACGAAGGACAAGACGCTCATCGACTCTACGAGTGGGAACACCGGCGTCGCGTACTCGCTGATCGGGGCAGCGCTCGGCTATCGCATCGCGCTCGTGATGCCCTCGAACGTATCCGCCCCGCGAAAGAACATTACCCGTGCGTACGGGACGGAGCTCATCTTCAGCGATCCGCTCGAGGGCTCGGACGGCGCGATTCGGGTCGTTCGCGAAATCGTCGCACGCGAACCAGACAAGTATTTCTATCCTGACCAATACGCGAATCCATCGAACCCCCTGGCGCACTATCTGGGAACGGCGGCGGAGATCATCGAACAGGTCGATGGCAAGATCACGCATTTCGTCGCTGGCATCGGAACCAGTGGAACCCTCATGGGAGCCTCGCGCAGGCTTCACGAGCACCGTCCCCGAGTCCACTGCGTGGGCGTCTTGCCGGACCAGCCGCTTCACGGGCTCGAAGGCCTGAAGCACATCGGTTCGTCGATCGTTCCACCCATCTACGACTCGGGCGTTCCGGACGAGATTATCGAGGTCACGACCGAGGACGGCTGGGATATGGCGGATCGCGTCGCGCGCGAAGAGGCACTACACATTGGGCATTCTTCCGGCGCCAACGTGTTCGCGGCGGTCCAGCTCGCGAAACGGATTCGTGAAGGCGTGATCGTCACGATTGCGTGCGACCGCGGCGACCGTTACTTCGCACCGATGAAATGGGAGAAGCAGTATGTCTGGTGACCAGCGTTGGATCCAAGGCGAAGTCGAAATCGCGAGCAGCGTTCTCGCTTCGGTAGAGGCTCATGCGGTCGAGTGTTTCCCGAACGAGTGCTGCGGATTCCTCCTCGGACCTGCGAGCACGCCCCTCGTAGACGAAGGTCGCCGCGAAACAAACGAAGCAGACAAATATCACAAGCTCGATCCCGAACGCTTCCCGCGCACCGCTCGCATGTACTTCAAAATTAACGAGTTGCGCGCGTCGCGGACCTTCGACGAAGGGCTCACCGCCGGACGTCCTGTGAAGGTGATCTATCACTCGCATTGCGACGCGGGAGCGTATTTTTCCGCTGAGGACGCAGCGACGTTCGCCCAGGCCAACCAGCTGATGTGGCCGTGTGCGTTTCTGGTCGTTAGCGTCATGAACGGTGTCGTCGCCGAGCGGAAGCTCTGGATTCACGTTCCAGGCACAAACGACTTTCGAGAAGCCCAGCTGCGAACGACGACGTAAACCCGTGGCCCCAATGATGAAGCGTCTGCTTTTGGCCCTAGGCACGCTTCTGCGCTCGTCCACGGCACGCGGGCAAGCCATCGAGACGGCGGACGTCTCGGTGCCCGTAGAAGTTCGTGACGGAGAGTTCGTCAGCACCCGAGGGCGCGACTTCGTGCTGGGCTCGCCGGCGCAAGGATCGGGCACAGCGTTTCGTTTCCTTGGTGCGAACGTTTCCGTAACGCACGGTCCGCTCGAACGAACTGCCGTGGCGACGGTGCTGGACCGAGCACGCGCCGACGGTCTCACGGTGGTCCGAGTGTGGGCGCTCGGAGAGGCGGAAGACACTGCGCCCGCGTGGGCGGACGACTATGCGATCCGTCGCGGCCGGGATGGCTTTCTCGAAGCGAGCCTGGTGCACTTGGACCGAGTGCTCGCCGAAGCGCGAAAGAGAAACCTGCGCGTGATCCTCGTTCTAGCGAACCGGTGGGCCGACTACGGCGGCGTGCCGCAGTATCTTCGCTGGGCCGGAATCCGCGGCAACGCCAGGACTCCGGGCGCACGTGACACGGATCCCAGCGATGCAGAGCTCGAGAGATTCTTTTCTGACCCCGAAATCGAGCGAATGTACCAAACGCACGTTCGCGCTTTGGTGACCAGAACGAACAGCCTCACGCGCACATCCTATGCAGACGATCCCGCGATCTTCTCGTGGGAGTTGATGAACGAGTCTCATGTCGATCACGCAACGGGCCAACGCGCACTCGTTCGGTGGGTAGAGCGACAGAGCGCGTTCATTCGATCCTTGGGCGCGCAGCAGATGATCAGCGCTGGTCATATCGGATGGTCCAACGCGCGCATGCGTCGAGCATGGCGCTCCGTGCACGAAGTTGCAGGAGTGAGTTACGTCGATGCGCACGTGTACTCCGAGCACGACCGACGAGTGCGATCCGAAGCGGACCTGGCGCGGCTGGCGGAAGATTTGGACTTTGAATCCGCGGGCCTGCAGAAGCCGCTAGTCATCGGGGAATTCGGTTTCAGCCGGATCCCCCGCTCGACGTCATCGTCTTCACCTTCATCCTCTCCTTTCGCAACCACCTCGCCTAGCGCACGACCGGAGCGCGCCGATTTGATCGCACGTCTCGGTCGCGCATTGTTTTCCGCTGGAGCAGCTGGTGCGCTCGTTTGGCAGTACGAAACATGGAACGGGCAAGCTCGCGAGCACGCCATCTACGAGCACGAAGCTGAGTCCGAGCCGGTTCGAGTTGCACTCCGAACTCTTGCACATGCCCTTCCCGTCGCCCCGCGCGACCGGGCGCCGAGCGTGTTCTCACTGCCGGGCCCTCGTCGCGGGTACGGGGCGCGTTCGCGCGTCACCCGGGAAGCCGGCGTCGTGCGCGTAGTGGTTCCTCCGCTCTCGTTCCGAACTGCGACCTTCCGAGACTCCGCGATCTGGCACGGCCCGAGCTCCGCGCACTTTTGGGGGCTCGGGACGGGACGTGTTAGCTACCGCTTCAACGCGAATCTCGCATCAGCGACGCGCGTGCGGATCCGCTTGCGTGCCTCGACAGAATCCCCGCTGAATGAACCTGAGACCATGGCCGACCTGGCGGTTTTCCTGAACGGGAGCCGCCTTGCGCACGTAGCGTTGCCCGAGGACGACGGACGCGGCGCGAGCGTCGAAATCGAAGCGCTTCTGCCACGTGCGTCTCGCCGACGCGGGACTCACCGTCTGACGTTCGTCAGCGACCAAAAGGGGATCTGCATCTACGGCGGGGACTCAGCTCGCATCGAGATCAACGTCCTTCCGTAGCGTCGGTCTCGAACACACGCGCTCGGTGGTGTAGAGTTCCCGCCATATGCGCAAGCTCGCTTCCTTTGGATTCGTCTTTCTTGGGTGTGTGGTTGCCTCTTCGAGCACCGGTTGCAGCGCGGCCGGAACGGGACCCGGGCCTGGCCCTGGCCCCGTCGATGGTGGCACGTCCTCCGAAGGAGGAAGTCTCGTGGACACCGGGGTGAGCTCGCCTGATGGTGGCGCCGGAGATTCTGGGCAGGCGACTGATGCGCCGAGCAACCCACTCGACGCTCGGGCGGAAGCAGGGCTCGCCGACTCGGGTGGAAGTCTTCCAGACCGACCTTTCCGCGCAACTCCGGGACGCGCATTCGTAGGCGTCGAGATTGCCCCCGCGATCATGCAGGGGCGATTTCCGATCGAGCTTCAGTTCGATGGCGCGCCAAGTCGCTGCACGCTCCGCACGATGGACAACTGCACCGTCTCGATTTGCTCGGGCGCCGCTGTGGCATACGTCCCGCCGTCGCTTGGAGTGATCACCTTCACGCCAGGCAGCGGAGCTGCCGTTACACGAATGCCGCCGGACTATTCCGGGCTCCCTGCATCCTCGGCGACTTTTGCGCCTGGCACGGACATCACCATCGCGGGGCTCGGCGGTCACGACGTCGGTCCGTTCAGTTTCGTGCGCAGGATGCCCGCGCTCATCCAGGTAATCGCGCCTTCTCAACCAGCCCCTGCCACCTTCGCACCGTTCCGCCGCGATCAGGCTCTGACCTTCGAGTGGAACACGGTGGGCGTCACTGGTGAGGTTCGCGTCACCGTAGCTCAGGCAAATGGCGACGAGAACGTGGAGGTCAACTGCCGCGTCTCGGCTTCATTAGGCGGTGCAACGATTCCGGTCGTGGCGATGTCCGACTTCAAGCCGAGCGGAGACGCATTCGGAACCGAGTGCGGTGCGCGCGCTCCCGACGCCGGAGTGGTCTGTGGCGGAGGCATGCTCTGCGCACCGGACAATTTCTGCCGAACCCAATGCGCGGGCAATCCGAGCGTGTGTCCATCTGGAACGAGTTGCGGCGGTGGCTACTGCGTTGGAAACGCTCACGCATTCATCCTCGTTCGCAGCGCGGACGAAGCAACCGCGACGGTGGATCAGTTCCAGGTCACCACGAGCGCAGCGGTCACATCGGCGATCGGGCTCGC
>CAZWQH010000393.1:0-5015 GCA_964635815.1 uncultured Sandaracinaceae bacterium
CGCGGCGGAGGTTGTCGAGTGCTTCGTTGTGGTTACCGTTGCGACGCTGGACCATCGCGGTGTTGACGTAGCCCTCGGTGCAGCGCGGGTCCTTCTGAATCGCCGTCGCGAAGGCCTCTGCAGCCTGTTGCGGACGGTTCGTACGCTGGAACTCGAGCCCGAGCGCCACCTGTGCGCGACAGAATCGATCGTTCTGCGAGAGCGCTCGTTGGAACAGCGCAGCAGCTTGCTCGTTCTGTCCACATCGCTGGCGAACTACGCCCTGCATGTAGATCGCTTCCGGGAAACGCCCGCCTTGGGACTGAACCGCCTGCTCGAACTTCGACACGATGTCGTCGCACTGTACTGACGTCCACGCGGCCCCGTTCGATGCCGTCTCGACAGTTTGGTATGCGCGAATCGCGTCCGCCCACTGGTTCTGCGCTTGCGCAGAGACCGCATCGCCAGCGCCCGTGCGCGGCGCGGTCGGGTCCGTGTTCTGCGCCGTCGTGTTGGTTTGCGGCGTGCCGCCGCCGCAAGCGGCTGCAAGCAGGAGAATGGCCAGCGGCAAGCTGTTCGAGATCATAGATTTCATTGCGCACCTCCCGTCGGAGCAGCCGCAGCCCCTGCTGCGGGGGCCTCCGCCGCTTCCTCTTCTTCAGCACCGAGCTCGACGGCCCCGGGTCTTGCTTCACCACGATGCACGTAGGTCGGAGAGCCACGAAGCTCCGCTGCGACTGGATAGTCCGCAGGACTCAATCGGTTCAGATACTCCTCGCACTGCGTGGAGTACTGATTGAACCAACGAAGCGTGGTTGCGGTGGTCAGGCAGTATTCGAACTTCGGAATCGCGATGTCGAAGAACCGCTGACGCGCTTCATTCAAAGCCGTTGCGTAGACTTCGTAGAGCTCCTGGTCAGACTGGATTTCAGTCGGAACCGGTGCACCGTCGAAGGCGTCGACGAAAGACGTGTACATCTGTCCGACGCGCGAAGCCGATGCGATCAGCCACTCAGGAACGGGAGCGAGCTGGCTCTGCTCGTTGAGATTGCAGATCGGAACGATCAGGTTGTACGCAGCTTCTGCCGCGTCGAGGGCGGCCTTCTTGCGCTCGACCCACTGGCGGAACGTGCCTGTGGAGTACCGCGTAACATTCTCCATGTTCGGGTCACCGCGGAACGGCGGGAACGGAATGCGGTTGAACGCTTGATAGAGGTTCTCCGCCTGATGGAAGTACGCCTCGCACGCTCCGGATCGGGCATCGGTCACAGCGCGTGTCTTGGTCGAGTCCGACACATCCGCGCTGCGGATTCGCTCCATCGCATCGCGTCCCCAGGTGGTCACCGCGTCGCGGTAGTACGTGACCGCTTGAGTCTCCCCGTTGCCGGGCATCTCACGAAGCGCGCGTGCGATCTTGACGTTCGCCTGGATGAGCTGGCTTGGGAGCGCGCTGCGTCCGTATGTGCGCAGGAATCCGCGGTAGTGATCAACCACCGCCGCCCAGTCGCGACGCGACTCGAAATACGCCCCGAGTGCGAACACCACGGCCGCGGTCTCGCGGGCGTGACGGTTCTTGTAGTTACGCTCGAAGAGCTCGACGTCGTGAATCGCCTTGTCGCGGTTCTCGTCGTCCCCGAGACCCATCCGGAAAAGGATGGCGTTGTTGAGACCGGTGCGAGCGTTGCCGCACAGACCTGGGCCGGGCTCGCATGGAGTCTCCTCCTGCGTCGGATAACGAGTTGCGTACTGCTCGTAGTAATCCGCAGCCTCAGCGTAGCGAGCGATGGCGTGCAAGTTGGCGCCGATCAAATACACGGCGAACTTCGCAAGCTCGGACTCCGGATACGCTTGGATCAACCGCCGACGGATATCGATCGCCTGACCGACAAGCTTTGCCGACTCGTACCAAATCGCGATGTTCCAGAGCACCTGCTGAACGGCTTCTGGTTGCGCTGCTGTACGACACTCGCGAACCCACTCTTTGCCCAGACGAGCGCCGCCCTTGAAGTCACCGCATGCAGCAACGGCTTCGGCTTTCTTACGTTTGATCTGGCAGATGAGGTCACCCAGCGGGGTGCACAGCTCGGAGTGCTCTGCCGCGCTCGACGGCTGCGAGCAGTACATTTCCTTCATCGCGATGGAGTCCGTCTCCATCGTGTCGTAACAGGCCGGCTTCGGGCCGCACTGACCAATAACGTTGAGCGAATCGAGGTAGAGGTTCCCTGCGAAGTCCGCGAGCTCGTGATCTCGGTGGTTCCAGACCATGTCCTTGAAGAGAATGGAGGCCTCTTCAAAGTGGTTCGCTTGGTAGTAGATGCGCGCGCGTCGATACTTCACCTTTGGAAGCTCGGCGTACATCTCGCTCTCGCGTGGCACCAAACAAGCGAAGCGGTCGAAGGCGCGAAGCATCGCTTGCTCGTCTTCGGTCAGCTCTCGGGCCTTCAGGTCGTTCTGACAGCGAGTAGCCATGTCCGTTTCTTCGGGCTGCTCTCGACGTCGATTGTTCCCCGCGGTGCGCTCGCCGCGCGTTTCGCGCTCTCGCGATTGGTACGCGAGCTGATACTTCTTGTCCCAGCACAAGATGGAGCTGAGGAGCGCGTCACCCGTGTACTCGCCTTGTGGATCGAGCTCGATGACTTTGTCGAACGCCGGGCCACAGCGGTCGAAGTCCTCGAGCGCCCAGAGTAGTTCAGCGCGGAAATAAGCGACCCGGTATGCGGTCGGCCAGTCGCGCCGATCGATATCGGGGTATTGGAGATTCTCCATGTCCGGGAACTTCTCGAGGAGGAGGTCGTAAAGGCGCACGGACTGTCCCATCGTGCCACGGTCATTGGTGCCCGGCTGCGTGTCGGTGCCAACCGCTTCACGGTGCCATGCGGTCGCGAGCTCGATCAGAATCGAGGACGCCGACTGCTTGCAGATGGTCTTGCTCTCGGGCGTGTGCTGCTGCCCCATGAACACGTCGAGCAGATCTGTAAGTCGTTCGACTTCCCGGACCTGTTCCGGTTTAGGTCTCGATGAAACGACCGCGTTCGCAACACGAGTCTGCCAATAGCAGACTTTGTCGTTGGTGCTCCGAGCGCTGATCAGGTCGTGGTAGACCGACATCGTGTTCGGCCATTGGCCTGTGTCGAAGTAGAGCTCGCCTAACGACTCGAACATCTCGAACGCTTGGTCCTCATTGGCCGCGTAGCGTCTGAAGAAGTCGAGCGCTTGTCGTGGATTTCCGACTTGGGAGTATGGAAGCACCAACTCTCTACGCGCTTGGCGTGAAAGGTTCGCCGCGTCTGGTGCGCTCGATCCGTTCGCGTACTCGATGACCTGAACGAACGCCTGAAGCGAGTCGCGATGCCGCTCCATGTTCTGTAGGGTCCACGCGGATTTGTACAAAGCGAAGCCATACACAGGATTTCGATCCGGGGGTATCTCGGTGACCTTCTGATAGAAGGAGAGAGCCTCCGACATCTGGCCTTCGGCGAAGTAGTATTCCGCGAAGCTCAGGTACGCGTTCGGAATGTACTTGGACTGCGGGAAGCCCTTGATGAGCCGGTAGTACACCTGCCGCGCGTCATCGAACTGGCGCATCTCCTCGAGAGCAAAGCCGAGCGAGAAGAGGACTTCGTCCATCCGCGGGAAGTTGTCGTGCTCGGTCACGAGCGTCGCGTAGTTGCGAATTGCCGCTTCGCGCTGCGCCCGGAGCTCACCCTCCGCTTGCTCTTGCTGAGTGCGAAGCTCGCGACAACGATTCGCGTTCTTCTCTTGCTCGCACGACTGGAAAATCTGTTCGTCGAAGCCGCGAATACGACGAGTGATCGACTGCTGCATTTCGAAGCGGGTTTCCGCCAAACGCAGGAGCGACTCGGGACGCAGGGCATTGTCGCGCCGCATGTTCGTGACGAGCCGGTCGAGAAGTTGAAGCT
The DNA here is from genome assembly GCA_964635815.1 of uncultured Sandaracinaceae bacterium. Taxonomy (GTDB): domain Bacteria; phylum Myxococcota_A; class Polyangia; order Polyangiales; family JADJQN01; genus CAZWQH01. The sequence continues at coordinate 3,900 of CAZWQH010000393.1, forward strand.
CTCTGCGAAGCAACGCTTCCTCGCGTGCCTGAACTCGCTGGCGGCCGGTTGTGAGCGAGACGTCCGCCTCGAAGCCTGGGCCCGCCTTCTCACGCTTGGTGTCTGCCTTTTCGCGTTTGCTCGTCGACAGGTGGGAGGCAGGCGCGTTCTTGCGTCGGTCCCCGAGCTTCAGCCCCTGAAGGTTTCCGCACGCGTTCACGCGAGTCGTGATCGCGTTGTCGATGCAGACACCGCCGGTTGCGGGCCCTGCGCACTGCGGCCGACCGCCTTCGCTACTCTCGGATGCCTGCGCCTGCGCAGGCGTCGAAGCCTGGGCCGGGGCTGCAGCTGCGTTGTTATTCGCTCGCGCTCGTCGTCCGCCGCGTCTGCGCTGGGCGTCCACCATTTCGGGGATAAGTGCCATGGCGAGTCCCGCCACCAGCCCGATCGTCGAGAGGAAAATCAACCGCTGTTGAGTGCTGCTTCGCTCTAGTCGCATCGTGTCTTCCTGTATATCTCTCGGTTTTGTTTCCGGGCTCGAAGACCCGGTTCCGGATCGATCATGTGGGAACGACCGTACTCAAATCGCGTTCATCGCTATGGCATTCGACGCACGAAGGACGGCCATCCTTGGGAGAAGGTCGCCATCGTGCCCTAAATAAGCCTGAGTTGGCTACGCTTTATCACTCCGCGACCGGAACAGCGCTCCTGCTTTGATTTGAGCCTGAGCCCCCCCGCACGGAGCCGAGGGAGTTTACTTTTAGTAAATGACCGAGTGACGGAGGAGGAAAGCCAGGATCAAGTCAAATGAGGAGTGCTGTTACCGGCCGCACCGGAAGGTGACTTGCTGCCGGTAATAACCCAGCTCATCTCGCCAATACTCGCCGTCGAACGGCCAGAGTTGATGCTCGTCGTCGACTTCGACGTTACCGCCACCGGCTCGCGCGGCCTGCGTGTTTTGCTCTTGGGCTTCCGCAGAAAGCTCACCGCGTTGCACGGTAAGCGCTTCGACCTCGACTGCATCGATGCGAGAAGCAAGATCCTGAAGCTCTTCGAGCAAACGGGTGTAACGGCCGCGCGCGCGAGGTTACCGGCCTGATCCACTGCGAACGCTTTGGCGATCGCGATGTCCTGTCG
>CAZWQH010000394.1:0-5003 GCA_964635815.1 uncultured Sandaracinaceae bacterium
ATGCGGCAGCCGCAACGCAGAGACAGAACGCGCGAGCTCGCACTCCTGTAGACAAGCGCGCCTACGATCGCACGCCTGGCTGCAGCGTCGCAAGGCTAGCAAGTCGTTGTAAGTGCGCGCCGTACAGGCTATTCCGATTTCAAATGAGCTCGCACACCTGGGCATGTTTCGACTGCCGGAGAACCGTGCGTCGCAATCCTGTGGTTCAGACACGGGACAAGCTCGAGCTAGGCGCGCCGCCCCGGTGTGGCCATTGTGCGAACCCGTGCACGTACCTCGGCGTGAAAGTACGCGTGCCGGCATCGAGCAAAGCGAAAGAATGGGATGCGCTGCGCGTTTCGGTCGCAAAACGGGCGCGGGACCGAGACGTTTTCCTGATAGAAGCGAAGCGCCTCTGGTCACTGCCGCGAAAGCCTGCGAAGGCGCGCAAGAGTGGCGGGAAGGCTCCGTGAGCAGACATTCGTGTGCTCCGGCCTCTAAGCGGCCCGCGCAGTGCGCGCAGACCGATTTCGAGGCTCGCGCGTCACGATTCATCGTGCCCCGCACTGCTCGCCGCCTCACGCTTACGTTCCTAGGAGCAGGCATCGCCTCTGTGCTCATGCTTCCGCCGCGAAGCAATGCGTCCCCGGTGATGCCGCCGTCGTCGCCACCGAACGCGCTCCGTACCCTCCGATGGACAGTCGATGGCCGCCCTCACGTGTTGCGGCTCCGCGGAATGCGCCGCGCTGCCCAACCGAACGTCCAGTTGATGAGCGTAGTGGGCCCGATGGTGTCCTGGTGCTCACACCCGGCAGGTGTCGTGCGTCCGGCCACAGCGCAGCCCTGTGAGCTCCGCGTCGAGCGTCTCGATGGGTATACGTTCGACCTCAGGGCACACTTGCTTGGACTTACCCAGAATCCAGAGCTGCGCACGCTCCTGGCAACGTCGCGCGTCCGGACCCGCCCGAGGAGCCACAGACCCGACCCGCTAGGTTTCTGGATCGAGCGTTGGGACGCGGTCCGCCAAAGCGTCGACCTCAGGGTCCAGTTTGCAACGTGTCCGAACGGTCCACGCAGTTGCACGTTCGAGATTGTCGCACTGGAGATTCCCGCGCCGCCGGAATGGATTCCTTGGTTGGAGGACGCGTACCTGATGAACGGATTTCTCGGCGTGCTGGACGCGTCATCGCGCGGTGGGACGCCTCGCGTGGTGCAGCTTGGACCTGCGCAGGCCCCATGACCGCTCCAGCGATTGCCGAGTGGAGCTGAACGAACTACGAAACATCGTGACCGTCCTTCAAAGCGAAGAAGCCGATCAGGTCATTGCTCTTCGGGAGCGACTCGACGCGCTGGCCGCGGCAGTGAACCAGCACGGTGTCGACATCATCAGCTTCGAACCGGGCGACCCAAACGCGACTGGCCCGCTGCGCATTCTGCATGCAGCGACCGCCGGCGGGCGGCACAGCGTTCCGCGCGGGCAGGGCAGCCTTATCGACCTGTCGCCCCTGTTCATTCACGTGCAGAATTTTGCGATTCTCGGTGCGACGGATGCGCTCGCCATGAAAGCGAAGCTCGACAAGCACTACGCTGCGTTGGGGAACCCGTCGCCGCCGATTGAGATGCAGTGGAACGCGAGCTGGTTTCCGCTGGCAGTGGAGACGGGAGACTGGATCGCGATCGATCCAGGGACGATGCGCGTGTTCGAAGGCGGCCCTGGATTTGAGGCCGTTGAGTGTGGAACGCTTATCGAGGTGCTCGACCGTGAGATCGAAGCGTTCAATCGATATCGCCACATTGCCCCAGCGGAGCGCCCTCCGTGGTTTCGACGTTTCGCTTGGCGAGGCACGCTCGTCTCCACAGGAATTGTCTTCACTCTCGGTGTCCTCTGGTACGCAATCTCGCGTGCGGGACATTGATGCCGCGTTCTGCGTGTGCGCCCGAACACTGCTGTGTCCTCGGCGACACTGAGGCCCTTCGAGAACGCTGGCATTTCGTTCGGCGCAACGTTTGCTTCGTGAAACGAATAGGTCCGACAAACATGTATCCCGTTCTGTCTCTGTTCTTGCGGCTTCTGACAATCGTCGTGTTGGTAGGTGGCTCCTCGCTCGCTTACGCGCAGACTTCGGCAGAGGAGCGAGCACGCATGGAGGCTGCTTACGCCCAGATCCAGCCGACGGTGCTTGATCGGTGTGCGAGCAACGCCAACGTTCTCTACTCCGCATGGTTCGACGTCGTGTCGTCGGAATACGGCAGCGGCGGTGGCCTGGTCGCGAACTACGTCGTGGTCTCGTTCGATGAGAACGCCGCGCGTCAGCTCGCTGCAGCTCTGATGCTTCAAGGGTCGAGTCATGTCGAGGATTTCAATCCAGTGGGATCCTCGACGGAAGTTGCGAAGGTGTTCTACGCGGGCTCAGTCGAGGTGAACACGTGTCGTCCTGCAAGCGGCTACGACTTCGCAGCAACTGCGACTACGGCCACGATGAATGAGCCGCATTTCAAACGGCTCGTGCGCACGTGCACGCGATCACGGTCAGGCGCGGAATGCGTCGAATCGCTTCAGGAACGTTTGCTCGCGTCGCTCGTCGGTATTCTCGCCGAAAGGTCGGACCACGAGCCAACCCACAGGCGCTACGTGTCTTGGCCCTGGGCAGAGCGGACATTCGAACGGCACTACGCGCGCGCTGAAGACGCGGCGAACTGTGGTGAGACTCCGATCGAAACGTTTCGGATCGTGAGCGCCAACGCGTGCACGGGGTACATCAGCATTCTGCGTGCGTCCGCTGAAGGAGTGTCGATATCACCTCCGCGTGTCAGCGTGTCCACTCGAACGTTGCCGTGATTGCTGCGTAGCGCGGCACGGTCACGGGTGTTCGGCTCATCTTCCCTGGCTCAATCACATCGCTCGTACGCCGTGTGCGAAAAGCTCTCCCACAACGAAACGCCCTGAGCGACAACGCTTCCTTCGCCCCACAAGATGAAGTCGGTCGCGTCTTCCGGGTTCGTGTAGAGCGACGCGGTGAGCAGCGCTCTGGAGTCGCGCGAAAGCACCATCGTGCCAGCGCCAACGTCGACCTCGATCACGTAGTCGTGCATCGCATCCGCCGTCGGAACATCCGCCGTGAGACCGCGTGTGTTCTCGCCCGCCGCGATGAAGACGTGTCCATCCTCGAAGAACACGGAGCCCTTCTTGCGGTCGGGTCCAAACGCGAAGATCACCCCGGCCCCTCCGCGTGCTGCGGTCTGGGACGATCCCGAGATGAACTGCATCCGAAACCGGATGAAGATATGAGTAGCTGCGTTGAGCTCCGCGTCGCCGTGGACATAGCAAATCTTCTCGCCGTCCCCCGAAGTCGCGATACGTAGGGCCCCCCCCGTGACCGTAGCGTCCGCGGCCGAGGTGTCCGTCAACCTCCATGCAGGGCAGCTCTGATCTGGAGTCACCAATGCCGAAGCGGCCCACACTGCGTTCGGCGCACAGCAAACGCCTCCCTCCGGTCGCGCGTCGCTCGCCGCGTCCGCAATCGAAACGTCGCGTGGCGGCGAGGAATCGACGAAGGGAGAATCTTGGAACGAGGATTCGGCCAGTGCGGCTTCGCGTACGCCCGCGTCGTTCGATCTGCTCGAATCCATTCCCGCGTGGCTCGCGTCGGGAGGCGGAGCAGCGCTCGCACTACAGCTTGCGAGCAGAAACGAAAGGAACCGAATGCTGGGCGAATGCCTCATAGCGGCACTGGATATCACGACGATGCCATTCAGCGCTGCACCTCCGGCAAGCCTATTAAATTGCGCCCATCCGCGCTCAATTTCTCATCGGCGAGGTAGCTGCTACCCGGACTCGGGGCTACCAGCAGGGTGTGCCGCTTCGATACCTTCCGCGTCGACGTCTTCTTCGTGCCTGGGCCCTTGCGGTCGTCGTTGGCCTCGTTGGTGCGGTCGCGGCGTCCGTGGGCTCGGCTCAACGTCGTGGCGAGTACAGCCGCCGCGGGCCACAAACCGGTCGTCAAGCCGATCGGCGTCGCCCAACCCTCGTACTTCGTACGCTGATCGATCGCCTTCAACTCTCGGTGACCAACGATCGACCCGCCGCGGAGCAGTCATGGTTGCAGACGACCAGTGTGAAACGTTGCGTCCAGACCTTTATCGAGCGTTCGCTCGGTCCGAACGAAGAAGTTCGCCGACTCGGAATCGAGCTGGTGGTGAGCGAGGACGCGGGAGTCGGGCTTACCGACGTGATGCCCGAAATCGGAGAAGAGAGAATGCGCGCAGCCCTCGTGCTCTGCTTGGCTCGCGCGATACGCGCGAATCCTCCGGTGGCGGGGACTTGGTGGGTCCGGGCCGATTGGGTGCCGTTCTACCCTCCGCTCGAACTGCAGCGGACCACACCCTAGGCGCTGCCAAATCGGCGATCGTTCGCGTACGATTCGCGAAAATGCGCATCGTCCTAGGGCCGGTCGGTACACGCGGGGACGTGCAACCCATGATCGCGCTCGCTCGGGCGCTAGTGGCACGTGGTCACCACGTGATCGTGTGGGCTGCGGAGAACTTCGAGCCGCTCGTGACGCAGTCTGGAGCAATGTTTGCGCGTGGTGGACGCGACGCGCAGGGCCTCGTCGAGGAACCAGCGATTCGCTCCGATCGATTCGGGGATTGCACGTGAAGTTGGTCGCGTCTCCTCTCGCGTAGCGTCATTACGGCGAAGCGAGTGCCTGAATCTCCGCGATCGTCAGCGCTCGTGAATAGACACGCAACTCGTCCATCTCGCCTTGAAATGGAGTTGTTAGACGTCCGGTCCCCTCGAGGTCAGTTCCGATCATGATGTCGCGCGCGTCGAATGAGGTCGTGTGCGGGGTCGTACTGGCATTGAGCGCTCCGTTGACATACACGCGCCGATCGCCGTCCTGTTCGAACACGGCCGCAACGTGAAAGTAGCCTCCCGCCGCTGGATGAACTGCGCGCGTGTACGATCCGTCCGAGGTGTGAAATCGGATCTCATTGGGGCCGGCACTCTCAATCTCCCAGCTGTT
>CAZWQH010000395.1:0-5000 GCA_964635815.1 uncultured Sandaracinaceae bacterium
CTCCGTCACGGACGCGGACCATTTTGTGATCGGCTTCATGAGATCCACGTGATCCATGTCCTGAAGCGATCCCATGTGCCTGAGTGCAATAGGTCCCGCACCACCGATGATGATCAGCGGCACGCTCGCTCGCATCGCATTCGCGGCCGCGGTCACGACATCCGTCACACCCGGACCCGCTGTGACGATGCAAACGCCTGGCTGTCCTGTGACACGCGCCCAACCATCTGCTGCGTGTCCCGCGGTTTGCTCGTGGCGAACATCGACCACGCGAATGCCTTCATCGAGGCAACCGTCATAGATGTTCTGCACGTGTCCGCCGCACAGTGTGAACACGTGCGAGACGCCCTCGTTCTTGAGCGCCCGAGCGACGATGCGACCGCCGTGAAGCATCGGGTCCGTCGTCACGACGATGCCCCTTTGCGCGCAGCGAGCCGAGAGGCACGACGCGCTTGCGCTTCGCGTATGCGGCGCTCGTCTTCGGCGTCCTCCGCGTGCACCGGCGGAACCAGAGTCGGCGTGCCCGTGGCATCGACCCCCACGAACGTCAGCAACGCGTTTACGCAGAGCGTACGGGCGCGTGTCCCGCGGTCCTCCTTCTGCACGAGCACCTCGACTTCAAGCGAGGTGCGAAACGCGCAGTTCACGCGAGCGCTGAGCGTGACCACATCCCCCACGCGTAAGGGCGCATGGAACTGCAACTCGTCGACCGCAGCGGTGACCGCAGTCGAACCGCAATGGCGCTGCGCAGCGATCGCGCCGCACATGTCGACCCAGGCCATCACGGTTCCTCCAAACGCGGTTCCAATCGCGTTTGCGTGCGGCGGAAGTACGAGCTCGGTCATTTCGGTTCGCGATTCACGCGAAGCTCTTGGGCGCGGGGTCTCGCTCATGGGGCGGATGACGCCGCATCGGCGGACGTTCTACAAGATCATTCGAACAAAGATCATTCGAACGGTTGGTCTCGGGTTACTTCGACAAACGTGAGATTTCCGTCCGTACCGCGAGATGCTCGAACCTCGAATGTCGATGGGGTGCCGTCTGCGTCTTGATCCCCGATCGCCCCAACACGAACCTCCGAACCGTCGTCCTCGATTTCGTAGCTGAACCAATCGGGCCGCGAGAGACTGAACCCTGTCCTCTGCCAACCCGGCGCACTCCATGCGCTAGGTGGGGACGCGACTGCGGCTTGGGGCACGACAGCCGGCGTTCGTGGCGCAGTGAAGCGAGTTCCAGGAGGCGTTGCGGGCGCGATATCCTGCAAATTGATCATGATGGTTTCGATCATTGCGACGGCAGCTCTGGCCCGGAGTTGGAACTGCGTCAGGCCCAAATAGTTGCGAAGCGAATCGATGATCAGCGCGCGAGCAGAATCGGAGATATCGATTTCGGCAGAGACCCGTCGCCGGTCGTGGTGAAGCGCGTGTTACGCACGCTCGTGAGGAGCGGGCGCAGAGCCAATGCGACGATCTGGAACATCTCGATCGTTGGAAAACCACACTTCGAAAAGAACGCCTCGTGGAAGTGGAGTTGCGAACGCCTCGTCGACCGTGGCCACGAACGTCGGTGAGGTGCGTCCGAGAGTCATCTCATAAACATGTGTTCCGGAATCCGAAGTGACTGAACGGCGCCCGCTAACATCGTCTCCATTTCAATCGCCGAAGCATGAGGGATTCCGCGTCCTCGATAGATGAAGGTAGCGGGAGACGTTGAGTGGAAGACCGCGGTCAGCCGATTCAGACCGGTGAGGAGCCTACGAAGTTCTTTCCCACTCATGCTCTTGCATCGCGACAATCGCGTTCGGAGAGGTTCCAGCAAGGATGAGCTCTCTCAGCGCTTCGATGTTTGCTTGAAGGGCGAAATGAACTCCGCGATCGATGAGCCAGGCGGATCGAGCTCGTTGCGCTTGATGCTCCGCTGTTGCTGGGACATCACCCGTGTTCGCCGTGTGCGGCGTCGGATCGCTCGATGTCGTTGCGGTGGTCGTGGTGCCTCCGCACGCGAAGAGAACACAAGCGCATAGGCTCGTGCAGCGAACCCGACGAGATCTAACGCTCATACTCGCGGATCGCATCACGTCAGTCGAGCTCGTCGGTTACCGTGATCTCGCCAAACGTGAGCGTTCCGGTGCGCGGGTCCCGCGTTCCGACACGCTCGAAGAGCGAGAGCGTGCCGTCTGCATCCAAGTCGCCGCGCGCTTGGATGGTGATGGTATTTCCGCGCGTGACCAGCGCGTAACTGTACGAATGGGAATCCGAGATCTCGAAGGAGATCGCCTCCCACGCGCCCGTCCATGTGCCAGGAGGATCCACCGCGGGTCGGGTCGGCACAGTTGCCGGCGTGAGTGGTGCGCTCGGAAGCGGAGGCAATCGTCGTCGAACGGGAGGATGTGCTGCGCCCCATTCGGCGACGCGCTGGGTGAGTGCTTCGATGTTGGATCGCGCTTCGGCCGCCTTCGCTGCCGCAATGTAGTTACGAAACGCGGGCACGCCGATGGCAGCAAGCTCGCCGACAAAATCCGCGTTCATCGGGATCGTCACGCGTACTGTGTTGCGGGCGTTCGCGAACGTCGCCGCGCGGAAGAACTCGAGCGCACGCGCGAAAATCGGACGGTAGCGAGCGCTCTCTCCGGCAGCGCCCGCCGCGATCTCCGTCAGATAGGCGAGCCCCGAGGTTCTGAGCTCCTCCAGCGCTCGGGCGATCGAAGCCCCCTGAGGCGCGTCTTCTTGCGCGAGTGTGATGCTGAGTCCGATGTCGTCCCGATTCCACTGCAGGACGGTTGCGTGTGCACGCGAAACAGCCCGGGTGTCCTCCTCGGAGAATGTTCTCGGCATGCCCAGCCAAGACGTAAGGCCCGCCATCGCGTCTGGGGCCAGCGTCACTCGGCCGATCATCGCTGCGTCGTTCAACTGTGCGGCGCGTGCGTGCACCAGCGTCTGGAGCGCCGGCGTCTGTTCTGTGGGGTTCTGTACGCGCAGAACGATCGGAGCGTCCTCGGTGAAGGTCACGTTGGATTGGTCCTCGTCGCTAAAGCCCATGACGTTGCAGGTCCGGAAATCTATTGGAGTCGCCCCGGGAGGAAGCGCCTCTTCCCGATCGAATCGTGCGACAGAGCTCAAACCTCCGAGTCCGGTTGCGTAGGAGCCCCCGACTGCCCCAACGAAGCGCGACATCCCGTCGAGGTTGCAAGTCGATCGCCCGGCCGCACGTACAACTTCTGCGAGCTGACGTACTTCTCGCATCGCGCGGAAGTTGACCTCAAGTGTGATCATCGCCCGCGCCGAAGAAAGGTCGCCGGCCGGATTTGGATCGCTGGCGCCGACGCGCGCAGCTTCTCGTTGCGACGTGTTTCCTGTGCTGGGCTCCGTCGCCGGTGTGGAGCCGCCGCAGCGAACGACGCAGACCACGAGGAACGCGAAAGTGAATGAGCGGGAGCCGAAGTGGACGGACGATTGCATGCGCCCGAGAAGCTGTCTGCGCGCAGCGCCCGGGTCAATCGAACGAACCGCTACTCAAGCGGCAGTGTTCTGTTCGAATTGTCCAGCACGAGAGTCCCGTCTGGCCGGCGTGACGAGGTGGTCTCAACCGAGGAAGTCGTCCCGTCCCCATCCTGGTCACCGGTGGCGCGCACAGTGACCGTCGTACCGTCGTCGATGATCTCGTAGCTGAACCAGGTGGGGTGGTGAGGGCAAAGCCCAGACGCCTCCACCCCGGCGCGGACCACGCCGTGCTCGGCACGGTGACCGCAGCTTGCGGAACGGTCGCTGGGGTTCGTGGGGCAGTGAATCGCGCTCTGCGCCTTGCTCCGGCGGCTTCTGCGACCTGCCTTGCCAGTGTCGAAACCCAGTCGTTGGCCTCACGCATACGGGTCTGGAACTGATCCAGTCGCAGGAGGTCGCGAAGAACGTCTACGACCAGCGTTCGGTCCGAGTCCGATATGTCCAGCTCGACCGAGGCAACGTCGTTCACTGTCGTAAAGCGCGCTCCGCGGATCGTCGGAACGAGCGGCCGAAGGGCCAGCGCAGCGGCTTCTTCAGCTCGACGGGGCGAAGTGATCTGCGCGACCTCCCGCTCGTACTCCGCCAGTGCGCGCAGCAGCTCATCACGGAATGCGGAAGCAACGCGCGCTGTGAGCGGCGTGTCTCCTGCGTCCAGCAGTAGATGGATCGAAAAGCCGGAGCGGGTGAGCTCGATCTGTACGGAGCGAGCGCGTACCAGAGCCGCGAGTACGTCGGGCGGAGCGCGTAACTCTCGCCTCATGGACTCGAAGAACTCGCTCGACGCTTTGTGAGAGAGCATCACTTCGAGCAGCAGGTCAGGAGAAAGCGGCGCCGCGAAGAGCTCGTCGAACCCCGTCATGAACAACATCGGAGGGGTTGTGGTTTCCACGGTGTAGATCGCTGTGTTTCCTTCCGTGGTCAGTCGCGGCGGGAAGAGCTGTGCCATGGAGCCCATGATTCGCGCGAGCGGGATCTCCGGGGCGCCCGCTACGCCCCGTGCGCGCATGACACCCGCCGGAGCGCCCACCGTCGATGTACCCGCGAACGCTCCGAGCGTCGCTCGACTGAGGCCGGTCAGAAGCTCCGTGAACTCCTTTGTGTTGTCGTTCTCGCGCATCGCCTCAAGGACGCTAGTTGAACTCCCGTTCGTAGCGAGGTCTCTGAGAGCATCGACGTTGAGCTGAACTGCGAAGTGAACCCCGCGCTCGATGAGCCAAGCGGAACGCGCGCGTTGATCCGGGTGATCTCCGGGGACGTCACCCGAAGGTGTGTGAGGATCCACCGTGGCCTGGACCAGGGATTCGTGGGTTGTGGTGGCGGGAGGTTGGGCCCCACCGCACGCGAGCAATACGCACATGCTGATTGCACTGAGAAACGAGAGGCTCGAGTAGTTCATTCGTACTCGTTCGTTGCCGTGATGTTCCCGAACGTGATGATGCCGGTTCGTGGATCACGATTTCCGGTGCGCTCGAATGAAGATTCGATGCCATCCGCGTCCAC
>CAZWQH010000396.1:0-4993 GCA_964635815.1 uncultured Sandaracinaceae bacterium
CATGCCGTGGCGCATCGAGGACGAGCTCAAGAAGCTCGGCGCCAACTTCGTACAGGCGGGCTTGTGGCGGGGCTACGCAGTCCGCGACGGCAACCTCATCACAGGCCAGCAGAACTTCTCTGGTACGGAGACGGCAAACCTCGTCATCGAGACCCTCGGCCGCTGAGCGAGCGAGGAGCACTAAACATGACAGACATGAATCCAACGTGGGCGGTGAAATGAACGAACTCATCGGCTCCTGCCACTGCGGACGCGTTCGGGTCACGATGCCCGAGGACAGCGTCGGCGTCATCGCCTGCCATTGCGCTGATTGCCAGAAGCTGCACGGCAACTTCTTCGCCATGCTCGTCGCCGATCGGGCGGCTGTAATCTGGGAAGGCGAGGAGTACCTCGGGTGGCATCGCTCCTCCCCCGCCAACGAGCGCGGCTTCTGCACTCAGTGCGGGAGTCGAGTGGCGAAGCGTCCGGTCGATGGCGTGAAAGTGATGGTCTCTGCGGGGCTCTTCGATCGCGCGTTGCCGCGTGGGATCGTCAAGAACCTCTGGGTCGAGCAAACGCCTGCATGGTACGAGGCGCCGCGGGTCGGCCCACTGAGCCCGGAGGACTTCGTCGCTCTCGCGCTCGCGAAGCCGATTGAGTCTGCATCGGCGCAGTACGGCTACGCGCTCCGGGCAGCGTCAGGCAACCCACGGCCGCCCGGCGTCATCGCGCTGACCTGGATCGCCGCGAGCAACGCCGCCGAGCGCGAGCGCATCCGCGCGCACTCGCGCGACAACGTCAAGGACTTCATGACTGAGCCCGGCTTCATCTCGATCGTCACGGGGTTCACAGGCCTGCGAGGCTTCACCGTCACCGCTTGGGAGGACGAGGCGTCGATGAAGCGAGCCCTCGGCAAGCACCACGCGGTCGCGATGAGGGAACTGTTCGGCGAGAACTTCGTTGCGTCCGTCTGGACCAGCGTCTGGACGCCGACGCGCATCAACCGGATCTGGGTCCGCTGTCCCTCGTGCGGCTCGCTCGAAGACGTCTCGGACGATCACCGGAGCTGCGGCAAGTGTCGCGCGCCGCTACCTGAGCGCCCCGCCTTCTGGTGACCCATGTCGAGTGCCCCCGAATCCAGTCCTGACAAGGAACCAGTCACGGTCGTCGTCACGCGGCATGTGCGCCGTGGATCGGCGTCTGCGTACGAGGCTTGGCTCACGCGCCTCATCGAGGGCGCAAACGGGATGCCCGGGTTTCTCGGCGCGAAGTTGCAGCGCCCAGGACCCGAAGAGTCTGCGGTCTACACGAGCGTCTTTCGCTTCGACAGCGTCGAGCACCTGCGCGCCTTCGAGGTCAGCGACATGCGCCGCCGAGCGCTTTCGGAGGTTGCCGATCTCGTCGAGGCAGACGCCGTGTGGAGCCGACTCACGGGGCTCGAACTGTGGTTCACGCCGCCGGCTGGAACCATCGTCCCGCAGCCCTCGCGGTTCCGCATGGCGCTCGTGATGATTGCGGTCGTCTACGGACTCGTGCTCTCGATCGGGCAGCTCGTCGGCCTCGCACTTGGCGCAGCCCCGCAGCCTGTCCGGCTGCTCGTCACGATTGTCATCGAGGTGTTCCTCATGACCTATGTGCTCATGCCCCGCTTGACTCGTTGGCTGGCACGCTGGATTTACCCACGGAAGGAAACAGCATGAAGATCTGCATCATCGGTAGCGGTCACATCGGCGCGGGCCTCGCACGCGCGTGGCGCAAGCGCGCCCACGACGTCACCATCGGGGCCCGAAAGCCTGACGATCCCGAGCTGACGAGCCTGTGCCTGGAGACGGGCGCCTCCGCGGCGATCGTGAGTGCCGCCCCGAAGGACGCTGCCGTCGTCGTCTTTGCCGTTCCGTACGGAGCGCTGGAATCGGTGTTGGCTGAAGTCGGATCCTTGACGGGCAAGGTCGTCATCGACTGCACCAATGCGGTCGAGCGCGGCATGACCCTGAAGTACGGTCACACGACCTCGGCTGCGGAGGAGCTGCAGAAGCAGCTCCCCGGCGCACACGTGTTCAAGTCGTTCAACGCCCAGGGCGCCGAGAACCTTGCGAACCAGACTACCCAAGCGGGCGAGCGACCAACTTCTTCTGCGGCGACGATGCGGAGGGGCGCAAGCTCGTCAAGCAGCTTGTCGAGGACGTCGGCTTCGACGCCGTGGATGCGGGCCCGCTCAAGAACGCTCGGCTGCTCGAGCCGATGATGCTGCTCTGGGTCGCTTGCGCACAGAACCTCGGCACACGGGATCTCGCGTTCCGGCTCCTTCGGAGGTGAGCGGTGCCGGTGCGCCGACTCCTCGGGCTACGCGCTGTGGCCTGGGCCGCCTTGGTCTTCACGAGGCCCCCATTGCTTGCCGCGTCTGCGCTCAGCGGACAAAACGAACGGCGTGCTCGATCGGCGCGCGCTGCGTGCGGAAGCTATTCGACGGGTGCTCGTGGTCGGGGAAGCCGAGCGCGATTGCGCAGACGATCTGACGATCGTCCGGGATTGCGAGGTGCCGGTGCAGGAATGGCGAATAGACCGCGGGTGCTGCTTGCGCGATGGCGCCAAGTCCCAGGCTCTCGGCCGCGAGCAGGAGGTGGCCGAGGTAAACCCCGCAGTCGACCGCGCCGTAAACACCAAGCTCCTCCGTCGTGGAGAGAATCGCGACATGCGGCGCGTCGAAGAACGAGAAGTTCCTCATGTTCTGTTTCGTTGACGCGTCGCGATCGCCCTTCTTAATACCCACGCTCTCGTAGAGTGCCCAGCCACAGGCTCGCCGGCGTTCGAGATACACACCTTTGTATTCGCGCGGAAACGGGAGGTCGGGCTGCGCGGGATCTCCGCGGGTCACGTGCTCGGTGAGTGCGCTCGCCATGCGCCTCGTCGCCTCACCTTCGGTTATGACGAGCTCCCATGGCTGGACGTTGCACCAAGACGGACTCTGCTGGGCCATACGCACCAGTGCATCGAGCGTACCGCGCGGAACAGGCTCCGGGCGAAAAGCTCGGCAGCTGCGGCGTGCGCGCATGATCTCGCCCAACGCGTCCAAGAGGGGAGAGGCGGTCATTGCCGTTCACATACTCTCTGGCGGGTCCGCGTTGTTTGCGCTGTTCTCACTTGCTCACCATCGCTCGCAAGTGCCGATGTCGTTCGCGACTCCTTGTGGCCTTGCCACTCCGTCTCCGTCGGTTGAGGTCGTCGAAGCGGTCGCGCTGTCGATCAGCGGGCTCATGGGTCCCGGACAGAAGGCCGCAGCGCTCTCGAAGAGCGGATCGAGCGTGATGTTGCCACGCGTTTGGGTCGGGGGACTCCTCCCCGATCCGAACCACAGGTTCTGTTCGCCGCTCAGCCCGCCGGCCCCGGAAACGCTCAGGTAGCCGCGCGTTCGCACGGCATTGTAGGAGGCGACCACGCCGAAGTAGTCGGTGCCGTGGCTGATGGCGTCGACCGTCGGCGCGAGATCGACGATTGTGTTGTGGAGGACGAGCAGCGCGCCGGAGCCACGTCCGACGCGAGGCCCGTTGGTCGTGGCGAGACATGAGCATCCAAGACCCGCGCACTGGTTGTTTCGAAAGACGGCTAAGTCCCTACCGAAGTCTCCTTCTTCGACGACGGTCCCTCCACAGCGCGAGTCCGCGAAAGTGTTTCCTTCGATCACGAACGGCGCGGCCGGAACGAGCTCAGCTGCGACGCGAATATCGCTACCCCCGTTTCGCTCGAAGATGTTCCATGCGATCCGCACTTGTCGCACGTCGTCTGCTGTCGCGACCGCGGCGAACTCGGTCGCTCCGCGCGGCGCGGTGTCGTGAATTCGGTTTCCGAGTATCTCGAAGACATCGCTTCCGGCTGATTCGAGTAACACGCAAGCGCCGCGGTAAACCTCAGCGCCGCACGTTATGTCATTTCCAACGATGCGAATGCGCGCTGCACTCGAGATCCGGATGGCGGGACCGCGAGGCGAGGAGATTTCGAATCCGGCGATCACCCAGTCCGACGCAACGGTGGAGATCGCGGGTGCAAACACACCCATCCCGCCGATGATCGTCGCGACTTCGCCCGGATAGGCTACCAGCGCGTATGGCATCGCGACGGTTCCACCTCCACTCAGAGCGATCGACGCTCCGTAGTCATCCTCGGTTGCGGCGCTGACACCGCCTCGCGCGTAGGCGATGTCGCCGGGATTCAGATTTCGCTTTGCGAAGAAGAGATTGCGCCAGCAGTCGCCGAATGACCCAGTGTTTGAGTCGTTGCCCGCGGGATCGACGCAATAGATCTCTCCGGCGCGCACAACGAAGGAGAAACTACTTTCACCGAACCCGCGCGAGGTCGTCACACGAATCGGTCCCGTCGCGGCAGCCGGTCCAATCGCGACCGCGATGCGTGTGTCCGACCAAAGTATGGTGCGGGCGACGAGTCCGCCTCCGACCGTGACCGTCGACGCTCCTTGTGAAGTGCCGAAGCGCCGACCGTAGATCGAGAGGATCGTTCCCTCTCCGCGCTCACCACCGGTTTTCGGACCACTCGTAAGATCGGAGAAGAGCACGGTTGGCGGACGCCCGCGCGGACTGACGCCGGCATCGAGCGTGCCGTCCGTCGCATCGAGCGCAGAGTCTGTGGTGACATCGGTGGTGATGGCGTCGCCGAGCGCACCGATAGCGTCCGTTGTTTCGGACGAGGGAACATCGCGGCGTGCGGCATCACGCGCGTCAAAGCCGACTCGTCCGCACGCGCAGAGAAGAGCGAGAGTCAGTGCGACGTACTCGGTGTTCATCCGCGACACGTGCAGCTGACGATAACACCCGTAACGTCGCACGCTAGAGATGACGTCGGCCTCACCAAAGGTGCTTTACAGGCACTGTGGGTCGCTGCGATCGTCTCAAAATGCGTCTCAAGTCCATCGCCGGTCCCCTGATCGCTTTCTTGGGTGTTGCTTGCAACAACTCAACCGTGCTCCTAGCGGACGCGAGCACGGTCGACACCGCGCGTTCCG
>CAZWQH010000397.1:0-4988 GCA_964635815.1 uncultured Sandaracinaceae bacterium
TTGTAGTCCTCGATGCGCCGGACGCGGGTCTGCGCGTCGGCGACGAGCTCCGCACCGAGGTAGATGGTGCGATTGGTACCGTAACCTCGGTGAGCAGTACTCGCGAACGCGCTCTGGGATACGTGAAGCGCAAGCTCGCGGAGCCGGGCGCCGCACTGTGGACACCGGCCGGAACTACCGCGACGATCGTCGACGCAGTTTCGTTGCCGCTTTAGTCTGCGCGACGCCGACGGTTGCGCCTCCGTCGACGGGTAGCTCCTGTCCCGTGATGAACGGAGCATCGTCGAGTGCCAGCACGGCCTGTGCGATGTCTTCGGCTCGCCCCACTCGACCGAGCGGAATCGCGGCCAGCTCAGACTTGATGGCGCGCGGGTCCATTCCATCAGGCGGAAGCACCAAACCGGGCGCCACCGCGTTGACCCGAATCTTCGGCGCCAGCTCGAGAGCAAGCACGCGCATCAGAGAGCGCGTGGCGCCCTTCGAGACGACGTACGGAAGGTAACCAACGTATGGAGACGTAGCGCTCGTGCAGGTGATGAAGACCACGTGCGGCGCCCTAGATTTCCGAAGCGCGGGCAGCGCTGACTGAACACAGAAGAACGGAGCCTCCGTATTGAGCGCCAGGGTCCGCGACCACAGGTCACGGGTGACCTTGCCCGTGCGAGCGCTCTCAAAAGAGGCCGCGGACAGAACGATCAGGTCGAGCCCTCCCAGAGCTCGGGCGGAATCCACCGCGAGCCGTTCGGCACCTTTTCTCGCGGAGAGGTCCGCCCGAACGAGCACCGCTTCCCCGCCAGTCGAGGCGATTTCCGCTGCGCAATCCTCGGCTCCGGTCCGCGACCGATGATAATGCAGGGCAACGGACATCCCGCGCCGCCCTAACGCCAAGGCGATCGCCCTTCCCACCCGCGTGCCCGCTCCCGTGACCAACGCTCGCCGTACCATCCGGAGACGTTACGTCCGCACAGGCCGACTGGGAATCACCGTATGGCAATCCGGCGGATAGGACCTATACTGGCGGAACGTATGATCACGATGACGGAAAAGGCCCTCGACAAAGTCAAAGAAATCCGGTCGACGGACCCAGAGCTCAAAGGTTCCGAGGGCTTGCGAGTGCGCATCATCGGCGGCGGCTGCTCCGGCTTCAGCTACGACCTGCATTTCGAAGACGAAGTGACGGAGATGGATCAAACCTTCGACGTCAACGGCATCAAGATCTACGTCGACATGATGAGCTACCAGTACGTCGATGGAACCGAGATCGACTACGTTGAAGGCCTCCACCAGTCAGGCTTCAAGTTCTTGAATCCGACGGCGAAGTCGACCTGCGGCTGCGGTTCCTCCTTTTCCGTATAGCGGGCTTGGCGTTTTCAGATTTTCGCTGACGCGACAAGACACGTGCGCTCAGCACGAATCAAACCGCGTCAGAGAGGCTTGCAACATCTAAAGCCGACATCCGAGAACAGGAAATCCTGATCCGCGCGTTCGAAGTCCGCGTCGCATCGAGTTCCATCCGGAGGGTTGTTGTAAGCGCCGCCAAGGATGCGGTTGATGCCGCCGCCCGGGAGCACGGTTTGCTCGGCCCACTCTTTGACGTTACCCGAGAGGTCGAAGACCTGATTCGCCGCGTCGATCGCGGAGTAGCACATGGGGAACGAGCCGGTGGGAAGCATCGCGTCCTGATCGCCGGGAGCGAGTGAATCCGCGTCGTAGCGGTTGTCGTTACAGATGCCCGCCGTGTATCGATCACAGGTCGGTCCGTGCGACCACAAGCACATCGTCGGCAGGTTGGTGTAACACGCGAAACGGAACGCTCGGTCCGTGCAAACAGCCGCCCCGATTGCGCGACAAGCACTCTGCGCTTGTTCGTACGTGACGTTCGTCCACGGCAGTCGATTGCGCGCGGAGCACGAGCGGTGCGTGAGGTCACCCTGCGAAGTGGCGGTGGAGTCAGGTCGCGAGGCCTCGTACTTGTACATCTGGATGAAGTCGAACCCGTCGAAGACTCGGACCCAATCGTCCGGAGCATCTTCATCGAGCATGCCGTCGCAATCGTTGTCACGGCCATCGCACACTTCTGCAGTGCCAGCCGGTGGAGTCGGCGCGGTACACCTGAGGTTGTCGCGCGCGTCGTTGCAGACGTTCATACCTTCCGTACGGCACACGCCTTGTCCAAGTGAGCACGCGCGATTCCGCATCGGGAAGGTCTCATCCGTTGCACCGTCGCAGTCGTTGTCCACGTTGTCACAGTTGGACTCTGGAATGATCTCTCCTGCAGCGTTCGTCGCTACGGACGCCGAATAGCGACACACCCAGCGACTGCCGTCACAAACCGCTGCTGCGCCCGCGCACGCACCTGCGGTCGCGCAGATCGCTGGCGGGGGAGGAAGTTGCGGGTCCATTGTGTCGATCAGCGAATCGCAGTCGTTGTCGATTCCGTCGCAAATTTCCGCGCCGCGGAAGCGGCACTCGTACTCGCAACCGTTAGCGTAGTTTCCGTCGATGTCCCAGAAGTTCGTCGCGCAAGTCGCGATCCGACACATGCCCGTGGTGCAGGTGACTCGAGCGTTCGCTGCGTTGCAGCGATTGCCGCACATGCCGCAGTTCGCAGGATCGCTTTGAAGGTTGAAGTCCTCGTCGATGCTGCTGTCGCAATCGTTGTCGATGCGGTCACAAATCTCGGGCTGAGGTCCGAGCGCCATGATGCACATCTGCGAACCGCCCTGACATCGCCACCGACCGGACGTGCACTCGTCGGCGCCAGCCATGCAGATCGCGCCGGGCACTTTCGTAGGATCTCCGGTGCCGGGGTTGCCGTCATCGATGATGCCGTCGCAGTCGTTGTCCTTTCCGTCGCACTGCTCGGGCGATTCACCCCGTCCGCCGACGCAGCTCTTCACGCCCGCCATGCATTGGATCGAGCCGTACTCGCACTCGCCGTCGTCCTTGCCGCACGCGGCACCGCCCTCCGGATTGCCGTTGTCGATCATTCCGTCGCAGTCGTTGTCCTTGTTGTCACATCGCTCTGCGCTCGCCTCGACGGCACCTTCTCCGCACACGACACAACCTGCTTGGCAAACACTTCGGCCAACTTGGCATTCGCCTTCGTCACTTCCGCACGCCGCTCCGATGGCGACCAGTGTCTCGCGTGACCGACAGTCGACGCCCATCGCAGGCGGTCCTTCGTCCACGAGGCCATCGCAGTCGTTGTCCTTGTTGTCGCAGATCTCTTCCGTGGAGATGCAGCCGTCTGGGATGAATCTGTCCGGCCGCGCTCCGCCTTCAGCGCCCGCTTCGACCGGTACAGAGGCATCCAGCGTTTGGCAGGTGAGGCAGTACGGATCCACGTCGCAGCCGGCAATGAGCACGGCTACGAAGCAGAAAGAGGACGGGACCAAGGAACGCGAAAACGCGGATCGATTAGGCAAGTTCATGTTGGGTTCCTGAGTCGTCTAAGCGGAGCGATCGACGCTGCGCGAACGACGACGCGTGGCGAACAGCATCATTGCGGCGAAGAAGACGCCGAAGGCGACTCCCGTTTGCGTGCGTGAGGCACCGGCGGCCTGCACGGAGCAGGTTCCCCCCGTTGCGAGTACGCGGATACCGTCCAGCTCGGGTCGGCGCGTTACACCCGCGTCGACACCCGCATCCGGTGTGCCTGTGCTTGGGCCATTCGCAACACACTGACCACCGACACAGACCTCGGTCGACCCCGGGCAACGGACTTCGAGGCACGGGTCGCGAACACAGCTCCCCGTGATTGGATCGCAAACGCTGTTCACGGCGCATACTCGACCCCGACAGCCGTCGGCGCGGCAGACACCGGTCGCGCGCTCGCAGAACAAGCCAGTGTCGCATTCGCGGTCGACGCACCTGTCCGCGACGCATGTGCCGTCGACGCATGCTTCATTCGTTGCGCACATCACTGTTGCGCACGACCTCGCACACTCGGTCATTCCTGCAGATTTCACTCTGCAGAACTGGCCGGCGCTACAGGCGACGGAGGCACAGAGGTCCTTCGTTTCACAAGCGCCGAGCACGCAGCGCTCGGTGGTCGCGTTGCACTTCGTCGGGAAGTTCGTGCAGTTGTCGGGAAGACACGCACCCGTCTCCGGGTTGCAACGCGTTCCAGTCCCGCACGCGATCGTTTCACAGAGAGGCTTGCACTCCGCGGACTGAACACCTGCGCGAATCTCGACGACGCAGCGGCGTGGGCCCGCTTCCGTACGAGGGCACATCATGCCAGAGCATGGGTCGCTGACGCAGAAGTAGAGACCCGAACGAGAATCGCTCTGGCACGATTGGCCGACTGGGCACGCGAACTCGACCGCGGGGTTACACGGTCGCGCACACTGACACGTTCCGCCGGCATTGATGCAGGTGCCACCGCCGGCGCAGACAACGTCTTCGTCGATCATCGTGTCGCAGTCGTTGTCCATGCAGTCGCACTTCTCGGGTTCGCGCGGCGCACCGCCGCGACACTCCCACCGACCGCTCACGCATTCCTCACGTCCCGGGATACAAAGCAGTCCGCCGGCGGTACACGGTCCTCGAGAACCGAGGCCCTCGTCGGTTTCGCCGTCGCAGTCGTCATCCAATCCGTTACACGCTTCCTGCGCAGTAGATGTGCCGCCGAAAACGCAGCGAAGGTCGCCGCGACGTGATCCATCGCTCTCCGTCGTGGAAATACAACGCACGCTGCCCGGACCGCACGAGGTCACGCACGGCGCACCAGCGCTAGGGTCCGCTTCGTCCGTCATGCCATCGCAGTCGTTGTCGATGCCGTCACAGAACTCGGTCGACGGACGCACGCCGCCCGTACATGCGCCCCATGCACCGTTGAGACAGATTTCTGCACCTGGAAGACACGCTCCCATCGGAGGCGTCGTGAGGGGCCCGCCGCTGATGGGGTCACACGGGCGCGCAACGCCATCGATGAGACCGTCGCAGTCGTTGTCGAGCGTGTCACAGATTTCCGTGGTCGGACC
>CAZWQH010000398.1:0-4940 GCA_964635815.1 uncultured Sandaracinaceae bacterium
CTGGAGTGCGCTGCTGCGCTTCCGGGGTGGTCGAGCGCATGAGCGGCGCGAGCGCTGCGTGACCTGCGGTAGCCGTAACCCGGTTGGCAATCGCGTCCATCACCGCCTCGCGTGTTACGCCCACTCCGACTACTTGCCCGTGGGAATCACCACCGCTCCGATACGTGTTCGTCGAGGTCACACGTCCGGACGGCCCCGAGGAGCTGACTCGGCTTAGCTGCCGCGGGCGCACGAGTGCGCGACGCGGCGCTGCCAGAGACTGGGCGCGCTGCTGCGGATCCGAACACGAGCGACGCGACCACTCTGCGATTGCGCTCGGTGAAAGCAGGAGACTCGTTGCGGTGGCCAGTGCGAGTGAGGTCGTCTGGAAACGGCGGAACGTTGATGCCATATCGCTCAACCAGCAACGCGCGTGCCACGTCCGTCACGCAGCCTCGCACCATAAAGCGTTTTCCCTGCTTGGACGGTCGGGCTGAGGCGCTGACTGGTTCAAGAGTGCCAGCCGGCTACTTGTCGTTCATCAGGTCGTCGAATGCACGGTCGACGTCTTCGATGGAGTGGGGCGTCTCCTCGGCCGCAGTCGCGTTGCCTTCGAGCGCGGCGATGCGATTCTCGACTTCTCGGAATCCAGGCTCTCGCTTCTGAACTTTGCGGAAGTAGTACAGAGCTTCTTTCTTGTCCGCTAGCAGTTCGTACGCGATGCCGAGTTCGAAGTACAAACCGAGCTCTTCGCGGTCGGTCTTCTTTTGCGAGTAGAGCCCCTTCTTCAGGTGCGCAACGGCATCTGCGAAGTTTCCTTTTTCGATGCAACACAAGCCCATCATCATGAGCGACGTGCACTCGCGCTCCGGGTTCGCCATTGCAAGTTTGAATTCGGAGATGGCGTCGTCGAGAAGGCCCATCTCTTTGTATGCGATGCCGAGCTCGAAGTGCGTCTCGGTGTCTTCCGCACCGACCTGTTTGGCCACGCCCGCTTTGAACTGCGCGAAGACCTGTTCGACGTCGAGCGTATCTCCGCCGGCACCCGCGTCGGGGGGAGATGGGCCGAGCTCTTCGGCGAGCTTTTCTGCGAGTTGAAAGCTCGCATCGTCCAGGCTTCCGTCTGGTGCGCCAAACTCTGCCGCGGCCGCGGCCGCGTCTTCGACTTCGGCGAGCTTGTCGCGGAGCAAAGGATTCTGCGGGTATGCAGATAGCGCTTCTTGAAGCGATGCACGCGCATCGTCGTAGAGCCCTTGCGTGAGGAAGAAGTCGACCTCATCGAGGATGTCTTCTATCGGAATCGACATGCCGCTCGGTCGGAGGGACGCGCGAGCGGGAGCAGGGCTAACCGGTGCGGCCTCGAACTCTTCCGGCGACATCGGATCGAGTGCGTGCGAGCTGGGAGCGCCAATCGCAATGTTGGGCGACGACGAGCGATGCTCTTCGTCCAGGAAGAAGACACCGTCGTCCGACGCACGCCCCGTCGGCAGACCTGCGAGCGCTTCGTGGGCAGCCGCGTCTTTTGGATCGAGCTCGAGGATCCGTTGGAGGTAGCCCGAAGATACCTCGGGCTGAGAGTCTGCGAACATGGTCGCCAGGACGTGAAGCTCGGCGATGGCTTCTGGTATTCGGCCCGCTTCGATGAACGCGTCCTTCAGACGTTCCCGTGCTTCGAGATGATTCGGGTCGATTCGCAGCACGGTGCGAAGGTGATCGATGACCTTGGCGCGAAGACCGTAGCGAAGGAAAACCTCCGTTTCGGTGAGCAAACGCGCAATCTGCGCCTCGCGCGCAATCTCGGGAGGAACCGAGCTTGCCGTTGGCGGAAACGAGGACGGTCGTTTGGCCCGTGCGGCAGGAGGAGCTTCCGAGGGGAGTTGAACCAGACCCGAGGGTGCTGTCGCGGGCTCGCGCTCCTGTTGTCTCGATGTGCGTGCGGCGAGCTCTCCAAGCATCGCGGCGTCGTGCCGCTCCGTGCGAACTTCTCCGCTGCGGGTTTCCTTTTCCCTCGCGCGTGCGATCGGCGCTTGCTCGCTGACCTCATCCGGAGGAACGGACTGGAGTAGATCCGAATCCTCGAGCACCTCTTCGGCTTCGAGCTCCGGGATCTGCGACGTGCGCGAGTCGTTGCCGCGGCGAACGACCTGTTCTTCCACCGCCGCGCGCATCCGGACACCGTGCATGGGTGTGCGTGGGCCGGGTTCCGGCGCACCGACTTCCGGCGCACCGACCAGCGGAGGAGGAGCTTTGGGAGGAGGCCCCATCCGCGTGGGCGGAGGTGCCTGCCGCATCCCCGTATCGACACGCGGCGGCGGAGGCGCTGCGCCCATCGGTGGCGGAGCGAAGCTGGCCAACGCAGTGCGTGCTTCGGCGTCCTGAGGATCGAGCGAGAGGATTCGTTGCAGAGCACGCGCGCGGTCGTCGGGTCGATTCGCGTCCTGATGGATCTTGGCGATTTCGCGATAGACACTGATCGTCTTGGCGACCTGACCGACGTTGCTAAACGCGGCCGCGAGCAGATCGAGGGTGGCGATATCGCGCGGGTCGGCCTTGAAGCAGACCTGAAGCTTGGCGAGCGCGCGCTTGGCGTCCCCGCGCTCCAAGTAAATCCGTGCGAGCTCTCGCGCAGCACCAACATCGTCGGGACGATGATAGAGAAGGCGCTCGGCAACCTTGATGTAGTCGTCGATGCGCCCCTGTTCGCGCAGGAGCTTGCATCCCGCTTCGAACTCAGCAGCAGCTTCGACAGCTCTTTCGGCTTTCGAGAGGGCTTCGGCGAACTTGATACGAACGGGAATGCTGTTGGGATCGAGCTCGACCATCCGGCCGATCGTCGACAGCGCGCGATTCGACTCGCCGTTTCGCTCGTAGGCGCCAGCGACTTGCTCGTACGCCATGATTGATTCGCTTACGAGACCAAGCTGTTCGTACATCTCCGCGAGGCGGAGCTGAATATCGAGCAGGGTGGGATCAAGCTTGAGAATCTGCTTGTAGACGGCAGCGGCTTTTTGGAAGAAGCCCTGCTCGCCATACATGTTCGCTACGCGCGTGTAGGTATCGGCCGCTTCCTTGCGAGCGCCTTTTCGGGTGTAGAGGTCACCGATTTGTAACCAAGTCCGAACGTCGGTCGGATCCTCGCGGACGAGCTTCTGGTACTCGACAATTGCCTTATCAAACTGGCCCTTCGCCAAGTATTTCTGAGCAGTGTCGCGGACTTTAGTGCGGTCGATCGCCACGAGAGCCGGGGGAACCCGAAGACGGCAGAGAATAGGTTGCCGTGGACCTAAGGGTCAAGGAATGGCGGAAGAAGCGCCACTTTTCTGACGGTGACGCGAGAAGGAGGTCAGAAAGGTCGCCGCGCGGCCGTATCACGCATGCGGGACGTCAGCGCAACGTAGGGATCGTCACCTATCGTGACAAGGCCCCAGTTGTTGTCTTCCCCATCAAAACGGCCCGCGGGCGGCTGATCCATGTACTGGAACCAGTGGTGTCCCACGATATGTGGGGCGTCGTAGACGCGTTCCACGTACTGCTCGAAGCGATTCGCGCGTTCAGTCTGCGTCGCAAGAGTCGGGTAGATGGGTGGCGCGGAGTTCGGCAGCCCCGTGTCGGCCGCCCGGAAACCGAACTCGGTGATGAGGATCGCGCGACCCGATTCCGTAGCGAACCCCTGAAGGTACCCTCCGGCGGAGCTCGCGACCGAAACGTTTCGATGCATCTCGGGCGGGAACAGCGCTTGTACATCGAAGGCAAACTCGTACGAGTTGACGCTTACGACATCGAGAAACCGCCCCGCTGCTCGAACGACCGCGCGCGGGGTGTAGACGCTGACGAAGCGCACACCGAGCAGCATGTGGTTGGGGTCGACCGCGTGGATTTCATCGCGCACCACACGAAAGAACTGCTCGGAGAGGAGCTCGAGGAACGCGTCTTTGTCCTCGCGTGCCTCACGCGACAATCCAGTCGTCGGAAGGGAGGGTGCCGCTTCGAGCTCGTCCCACGTCGCGAACGTCGTTCCCCACCTTGTGTTGAAGGACTCGATGCGATCCGTGTGACGTTGGCGCAAAGCAGCGATCAGCGCGCGACGCCCGTTAGATGCTCGAGGAAACGCGAAATACTCCGTAAAAAGGTCGGTCGCCACTCGCACGTCGGGTCCCCAGTGCATCTCGTTGTCGAGGAACCAGCCCACAAGGTTTCGATCCGTTCTGAGCGGCGCTACGAGACGAGTGACGATTGCGCGAACGCCCGCGACCCATTCGTCCGAGTAGTAGTCGCGAAGCTCGAGCGCGCCCCAGTTCGCTTGGCCTACTGCGAGCATCACCGTGTACGGCATCAACGATCCGAGGTCTTCGTAACTGCTCCACGACCCGATCGTGTTGAGGCGCCATTCCCTCAGACGATCGACGGTCGCGCGCGCCCAGGCCGCGCGTGAGCCGTATCGAGTCATGACTGCGTCCCGGTACGGTCGCTGACTCGTGTTGCGTATTTCATCCGCATCGAAGGAAACGACATTCACTCCTCGCGAGAAGAATGCGGTTCCGTCCGGATCCACGAGCGTGAACACTCCGTCGCACACCCGCTCCGCGCGGAAGTAACCGGTCGCGGCGAAGCTCGCGGGCGCGGATGGGATCGGGCAGCTCGGCCGCGCGGCGGCTTCAGCCGTGTCAGCGGAACGGACGTCAAGCGTGGCGTCTGAAGGCTCCGACGCATCGAGCGGGGCGGTCGTCGAGGAGCCACACGCTGCAAAAAGCGCGAAAAAGAGCAGCGAGACAGACCTTAGAGATTCCTTATCTTTTTGTCGACGGGGTGAGTAATCACACGGATTTAAGGTGGCGTCGGGTACCTGGTGCACGGCGGGCGAACTAGACTCCGGCCCGATGCACCAAACACAGCTCTCGTCGTTTCTCTTTGTGCTCAGCATGGTTTTTCTCGCCGCTTGCGGAGGCGGGGGCGGAGGCAAT
>CAZWQH010000399.1:0-4913 GCA_964635815.1 uncultured Sandaracinaceae bacterium
GTTCGTTGACAACGTCGAGCATCTCGAGGAACGACATGTCCGGACTTATGTCCTTTGCGTCATACGTTTCGAAACGACCTTTGTCCTTGGGACCGGTCTGTCGCCAAACGTTGATCTTGAGGTTGAGATTCTTGGAAGTTGCCATCGTCTTGCTCGCTATCGATCTCTCTGGGTCACTTGTAGCTACGCTGCGCTGGCTTAACTCGTTCGAACTCGAGCATCTCTTTGTGGAGAACAGGAGCAGTTTTCTCTCCGGTCCATTCCCACGCCGCGGCGTACTGGAACTTGGAGTCGTCGCGCTGCGCCTCGCCTTCCGGCGTTTGGTGCTCGACGCGGAAGTGGCCTCCCGCGGATTCTTCGCGATGAAGTGCATCGCGACACATGAGCTCGGCGAACTCGATGAAGTCGGCCACACGGCCAGCTTTCTCGAGCGTCTGGTTGAAGTCTGCGCCGCTTCCCGGGACCTGTACCGAGTGCCAGAATTCTTCGCGCATCGCAGGAATGCGCTCGAGCGCCTCACCGAGTCCGGCGGCAGTACGCGCCATTCCGCATTTGTCCCAGCACAGCTTTCCGAGCTCCCTGTGGAACGACTCCGGGGTGCGTGAGGGTTTCGGAGCGTTGAGCAATGAGTGGATGCGATCGTTGACACCGACCAGCGCCTGCTTGGCTTCCGCAGTGTCTTCCGAGACTTTCGGCAGCGTTGCCTGAGCGAGGTAGTTGCCGATGGTGTACGGCAGAACGAAGTAGCCGTCCGCGAGGCCTTGCATGAGCGCGCTTGCGCCGAGTCGGTTCGCTCCGTGGTCGGAGAAGTTCGCTTCGCCGATCACGAAGAGCCCAGCAATGGTGCTCTGGAGCTCGTAGTCGACCCAGAGGCCGCCCATCGTGTAGTGAATCGCCGGGTAGATGCGCATCGGCACCTTGTATGGATTCTCGTCCGTGATGCGCTGGTACATCTCGAAGAGGTTCCCGTAGCGTTCGGCAATGGCCTTCTCCCCGAGGCGTTTGATCGCGTCGCGGAAATCCAGATAGACGCCCAAACCACCGGGGCCGACTCCGCGACCTTCATCGCAAACTTCTTTGGCGCTGCGTGACGCGATATCGCGAGGAACGAGATTGCCGAAGCTGGGGTACTTGCGCTCAAGGTAGTAGTCGCGCTGCTCTTCGGGAATCGCGTTGGGGTCACGAGTCGCGCGATCGATATCTGCTTTGTTGAGCGGAACCCAAACGCGACCATCGTTTCGGAGCGATTCGCTCATGAGCGTGAGCTTGGACTGGTAGTCGCCACCGACTGGAATGCAGGTTGGATGAATCTGCGTGAAGCACGGATTCGCCAGAAGCGCGCCTTTGCGATGCGCGCGCCAGATGGCCATAGCGTTGCAGCCTTTGGCATTCGTCGAGAGGTAGAACACGTTGCCGTATCCGCCGGTCGCGAGCACGACGGCGTCCCCCATCTGAACTTCGACTTTCCCGGTGACCATGTCTCGCGTGATGATGCCGCGTGCACGACCGTCGACGACGATGAGGTCCAGCATCTCGGTGCGCGCATGCATGGTCACCTTGCGGGCGTCGATCATTCGAGCGAGCGCTTGGTACGCGCCGATGAGCAGCTGCTGCCCAGTTTGGCCGCGCGCGTAGAACGTGCGTGAGACCTGTGCGCCACCGAAGGAGCGGTTGTCGAGCAATCCGCCGTACTCGCGCGCGAACGGGACGCCCTGTGCTGCGCACTGGTCGATGATGTCGACACTGACTTGAGCGAGGCGGTAGACGTTGCTCTCGCGAGCGCGGAAGTCTCCGCCTTTGACGGTGTCGTAGAAGAGGCGATAGATGCTGTCGCCGTCATTCTGGTAGTTCTTCGCTGCGTTGATACCGCCTTGGGCCGCGATGGAGTGCGCGCGCCGCGGCGAATCTTGGAAGCAGAAGACGTCGACGTTGTACCCAAGCTCGCCGAGCGTCGCCGCAGCGGAACCTCCGGCGAGGCCGGTGCCCACCACGATGACTTTGTACTTACGTTTGTTGGCAGGGTTCACGAGCTTCATATCGAAGCGGTGTCTGTCCCAACGCGTTTCAACCGGACCGGTCGGACAACGCGAATCGAGCTTGGGGCTCGTCTCCGGGTGTCGTGCCGCGGTGCTCGTCTCGCCAGCCATCAGTGTGTCTCCTCTGCGCCTGCTGCGTTCGGGTCGACGTCGCCCATCTTGAAGGCGCGCTTTCCGTCGACCCATTCGGTTTCGTCTGGAACTTGGCGCAGTACGATCGCGGCGGGGATCAACAGATTGCCCCCGATGACGACGGCAACGAGAAGCATCGCTGCGCTGTTCTTCAGCTTGTCGTACTTGGGATGCGAGACGCCGATCGACTGGAACAAGCTTCGCGCGCCATGGAACAAGTGGCCTGCAAGCATGAGCTGGCAGATGAGATACCCGCCCGCGACCCAAGGGTTCCGGAAACCGAGGACGAGGTTGTTGTAAACGTTCTCGCGGTCGAACGGGAGATTCGTATTCCCGATCGTGAGGTGCATCAGATGGAAAATGATGAACCCGAACAACACGACGCCGCTCACGAGCATGTAGATCGCGGCGGGGTTGGTTTTCAGGTTCCGACGCTTCTTGTATGCGATCGGTCGGGCTTCACTATTGCGTGAAGCGAGTCGAACGATCATCCACACGTGAAGCGTGAGGCAAACCAGCAAGAGGACGCGTACGCCCCAGAGCACAGCGGGCATTGCGTGGATCTGCTCGGCGTAGCCGTTCATGATCTCCGGCCCGGCGAACAGCTGGAGGTTCCCGATCGTGTGGACGATCGTGTAACCCCACAGAATCATTCCGGTAAGTGCGACGATGGCTTTCTGGCCGATCGTGGAGTGGGTGAGGGTCGTGATTCTGGGTGCGATGGCGCTTTGCATGGCCGGCCTCGATCCGGATCTAGGGTCGTCCGGGTGCCTCGAACAGGTCGAAGCCGGCGTGACTTATCCCTATTCGCGATGATCGACAACTCGAACGGTTTGGGGTCTACCGAATCGCCGGCGCGCAAGCGCCGCAAAGCCCATCAGAAGCGCGGTTGCTTGCCAGATTTGCACGCGCGGTGAGACCGCCGTCGCATTGCATGACGAGGCCCCGCGAGACGCACGGGCGGAACCACCGACTCCGGGGCTACTTGTTCGTGCGATCCTCTCGAACGTGTCCGTGGAACCTACGATTCGGAGGCTAGGGACCGGCGTGACGATTTGACTCCGGGCGTCCGAGCGCGCCGGCGGGTTCCCGGTCAGCGCAACGTTGCTCGCCGAGCCGGTTGAACCGCCGTAGCCCCACGTCCCACGCTGCGGGTTGCTGCACGTGATCGGCCTTGTCCATGGATTGAGGATCACGTACCGAGCTTGAAAGGCGTCTCCCGCCCACGCTGCTGTTGCGTTCACCGCTTGAGACAACCGACCCTCCGGATCAGGAACTCCGCGTCCACCCTCGACCGGGGTCGCGAGTCGAAACACGAGGTCGTTTCCCAGATCCTCTGCGGCGTACCGGTAGTGCAAGCGGGTGATTGTGTACGCGGCGTTAGGCAGGCCTCCGACGGTAGCGATCTGGTTGAGGCCCGGTGGTGATGTTGGACACGGGTCGCAGCTCGATGCCGGCCACGCGTACTCGGTCACCACGGCACCTCTATTGGCCGCATTGACCTCAGAGAAAAGCCCCTCGTAGAAGCTCGCGAAGGCCGCTCGCACGGACGACGTCACGACCAAGTTCGTGGGCACGAACACGTTGGGGTAGTTCGCGGCCTCGTATCGTCCTTCGGTTGAGAGAATGTGGACAATGAGGTCCTGTGTCCCGCGACTGTTGACGAGACCCAGGCGGACCGGAAGCGTGAAATCGGGCGAGTCGTACTCGAATCGCAATGGAGATAGGGCCGTCTTGCCGTCACGAAACGTGACGCGCGTTGGGTCCACCTTGGCGACGAAGAACTTCGAGCCGGATGCGACGTAGGTTCGCAACACCGACTCGGCGCCCGATGGCACGTTGTAGTTGTTGGTGTGCAACCACGTTTCGAGATCACTTGCGTCGTCCGCGCTCAGGATCACGATCTCGTATTCTCCGACGCGGAACTGCTCCTCGATGCGCACCGTCGGCGGAGCGCCTGCGTCGCGCGAGAAGCTTGCAGCGTCCGCGAACCAGCCGCCGTCGAAGCGGCGGTGTGGCGACGGCACGTAACAGGGATCCTGTTCGTGGTACTCGACGAGCCTCGGCGCTGTAAGCGTGTCGAGCTGAGCGAAGATCTCCGGAGCGAGCGTGTGGACGTTGCGTTCCGTGAGAATAGTCGGGACCGGAATCACCATGGCGAACGATTCGGGCGGTCCTTCGTAGTTGTTCTGCATGGAAAGCACGGTGCGAGTCCCGTTACGAACCAGGACCACCATCGTTGCGTTGGCGTACATCGAAGCGGTGGCGCCGCTAACGTACATCCCGCAGAACGCGTGCGCGTCGCTCGCTGGAAGTGACATCAGAAGTGAGATGCAGGTGACAATCGGAAGATAAGGTTTCATGCGCTTCGCACTGCACTGCTCGTGCCAGAGGTTCTGCAGAGCGGTGAACGCGTCGTCGTGGGATTAGCGTCGCGTGCGGCGCGCTCATTCGGTACTCCGCAAACACATCGCGACACAAACCGGCACACGAACGCATCGGGTGTCGCAGGTGTGAGATTAGTGAGTTTGCCGCATCTCGATCGTCACGACCGGCAGCCGATCACGCGCGCAGTTCGGGGTGACCGCGTCGCAGCGCATTCGCCACTCGCTCGCAGCGTCCGCGTCGCGGAACTCTAGGAACGCTTCCCGTGCCGCTGTGCGTCCCGGGTGTCTGAGAGCTTCCAACGCGCGCGTCTCGGCGCGCAACAGTCCTTCAGCGCGTGGCTGCTCGCGAACGCCTTGT
>CAZWQH010000400.1:0-4906 GCA_964635815.1 uncultured Sandaracinaceae bacterium
GAGCGCGGTCGCGAGTGCATGTTTGCTGGTCCAAACCTGGATGGCTTGGTCGGGCTCGGTTCATGTTCTTGCGGAAACCAACATCCCGTCGCGCCGGGTGCTCGCCGTATTCACCGTATCCGTTTCCGTGGCAGCGCTCGCGGCAGTGGCGCAAAAAGAGATCGTGCGTATCGCGAGCGCCGTGGATGGACGCCTTCCCTCGATTTTCATGGATTCGTCCCAGTCCGAGACAGATTGGACACAGCTCGGAGACCTACCTCGCTCGGCGAAGATCTCGAGCTTGCTTTCCGGTTGGTCGACGGTCTGGGTACCACTGCTTGCTGTCGTAGCGGTGGCGTTGCTCAAGGAACCTGAGCCCGTCGCCGCGCTTTTGCTTGCGAGCTCGATCGTCGCTGCGTTCCCATGGCGCGCGTTTCGGATGTCCTCCATGCGTCCGTACGCGGTGGCACTCGAGCACGCGCGTCGCGCTGGAATCTCACTCGGCGATGCGGCCGCGACCGAGAGACTTGGGCGGATCCGTTCTCTATTCGTACCAGCGTCTCGAATTGTCACGCAGCCGACTCTTCTGGTAGCGGAGGTCGTTGCAATCGATGACAAGGCCAATGTCTCGTACGCCGGAATGGCTGCGCGAGCGGCAACGACGGTCCAACGGTCACGGCTCGCATCGGCGATTAGCCAGATTGATCAGCGCGGTGAGAATGTGACCGGCGCGTCTCGCTCGTTTGGCGACCGTGGCTTCATCACGCAACTTCACGACGGCACGACGCTGCTCGTGGGGGACAGGCGTTTGGTCATGGAGCACGGCGTCTCCGTAGCAGCCGCGGAGCCAGATGCTCAAAGGTCAGAAGCAAAAGGTCGCCTTGTGCGGTTCGTTGCTCATGGGTCGCGCGTTCGAGCGATGATCGCGTTCGACGAAGCGCCGCGTCTAAACGCGCGCGCAGCGCTACAGCGGATCGCGGATCTCGACATCGACATCGTGCTCGTTTCGGCTGAACCCCGAGGCATGCTCTCCACTCTCGCGTCCGCTCTCGGAATCGACCACGTCCGAGCCGACGCATCTACAGACGACATCGTTGCGGAAATGGGAAGGGCGCGCGCTGCGGGTGAGCTCGTCGGAGTGATCGCGATCGCTGATGATCGCGAGCTACTTTCGGCGGCAGACATCGGGCTCGCGTTGAGTGTTCCGACATCAGGAAGTGAAACCGCGCGCACCCCGCGAGTTCGCGGGCCGAAACGTTCGGGCAACGTAATCTCGATCGAGGGGGACGATCCACTGCACGCGTGGTTTGCGATTTGGCTCGCCCGCAATGCGCGGGACCGAGGCCGCTGGGACACGGGAACATGCGTCGTTCTCGCCGGGCTTGGCGTGGGTTTGGCAGCACTCGGGTTCATCGGCGTCGGCGGCGCTTCGCTCCTTGCGTTGGTCGCTACCGGATTGACGGTTCCTGCGGCGTATCGTTTCGAACGCGACGCCGTGCGCTCGGGCGATCTATTGCGCGCGGTTACGTCGGACTCTTGAGACGCAGACGCGTGAGGCGCGGCGAGTTGATTTTGTGTAGTCTCGCCCCGAATGCCGGACGTGCCTCACGGATTTGCGATGGTCGGCGGAGAGCTGGAGATTGACGGGGTGCGTCTGGGCACCTTGGCTCGAGCTCAGGCCACGCCGTTCTTCGCATACTCGTCGAGCTCCATCGACCAGGCGTACGCGCAAGCAGCGGCGGCGCTTGCGAAGTTTGAGCGTCCTCTGATCGCCTACGCGATGAAGGCGAACAGCAACGTGGCAATCCTTCGAAAGCTTGCGGCTGCAGGCGCCGGTGCGGACACGGTCTCGGGCGGCGAGATCTCGCTAGCGCTGCACGCGGGTTTCGCGCCGACCGACATCGTGATGAGCGGAGTCGGGAAGACGGACGACGAGCTCCGGTTGGCAGTTTCCCGCGGTATCGGATCCATCCACGTCGAATCCGGCGAGGAGCTCGAGGTCGTCGCTCAGATAGCCGCGAGCGAGAAGCAGAGCGCACGCGTATCGTTTCGGGTCAACCCAGACGTCGATCCCGCGACACACCCGTACATCTCGACGGGGCTTGCGACGGGTAAGTTTGGAATCCCATTTTCCGTCGCGCGTCAGATGGCCGCGCGAGCCAAAGCACTGCCGAGCGTCAAGCTCGTGGGTCTCACGTGTCACATTGGCTCCTTGCTCCGCACGGTCGCGC
This sequence comes from uncultured Sandaracinaceae bacterium, assembly GCA_964635815.1. Lineage (GTDB taxonomy): Bacteria > Myxococcota_A > Polyangia > Polyangiales > JADJQN01 > CAZWQH01. Next base: position 2,211 of record CAZWQH010000400.1, read on the forward strand.
CGTTGCGAGATGCCGCGCGCATGACGGCTGAGTTCGCGATGGAGTGTCGAGCGGGGGGCGCCCCGATCGATTCGATCGATTTCGGCGGCGGATGGCCGATTGCCTATGGCGACGAATCTGCGCCGCTACCTGACGCTCAGGATTTTGGGAGCGCTATCGCTGATGCGGTGCGTGACGCGGGTGTGGATACCACCCGAACTCAGATTGTCGTGGAGCTCGGCAGATTCTTGGTGGGCAACGCCGGCGCGCTCGTGACGACTGTTCTGTTTACAAAAGAGCAGGGCGGACGTCGGTTTGCGATTGTCGATGCCGCGATGACTGAGCTCCTACGGCCGGCGCTCTATGGCGCGTTTCACCAAGTCGTTCCAGCGCGTGCGATCGAAGGTGATCCGGTTCCGACCGATATCGTCGGACCCGTGTGCGAAAGCGCGGACTTCCTGGCGAAGGCCCGCATGCTTGCGCCCGTCAAGCGAGGCGACGTGTTGGTGGTGCTTGGCGCGGGCGCGTACGCGAGTGCGATGTCGAGCAACTACAATGCGCGGCCGCGCGCAGCGGAGCTCCTCTGCGAAAACGGCCAGACTCGCGTCGTGAGAGCCCGTGAGTCTGTCGAAGACCTTCTGCGCGCGCACGGAGCGAGCGCTTCGCCTTAGACGGTCACGTCGCGGTGCTCGGCGCGGTGGCCACTCGGTCGATCTCGCGGTCTAAAGCTGTCAGGAGTCGGATCCCGGCCTCACGCACCATCGTCGGGATTTCGCGTGCGGCACGTGCGCGCAGCTCTCGATCGTTCTTCTCACGAAGGACCGTCGCGGCGATAGGGCTCGCGAGCGCGAGAACCCCACCGAATAGAACGCTCGACGTGATCATGACGCCGAGACCAACGACTCCGAGCGCAAAAACTCCGACGTCTTGGCGGAACGTGTCTTCTTCGAGGCGGTAGTCGTGGTGCGCGACGTGGACTCCGCCGGGGTGTCCGCTTTCGAGCTCGCTGCTTCGCATCGCTGAAATCGCGACGGCCACTTCGTCCGCATGTTTCGCAGCGATTCCGCGCAACTTCTCTTCGACGTAGGCTTGCGCGTACGTACGAATGTCCGCGGCTGTGGCCGCGGAAAAATCCGTGGCGATGCGAGATGCAAACGCGTCCACGTCCTTTTTCGTCGAAAGCGCGATGCGTTCCTTGAGCGCGTCCAGCGCTACCTTGCTTGTACCCACTTCAGACATGCGTGCCTCCGTTCGAAGCGCCGTTGCTCGTCGGACCAGCGACGTTGGTGACTGGGTGAGTAGGAGAGGTATGAGCGTGCTCGTCCGGAAACGCGACTTCGAGAATTCGCGACGTCAGGAAGTCGACCTCGTCCATGGTTCGACCTTGCGTAGGCCCGCGGGACGAGTTGGTCGCTTCTCGATAGAGAGCGCTTTCTGCGAAGATGCGCAGTGCTTCGATGCGCTTGGGAAGGTAGGGATGCGAGGAAAACGCTTCCGCGAGGCGGCCGATCCCGCGCCGCGCTTCGCGTGCTTGCTCTACGTACGTGTCAACGTCTACTTCGTTCGCGAGTCGAGCGGACCCGCTGGCGAGCTTCACGAACGTTCGGCTCGCAACGTCTAAATCGCGCACGCACAGGAGGCCCGCGCGGTCGCACGTAATCTCCGCTCGGCGATACCACGCGCGAAGCCCAAGCTCCGCCGCGGGTGCGATCCACCGAAGCGCCATCGACGCGGTATGCCGGAGCATCCGAAGCACGGTGCCGTAGACCACGTGCTTGTTCTGGATGTGACCCATTTCGTGTCCGATCACGAAAGCCAGCTCGTCTTCGCTGAACGCATCGACCATCGCCGAGTGGACGACGATGAATGCGTCGTCGTCGGTTCCGAACGTGTATGCGTTGAGAACGGGGCTGTTTGCGACGTAGACAGTGGGGGTCGGGACAGCGAGAGCACCGGCGCAACGCTCGGCCACGCGCTGAATCGTGGGGAACTGCTTCGGACCGACGCGGATCATCGTCCCGAGCATGTTGTTCTTCATCACGTTTTTGTACGTGCGCACCATCGCTCCAATAGCGAGCTCGATGGGTCGCATCGTGCGCATCGCGCGCAGCATGGCAATGTCCGCGACGTACGCGTACGGAGCGCCGTCCGCGCCGAACGACTCTCGCTTCTTGCGGTTCACGAACTCGGCGAAGGTCTCGTCGCGCTTTGGCTGAGCAGCTACGTCTAAACTCATCCCGCTACTGTGAGGGGCGCGCTTCCCGCGGTCCAGATCGCTTAACGCTTCTTTGCGCGAGCGCAGAAGCACAGCGAATAAACACTACGGAGGGCTTTCCATAATTTGCAGGAGGAAGTCTCCCGCGCCCTTGTAGGCGGTCACCTGAATCCGGTGCATTCCCGCGCCGTCCGGGCAAAGAGGTGTTTCCACACCCAAAGTCGGGAATGCGTCGTCGCTGTTGTCACGGAGCATGAGCATTCCGGAACCGTCGAATAGCGCGAGATCGAGATCTTGGATGCCGTCACTTCCCACGGCGAAGATGCGATAGCAGTGGCCAGCAACGAGGACTCCGTTGCGATCGGCAAGCTCGCCCTCGTTGAGAGTTCCGCGCTGAAGGGGCTGATCGGTTCGCTTGTACGCCGCGGCGCTTGCTTCGATGCGTTCTGCGAGGCGAATTCCCAGAGGGCCGGCGGCGCGTACTTCGGCGGTGTCCGGCACG
>CAZWQH010000401.1:0-4905 GCA_964635815.1 uncultured Sandaracinaceae bacterium
CGCGCGCCGTTACGTCGTTCGAACACGTGAACCCGAAGACGAACCTAAGTGCTTCCGCGCGAGACACATTTCGAGCGCGGGTACCGAACACGATGGCGAGTTCGGCTTCGTGCTCAACGCGCGCGCTCGCGAACGGAAGCTCGATCGCCGCGCCAGGCGGCAAGAGAGCCGACGGCGCCTTCAGGAACAATAGAGGCTCAACCGGGACATCGTTTCCGAGCTCCTTCGCATGCGCGCGATAGTTTCGCCCAATAGCGATGATCTTGGTCGGAGTCACCGGCGCCAAGAGAGTATTCTCGCGAAACGGAATGAATCGGTCGGTGGCTTTTCCTCCGTTCCACGGGGCGGCCGACCACAGGCGCACCGTGGCTTCGTCGTAGAGCTCGCCGAAATAGTCCTGCTCTCCGTGGGTAACTCGAACGACGCGCATCGCGACACGATAGCAGCGACACGATTCGGCTGCAGCGTTCCGGACGGTCCTCAGCGAGGCACGATTTGAACGAGGCTCTGAGCGTCGTAAACGATTGCTCCACCTTCAGCGCCGCATCCAATACATGTGGAGAAAAGCAATTCGCGAGGTTGGTCTGCGTGAAACAGCAGTGGAACTGGCTTGCCACCTCTTTCGAGCTCGATCGTCGCAGCGTGTCGGATTTCCGGCGGTTCGGATTCTGAGGATGCGTAGAGCGCACTCACGATCGAACGGTCGTCGATGTGTCCAGAAATGACCAGGATTCGTTCGCCCACGACCGGGCTCCATTCGAATGCACGCGGCGCCTGGACCAAACCGTGCTGGTTGATGTTTGTACCCGCGACTCCCGCGGTCGCAGAGACGGAATGAAACTCGAAGCTCCGCGAGAGCTCTGTCATGAGGGCACGCGCATCGCCAACTGCGTGCGCCGCAGCCACCGCAAACAACTCACGCGCCCGGTCCTCACTGAGCTCTGCACCAACGCCAACGGTCGTCGCACGCACGGTTGCGTACGCAGGAGGCATCTCATTCGTTGCGCTCCGGCAGCAGCGAAAGCCAATCTCGGAAGCGCCTCGCCGGATAGCCTCTCGAGGCACGCGGGTGGCGCAACGGTGACTGGCGATGGGATCGATTGCGTCCGCGCCGCGAACGATCGCACGCGCGTCGGGGTTCAGGGACTCCCTCGTCCACTCGCGCATCGCAGTTCCGGCGCCGACCACTCCAAACGCGCTCGCACAAGAACCGGGATCAAGTGCGCACGCCTCGACGTCCATCGTATCGCCTGTGCTGAAGATCCGGTTGTCGTCACCCTCGCACGCCCGCTCCCACTCCAGCTCCACGCACAAACGCTTTCCCGCGTCCGCGCAGAGCCGACCGGCCTCTTCTGGGTCGACCCCGGTTCGCGGTGCGCTCGATGGATCGTTCGGGTATGCGAACCGATCGATTACGTACGCGGGCACGCGCACTCGAGTCGCGGGCAACTCGGATGGCGAGTGCCGATGCGAAGTACCCGGTGCACTGCCTGCGAAAACATGTCCGGTAGGAACGAGAATCTCATTGGCGCTCGTCGTCACGGCGGGAGCGAGCTCTCGCGGCTCCGCAACCGGCACCGAAGTCGAGGCCGGGGGGGTCGCACTCCCCCCCGTGATGCTCGAGGCCCGTTCACATGCCGCAATGGACGAAAGTGCAAGACACAACGCCAGCTTTCGGACCATCCGAGTACTCACCCTTGCACGCTAGCGAACTTCGTCTGGTGTCCCAAAAAAGCCGCGCTCCTGCGCAGCGCGTTCAAGTAGGCTCGTCCCATGCGTGCGAACATCCCGTTCGCTTTCACAAAAGGATTGCTCGCACTTTCGACGCTCGTGTCCCTCACTTGTGCGAGCGAGAAGCCCCCTCCTCCAGCGACCGGTCCTCGCGGCGCGCGCTGTGGCGCCGACACAGAGATCATCTGCGAGGGCAATGTCGAGACGCGATGCGCGCAAGGTCGGTCCCTGAGCGTGCGCACTTGTCCGAGCACTATACCCGAGTGCGTTGACGAGCTTGGTTGTGCGGCCTGCGTCCCTTCCTCCGCCGCGTGTCGGGGTGAAACGGTCATGCGTTGTCGCGCGGACGGAAGCACGAGCGATGCAGTCGAGACCTGCGACAGCGCTGCAGGATTTCGCTGTAGCCCGACCGGATGTCAGAAGCTTTGCGAGGTCGCCGAACGCTCGCGCTCGTACATCGGCTGCGAGTACTACGCAGCTCCAACCTCCAACGCATCGCTCGATCCCGGTTTCGTTTTTTCGGTTGTCGTCTCGAATCCTCAGCTCGTGGATGCGCGCGTCACGATCGAAGGAAATGGGATCTCGCAAACCGCAACGTTGATGCCAAAAGCAGTCCACACGTTTTCGGTCCCCTTCGTCGACTTGCTAAAGGGTCCCGTCGGAGAGACGCCGACCTTCCAATCTCGGATCGTCCCGGCGAGCGCCTACTCCGTGCGGTCCGACGTTCCGATCGTCGCGTATCAATACAACCCGCTCGAGTTCAACCGCTGCCCTACGACTCCGGCTGGCGGCCAGATTCGGCCTGAATGCTACTCGTACACCGCCGACGCTTCACTCCTGTTGCCGACGCACGTGCTCGGCAGAAGCTACATCGTGATGTCACGCCCGACGATGCGCACCGACGTGACTGACCGGGGGATGTTCCGATCGCTTCGCAGCCCCGGATTCGTTGCGATCGTAGGCGTCGACGAGGAAGTCACGGTCGAGGTCGTTCCGAAGGCGCACGTCGAGGCCGAGGGCGGAGGCGCGTTTCCGAATACGCCCCCGGGCCGACGCATTTCGTTCACGCTGCGTCGCGGCGACATTGCGCAGCTTCTGTCGTCCACGGACACGCCGTGCACAACCGAATCGATGGACGCGATACCGAGCGGAAGCATTCGATACTGCCTCGCCCCTCGTGAGTACGATCTAACCGGAACCGAAATCACGTCCTCCGGTCGTATTGAGGTCATCAGTGGGCATGACTGCACGTTCGTGCCTTACAACAAATGGGCGTGCGACCATTTGGAAGAAGCGCTCTTTCCGCTCGAGACCTGGGGGAAGGAAGCGAACGTCGTCGTGACGAAGCCGACCAACAACGAGCCAAACGTAATCCGCGTAGTCTCGGGCGCCGACGGCAACAACCTCACGTTCACACCGCTCGCACTGGGCCCTCGTGGAGCGACGGTCGCCAACGTAACCCTCTCGCGGGGGGAGTTCGTCGAGTTCGAAGCGGCCACTTCGTTTCAGGTCACGGGCACGCAGGCCATCTCCGTGGCGCAGTTTCTCGTCGGGCAAGACTACGCCGGCCTTGGAACGGGCTCCTCGGAGTCCGGCGATCCTTCGATGGCACTCGTGATTCCTCGCGAGCAATATCGATCGGAGTACGCGTTTCTAGCGGCACCAGGGTATGCGCGGAGCTTCGTTCAGCTCGTCGCGCCGCGCGGCTCGAGCGTCACTTTGGACGGTCGTAGTGTGGCTGGGTTGGTCGCGATAGGTGACGGCTCCGGCTACGAGACGGTGCAGCTCCCAGTCACGGCAGGGGCTCACGTTCTGGCGGCCGACCGTCCGTTCGGAGCGACACTGCACGGGCTGGCTCCGTACACGAGCTACACGGTTCCGGCGGGCCTAGATTTTCGCGAAATCAACGCGCCGTTTTGACGTGCTAAGGTCACGTCGTCGAAACGGCGCAGACTATCGCCGATGTGGCAACGCATCCGAGGAAAGTCCGAGCACCACAGAGCAGAGTGCCAGTTAACGGCTGGTGGGAGTGATCCTGAGGAAAGTGCAACAGAGAAGAGACCGCCTTGGCGCCGAAGCACTCGTTGCTTCGGCAACTCGGTAAGGGTGAAACGGTGAGGTAAGAGCTCACCGGACCTCTGGTAACAGAGGTCGCAAAGGCAAACCCCACTCGGTGCAAGACGGAATAGGGAAGCAATCGAGGACGGCTCGTCCGAGCTTCCGGGTAACGTCGCTAGAAACGTGTGGCGACACACGTTCGAGATGAATGATGGTCACTGCGCTTGCGATGACGCAACGCAGAACAGAACTCGGCTTATGAGCTTTTCGACCGCAAGGCCGCCCTCGGGCGGCTTTGTGCTTTCTAGCTACGGGTCTACGGGCAGCCCTCGTCGCACACACGTTGGTCCACGGTACACGTGTGCTTGCACGAGCTGTCTCGTTCCGCGCAGCTGGCCCGACACGCTTCGGTGCGGGAGATGCAGGTCGTTCGGCACGCGGGAACACGTTCCACTGCCACGGGAACTACCGCGGCGTGCGGAACGACAAATGGCTCGGCCCACCGAGAGATTTCGGCTGACACTCCAGCGGTCTCTGCAGTGGCGCCGCTGTACGCGATTGCGGACGAGGGTGCGGAGAGCGGGTCATCGGCCCGCAGGAGAGGAAGCGTTCCATCGCCAAGCGCGAGGGCTTCGGAGCGTTCGCGCGCATACTCCACGCGGTACTGATTCTCGGAGTCGCCGTAGTAGGCGATCCACGCAGACCAGCATTCCTCGAGGTCAGACCGATTCACACGGGGGTTGATATCTGCCGCGAAACAGCGCTCGAAGTACGCATCCGAGAAGTACGCCTGCCGGTAGCTCGCGCCACACCCTGCGAGTACAGTGGTTCCTAAGAACGCGACGATGGCGAGACGTAAGACTGCTACGGACACGAAGGGGAGTACACCGCATCCAGGCGGCGCCGGCAACAGCACGGACGGCAATCTCCCCCCTGCCCCGTCGTATTGTGTTTCCTTCGACACTCCTCTGGTGGGCCGAGTGACGGTCTGGGCATCGGACAAGGGCATCAGTCGCATCGAGCTGACCGACAGCGGTGACGCTTCTCAATCGGACATCGAGACAGAGGGCCCCGCACAGGTGAACCAGTGGGTGTCCACGCTGCGAGCGTACCTGC
>CAZWQH010000402.1:0-4868 GCA_964635815.1 uncultured Sandaracinaceae bacterium
GGCGGAAATCCGTGTCTCACCGGAACGTACTCGTGCGTGTCTGGCGGACAGACATGCGTTCCCGCGAACCAACCGAATGGAACCGCGTGTGGCACGGGCGGCACCTGCATGAATGGAAGTTGCTCCGTGTGTACGGGCGCCGGCCAGGTCTGCCAACCGGAGCCCGGCAACGCATGCAAAGTAGGCGCGACGGTGTGTGTCGCGGGCAGCGGCACGATGTGCAACATGACTGCAAACGCGGGCGCAGGCACCGCGTGCACCGGCGGCGTATGCAACGGAACAGGAACGTGCGTTGCGTGCGCGGCGGGTGCCACATGCAGTCCAGTCGGACCGACCAATGCGTGCAAAACGGGGTCCTTTTCGTGCTCGACGGGCGCACAGACGTGCGTAGTGAACGGCAACAAGGCTGCGGGCACGGCGTGCACCGGTTCCGCCGGCGCAGGCGTTTGCGACGCGAATGGAACCTGTGTGGCGTGCGTGGCGAACGAGCTATGCCCGTTGAGCGGGGCGGATGCCTCCAATCCTTGCAAAGAGGGACGCAAGGTGTGCGGTGCGACGGGCGCAACGTGCGTCGCGATGAACAAAGCCAACACGACGATGTGTCGCGCGGACAGTGCGTGCACGAGTGCAGCAATGTGCAACTCGGGAAGCTGCCCTGCCCCGGTTCACAAACCATCCAGCACGAGCTGCACTCCAACCGGAGGTGGGACGGGCGTTTGCGACGGCGCAGGAATGTGCACTGCGTGCAGTCCCGGCGCGGATTGCGTGGTGCCCGGAATGCCGTGCGTGATTGGACGCCGCGTTTGTCCTTCGGGCGCTTGCATGGCTTCAGGCCCCAAACCCGCAGGAACGGCCTGCGGATCCGCAAACACCTCACTCGCATGTGACCTAGATGATCAATGCGACGGAGCGGGTGCGTGTGTGGACCGCGTGAAGGCGTTGGGTGAGCTTTGCAGAGCCGCGAACGGCGAGTGTGATGCGGCGGAGGTTTGCCAGGGATCCGGGAACAAGAACTGCCCCGCGGATGCCGCTGCGCCTGCGACACAGCTTTGCCGGCCGGGCCTCGGGCCCTGCCACAACGCGCGGACGCCAACGGGTGACTACTGCGATGGCAGTGCGCGTGTGTGTCCGCCTATTCGGTACCTTTCCGGGGGCGGACATTGCCCCAACCAAAATTACGTTTGCGGCGATCCCGCGTGGTGCAGCGGGAGCTCGCCCACATGTGATGCGCCAGTGATTCGTAGCGCAGGCGTGCAGTGCAATCTTGCGGACGTCGATGCCGAGTGCGGGGGGTGCAATGGCGTAGGTGCTGGTGCCAATGGCGATCGCAGCGTCTGCAACATCACTCCGGACGGGCAGCCGTGTCGCTCCACGCCGCCCGGATTGAGCTTCGACGAGAACTGCAGACAGCCGACGTGCCGAAGCGGCCAATGCGGTCTCGAGAACATCAATGAAGGTGGTTTCTGTCACACAGCCGGACCAGCCACAGAATGCGGACAGGGAACGTGCCGAAGCGGTTCTTGCGTATTCGAAGCAATCCCTTCCTTGCCGTCGTCATGCGCGGTTTCAGGATCCAGTGAGTGCGCCACGGGGTTGTGCCGGAACGCAAGCAACACGGGCCCCGGTCAGTTCTGCACGCTCTCCCCTGTGAACGCTGGAAGCCCGTGCCTCAACGGCACCTCGACGCCTGGCGAATGCCAAGCCCTCGCGTGCAACACGACCGGTCAATGCGTGCCCACGGCCGCGAATGAAGGCAACGACTGTTCGTACCTCGGACCCATCCAGTTTCCGGATTGCACGCGAAGCATCTGCCAAGGCGGCGGTTGTACGCTTGTCGGAGAGAACCAAGATGGTTACTGCGGGACGGGCGATCACTGCACGGATCCTCGGTACTGCAATGGCACGAACTGCGAGTCGCGCCCGCCGCCGAGCTGCGGCACCTGCACTGCGTGCGACCCGTTTTCGGGTAACTGCATGGCGGACGACGGACAGCCCTGCGACGCAGACTTCACGGACTGCACCGCAGGCGACTACTGCAGCGGCGGACAATGCATCGCGGGCGGTTGCCAGTGGTGTCCGGATTGCAACAACAACTGCAATCCGGGCGGAGGATGCAGCAGCTCCATTTGCGACGGCTCGTCGTGCGGAGGCGGTGGCATTTGCTCGAATGGCTCATGTCAGTTTTGAGGACAGCGACCGGACGGCTCCAAAGACGCCGGCTACGTTTGCAGCCGGTGGAGTAGAGCCTCCCGAAATCCGTAAGACAAATCACGCTGTCGCAAGGGCACGGAGCTTGCTCCTCTCGACCCATGCATTTTCAACCCGCCAGCATGCTCCGCTCGCTCCTACTCATCATTGCGATGCTCACGGGATGCACTTCGGCCACGCCCGCCGGCACCATGGGCCTCTTGGTCGAGGTTGGACCTGAAGCGGTATCGCTCGTTGCAATCGGCGATCGTGGGCACACGGACTCGGCCCCCAACAAACCCGGCGCGCTGGAGTACCGCTTCGTCTCAAACACCGGAGATACCCTCAGCACCGGCTATGCTCTCGATCCCCGAGCCGCGACTGTCGACATCGCCAAGGCGAGCGGTGATGTTGTTTCGCGATCAGCCACCTTGACGCACGGAGTCGTCCGCATCGAAGTTCCGCGCGAGACCGGCACGCTGGTCGTGATCGAGAACGGTGCGGAGCTTGGACGCTTCGGAGTTCGCGTCGAAGACGATGCGGTCAGCGAAAATACCGTCGTCTCCGAACCCGAAACGAGCGAAGCATCGACGATCTTCCCCGTCGAAGTTCGACGTGGCGTGCGCAAGGTGATGATCGTCGCGGACGGATTCGGTGGCGCTCAAGGCCTCGAACAGTTTCGCGCTTTGTCTGCGCAGGTCGTTGATCAGCTTTCGAGCCGCGACCCAGGCGCAGAGTACGCCATCAGCCGTCTCGACCTCTCGACGGAGAATCACGGCGCACCCGATGCGCGATCCGGCGATGTCCCCGAAGGCATCTTCGGGATCTCGTCGTTCGGCGGCGACGGCCGGAGTGACATGAAAGGCAATCTCTACTTCTCGTCTCCTCGTACGGGTGCCCGCCTCGCGGGATGGCTCCGCGCGATGTATGGCAGCGAGACGATTGTCGTCCTCAGTCCGACCTCCGTGAACGCGCGCGTTTTGGCCCCAGGCCTCGTGATTGCGGGCGCGGACAACGTGGATGACGTGAGCGGAATCGTAGATTCGATTCTCAACGGGACGACGAAGCTTGCGGCGGCGATGGTTCCGGTCTCCGCGGGTCTCGATCGCAGCGACTCCTCCGCAACGAACGGCTGCACTGCGAGCGACTACGCGGACGGCCTCTGCGCCCCATGCGAAGAAGGTTCGACGTGCGGTCACTTTGCACTGACCGAAGAGTTCGACGGTGACGCACTCGACGCCGCCGACCGTGAAGGTGAGGAAACAGTCAAGGTCAGCAAGACGGATGGTGCGTGTGTCGCAACCAGCGAAGGTTGCCAGAAGCCGGCAAATTCCTCCGTAGGCGCCGCGGCTGCAACGTTCACCCAGAGTCTCCCCACGCTCTCGGACAGCCAGATCAACGCGATGATCAAGGAGTGTCCTTCATCGATTGCGAACAGCCTCGGTCAAATCATTTGGAAGGATCCAAAGACCGGCAAGATCGAGAAAAACAACGCGAAGCTTTGCTTGATGGCGCCGCACCCATACGCGAATGACGACGCTGCGTGGGCGTCTGCTCGGCTCGAAGGTCAGCGCGAGACCAACCGACGCAGCGCGGTGGTCAACGGACGTCCTTGCGCAACTCAGGACGGCTCGGTCCGAACAGAGACCTCGTTCGATGACAGCAAGCGCCGAATCAGCAACAAGACATCGGCGTTCGGTTTCGCGGGCTACGGCGATGCAACCATCCTCAACGGACAAATGATCCTGCGCGCAACATGGCCCATGCTCGCGGGTGCATTCGGAGTGAAAGACAAGATTCGAGCCGGATTCGTCGAAGGCATTCAGAAGGCGCGCGTGTTCGCGAGCCGCACGGAGGCTCCGCCCGCGACCGTCTTCACGTGCGACATGCCGCCCGACAGTGCTAGTCCATCGCGCTGACCTCGACGAGGCAGCCTGACCTGATGTGATCAAGTATCTCGGATCGAAACGACTCCTGCTCGAACAAATCTTGGACGGTGTGAGTGTCGCGAAAGGCGCGCGTACCGTCCTCGACTTGTTTTCGGGCACCTCTCGAGTCGGCCACTCGCTCAAGCGCGCGGGGTACCAAGTCCTGGCCAACGATCACAACGCATACGCGCATACGCTTGCGACCTGTTACGTAGTAGCGGACGAGGAGCGCTTCGAGAAACGTGCAGCAAAGCTCCTCCGCGAGCTCGCGCACACCAAACCTCGACACGGAGCATTCACCGAAACCTACTGTGTGGAGAGCCGTTTTTTTCAGCCCCAAAACGGCGCGCGTATCGAGGGAATTCGTGACCGCATGGAGAGCATGGACCTCGAGCCTACTCTGAAGGCAGTCGCCCTGACGTCGCTCATGGAAGCCGCGGATCGTGTGGATTCGACCACTGGCGTTCAAATGGCGTTCTTGAAATCATGGGCGGCTCGCTCGAACAACGAGCTGGAGCTTCGGGTGCCGAACTTGCTTCCGCAGGCGGCAAACGGGCTCGGCGAAGCGCACTGTCTCGACGCGCAGTCAGCGTGTTACGAGCTTGCCGCGGACGTCGCGTACATCGATCCCCCCTACAACCAGCACAAGTACCTCGGCAACTATCACATCTGGGAAACGCTGGTCCGTTGGGACGATCCCGAGACGTACGGAACCGCTCGAAAACGAACGGACGTGAGAACTCGAGGCAGCGC
>CAZWQH010000403.1:0-4845 GCA_964635815.1 uncultured Sandaracinaceae bacterium
GGGAAATTCCTCCGGACGGGGCTGCTTCTTCACCGAGGTCGGCGAGTAAAAGCTGTGCTTGCGTCTCGACGTAGCCGCGTGGAGCAAATAGGTCTGCCGCGGGGTTCTTGCTCTGCTCAAGCGCCCGCTTGAGAAGCGTCTTGGCTTTTTCTGTCTCGCCCATTCCAAGGCGAACGCGCCCCTCGTGGAGAATGGAGAGCGCACGGAAAGCGCCGCCGCCGATCTTTCCAAGCTCTTCGAAGCGCTTCAGTGCCTCCGCGCGTTTGCCTTCGCCCTCATCTGCGAACGCCAGGCCTTCCACTGCGCGTGCATTGATCTCCAGCGAATGACCTGCGTTCGTGGCAGCACGCTGATACGCGGTTCGCGCGTCAGCCCACTTTTCGAGCTCCAGGTACGCACGCCCCTGGCCAAGGGAGGCCCATGCACCGGCTACGCCACCCGCGCCGGTCGCTTTCGCGTATTCCTTGAGCGCTTCTTGCGCGCGCTTCGCTCGTGACTCGTAGCTCACCGCGTCCGGATCGGCTTCCTCTGGAGCTACTTCGCCGACGTTGGCCAGGATTGCGGCCGAGCCGAGCGTGAGCGCCTTCGCGGTTGCGGGATCGCCGGATCCACCGAAGCTCGTGTAAGCGACGTAGACAGCAAGCGCGACGACGAGGACGCCCAGCCCGGCGACGATGCGCGGACGATTGACCTCGAAGAAATCCTCCGCCTTCGATGCAGCTGCTTGGTTGATCACCTCGGAGGCAACGGGCTTGTCCCGGGTGACGGCCTTTTGCTCCGCTTTCGCTTCCAAGCGAGCCTTGAGGCGTTGGCCCGGCGAGACAGCTTCTGGAGGCGATGCGTCGTTCTTGGAGTCGATTGGATCGGCTTCTGAGTTGGGTTCGGACATGTGGTGCCTTGGGTCGGGGACCTCCGAGGCCGTGACGGCGGGCGGAGCGGCGGCTATCGTAGCTACCCGTGTCTCCACGTCAAATGCGGATTGGACTGCTTTTCACGGTGGCGCTTACGAGTGCCGCGAGCGTCGCGCCTCAGACAGCCCTGGCATTCGAGGACGACGTCACGTTCGATCTCTGCGCCGGGTACGCGCACGCGAACCCGCAACCGGAACACGGACTCTTTCTAGGCGCCGGAGCCTCGTTCGGGATTTCAGACGCACTGACGCTACGCGGCCATGCTTTGGGCGCGCTCTACCCGTCGAACCGCACGTCGATTCAGCTCGGCGCGGAGCTGATTTACATCCTCGACATTCTCGCTGTGGTCCCGTTTGGCGGCGTCGGTCTAGGGGGAATGTTCAACATCACGCCGGGGCTGCGCACGACCGCGACGCGGCTGGATTTTCTGCCGTACGCGATCGTCGGGCTCGATTGGTTAGTCTCTCGGAGCCTCGTGCTCGGGCTCGATGCGCGCCTGATGTTCAACGTGACGAACTGGGACACCGACTCGATGATTCTGCAAGTCGGCGCTCGCGTCTCTTGGATCTTGTCGAGCTAGCCGAATAGCCGATCAGTTGTCGCGCGCGCCAGCATCGCGCCCGAAGCAGGAGGTCCCTGCCCCGCACGCTACGAGTCCGCAGCAGTCGAACTCGTCGCAGTCCACGAAGGTGTCGTTGTCGTTCGAGCAACCATCGCTGCACGCTTCAACCGTGTTCTCCGCGCCCGCGTCGCCCATACAACGTGCACCCGAGTCACGCGGCACGGACGCATCACGACCGAAACACGCTGTGCCCGCGCCGCACGCAACCAATCCGCAGCAGCTGAACTCGTCGCAGTCGACGAAGTTGTCGCCGTCATTCGAGCAGCCATCGCTGCATGCTTCCACGGTGTTCTCCGCAGTCTCCGCGCCGGGGCATCGATTGCCAGCCGGCGTCGAAGCATCACGACCGAAACACGAAGTTCCAGCTCCGCACGTGACCAAGCCGCAGCAGCTGAACTCAAAGCAGTCTACGAAGTTGTCGTCGTCGTTCGAGCATCCATCGCTGCAGGCCGTAACGGTGTTCTCGGCGGTCGGAGCCCCGGGGCAACGCGCTGCGCTCGAATCGCGCGGCGTGGAAGCATCGCGACGTGCGCATGCCGTTCCCGTTCCGCACGTTACTGCGTTACAGCAATCGAAGTCGTTGCAGTCCGCAAATCCGTCTGAGTTGTTGTCGCAACCGTCCGCGCACGTGTCTGCCGTGTTCTCAGGTCCGGACGTGGTGCACACCGGAGGACGAGCCCCTCTGTCTTGCGTGTTCGTCGAGGAATCGTTTGTTACGACCGCGGTATCCATACCCGTCGCGGCGTCCGCCAGATTCCCGCCACCACCCGTGTCTCTCGCGCACGAAACCAGCGAGAACGCGACCAAGACACTCGAACAACCGACTACGCAAAAACCTCGAAGCAACATCCGCGGCCATGTAGCAGAGCGCGCGGGCGTGTCACGAGCGCACGCCGCGGCGAGGCGATTTTGGTGCGTTTTTGCGGGCACTTTTTGCCCGAGCCGGACGCGGCGGATTTGCGTCCCGAGCTTTTCTAGGACTCGCCGGCGCGCCGAGTCCGAATCCGTCGTGAAGAGTTCGCACCGCGAGCTCCGCATACTTTGCCGCGATGACGCACGAGACTTTGATCTCGCTGGTCGTGATTGCAAGGATGTTGATGCCTTCGTCCGCAAGCAGGCGGAACATTCGTGCGGCCACGCCCGCGTGGCTCCGCATGCCCTGCCCCACAATGCTCACCTTCGCGATGTCGTCGTCCAGCTGAACGTCTGCGGCGCCGAGCTTCTTCGCGACTCGCGAGGCCTGAGCCCGACCCGCCGGCACGTCTGCGCGCGGGAGTGTGAACGATAGATCCGTGAGTCCGTCCAGCGACGCCGTCTGCATGATCATGTCGACCGAGATACCCGCCTCGGCAAGTGGCTCGAAGACCGCCGCGCAAACGCCCGGTCGATCGGGAATGTCGCGCAGCGTGATCTTCGACTCGTTCTTGTCGGAGGTGACTCCGGTGACTACGACCGACTCGAAGTCGCCCGTGTCTTTCACCCACGTCCCTTGAGTGTCGTTGAAGCTCGAACGTACGTGCACAGGAACCTTGTATTTCATTGCAACCTCGACCGATCGAATCTGCAGAACTTTTGCGCCAAGCGAAGCGAGCTCAAGCATCTCTTCATAGCTCATGAGATCGATCTTGCGCGCGCTCGGACAGACGTTCGGATCTGCCGTGTAGACGCCATCTACGTCCGTGAAGATCTCGCACGCATCTGCCCCGATGGCTGCGGCCAACGCGACTGCCGTCGTGTCGGATCCGCCTCGCCCGAGCGTAGTGATGTTCCCGGCGGCGTCGCTACCTTGGAAGCCTGCGACGACAGCGACTTCGCCGCCGGCCAGGCAGTCGCGCAACGGACCACTCTCGATGGATCGAATCCGTGCCCGGGTGAACGCGCTGTCGGTGCGGATTCCTACCTGCGCGCCGAGGAATGAGCGTGCCCGCGTACCGCGCGCTTCCAGTGCGATCGCGAGCAACGCAGACGTGACCTGCTCACCGGTGGAGGCAAGCGAATCCATCTCCCGAGCAGATGCAACGGTCTCGGAGCCGGCGATGTTGCGTCCGAGCCCGAGGAGACGGTTCGTTTCGCCAGCCATCGCGGATACGACCACGACCACCTGATTTCCAGACTTCGCGGTCTGAGCCACGCGGTCCGCAACCGCCGCGATCCTCTCAGGGTTTGCGACGCTAGTTCCCCCGAACTTCTGCACCAACAGAGACACGGAGCGCGATGGTATGTATCTGACCTCGGACCTGCAAGCAGTCCTCGCTGTGTTTCTGACCTCGGACCCGCAAACAGTCCTCGGTGTGTACCGCGCTCCCCGATGTCAACGATTGCGAGGTTCGGACGATCCGGATTCGGAGTCTCGATCTCGATTACCAGGCGATGACTCTGCGGGGTCGGTGCCTTCACCATCGCGCTCTGTCGGCCGCGTATTCTCTTCGGGCGCGGCTGGCGCAGGGTCTGGACGGCGGCGCACAGGAGGCGGGTCGCCATATTCCTCGGTGAGCTTACGAGTCAGTCGATCCAGAATCATCCGCTCCACATAGGACGGCAGAGCTGGGATCTTGACGACGACGCGTACGCCGCTGACGCCGTCAATTTCGGTCTCGGCAAGTTCGACGCTGCCAGGAAAGCTCCGCGAACCGTCTCGGTACTCGAATAGAAAATAGCCTGCCTGCTCGTCACGATCGGCAAGTGGGCATCCAAGGTCGACTCGCACCAGACGCATCGAAGCATTCCAGACACGGCGCATGTCGTAGCGGTAGTCGCTGGATGCGCGCGCGAATGCGCGCGAGGGGACGATGGCGAACGATCCAGCGGACACCAGAAACACGAGAAACGCAGCCAGGAGAGCAAGCGATGCACGACGCATGGCTCGAGTAGCGCTCGCGCCGCGTTCGTCCGCAACTTTTCGACAGCGTCGAGGGCGTCTAGCTGCCGGACTGGTCCCAAGGACCTGGCGGCGGAGGCCGCGTTGATTGCCCCTCCGGAGGACCAGCGAGCACATCGCTCATGCGGAGGTTCATGGCGTAGAGAGGAACGAGTCCTCCAATTCCGATGAACGCCGCTTGCACCACGTAGAGCAGGAAAACGTAGACAACGCCCTGCCCGTTCACGATCGCCTTGTCGAAGTAGAGGAGCAAGCCCGCGTTCATTGCGAGCTGAAACGCTCCGAAGAGGCCTGGACCAGCGGGAAGAAGGATTCCAATCGCGAGCACGCCCATCACCGCGAAGGCTTGTCCAAGCGTCATGTCGAGTCCGCATCCCCGAGCGAACACCCACATCCCGATTGCGTTCAGCCCCCAATAGATACAGCTTTCCAGG
>CAZWQH010000404.1:0-4836 GCA_964635815.1 uncultured Sandaracinaceae bacterium
ACGCTGGCGCCGACGTCGTCAGCCCATAGCCGGCCTGGAAGTCGGATGCCCGAAAGAGCGGTCGTGGTGCATCGCGCAAACGGGCTGCCCTGCAAGTGCGCTTCCTGCACCGTTGCGCTCTGAAGCATACCGTTCTTGGCGAACACGAGACGAACACGGACCTGTCCATTCGCCTGCTGTAGGTGGTCTTGGACGCACCGTTGGATACGCCCGCTGCGCTGGTTCATCGCGCGCTGAATTAGGCCGCCCAATCGGGCTGGCTCGATCAGGTCATCACCCGAGTTCCTTGGGGTTCCACCGTTCGCAACGCTCGTTCCCGCGTCCACCGCAACGGTCCCCGAGGTCGCGTCCTCTTGATCTTCCCGGTCGATGAACGGCTCCACAACAGACACGGCGGCATCAGGAACCGGTAGCGGGGTGCCGACGCCGGTTCTTTGCTGGGTCTGCCAATACCAAAGGCCGCCGCCGACGATCAGCACGGATGTGAGCACTGAGATCAAGAGCATGAGCCAGGGAGAATCCTGGCGGCGATCGTCCCCTCGATTCGTGACCGGACTCTCTTGTGGAGTCGGATCTTCTTGTTTCTTCTGACCGGTGCTCGGAGGACGCTTGGTCGTCGCGCTCGCGATGATGTCGGTCTTCGTCGGAGGCGGCGGTGCAGAGCTGACTTTGATCTCGAGATCCGTGATCGAAGTCTCACGCCACGCGGCCTCGAGCGCGGACAGCGGCGTCGTCCCGAGATACTCGGACATCTCCGCGCTTGCGAAGTCCGAACGGACGGCCGCCGCCAGCGATGTCTGAATCTCTTCGGTGCTCGCACTGCGAATCGCGCGCAAGGCCGCTGCGAACTCGGCGCAGGTTTTGTAGCGTTCTTCGGGTTTCTTCGCGAGCGCGATTGCAATGATCTCGTCGAGGCCGGGAGGAATCGAAGCGCGACCATCGCGAACGCTGCTGGCTTTGTGTTCGAGCACGCGCGCAGCTGTCGTGAAGAGATCCTGCCCTTGGAACTCGTTCTTCCCGGTCAGAATCTCGTGAAGCACGACGCCGGCGGAGTACACGTCGGTCTGAGGGGAAGGCTTTGCCGTTCCCGTGTAGAGCTCGGGCGCAATGTACGCGAGCTTTCCCTTGATGGTCGTCGGTCCGGTCGTGATCTCGGTCTTGTCCGTCTGGATCTGCGCGATGCCGAAGTCCGCGAGCTTTACGTGTCCCTCGATGTCGAGAAGCACGTTCGACGGAGTCACGTCGCGGTGGACGATATTGAGCGGCATCCCGTCCGGCGACTTGAGCGTGTGCGCGTAGTGCAGCGCTTCGAGGATCTGGATTGTGATGTGAATCGCGTGCTCGGCCTCGAACTTGCGTTCCGAGTGTCGCAAAAAGCGGTTCCACCTTCCCAGATGGAAGCCGTGAACGTAGTCGAGCACCATGAGGTACGCGGTTTCTTCGCGACCAAAATCGATGACGCTGACGATGCCCGGATGTCGCAGCTGCGACATGATGTTCGCCTCGCGTTTGAAGAGCCGCACCATCTCGCTGCTGCCGTCGCTTCCGGTGATGATGCGTTTCACGACGACCGGACGGATGAACCCGGCCGCGCCTTCGCTGCGACCGAGATAGATCATGCCCATGCCACCTTGCGCGAGAATCCGCACGATGCGGTACCGCCCGAGGATCAGCTTTCCAACGAGGTCGTCGGTGAGATTCACGATGGCCCCACAACTTCGGGACGCGTGCGCGCGCTCAGTCGATGGCACGGCAAAAGCGTGCTCGAGCGTCTCAGCTCACGTGGACTATTGGGCCCCGCCAAGATGGCGTAGATAGTAGTGGATTCCACGGCCCGGGGAAACTATTCGAATCGCGAGGGCTTCGCCGCTCGGCGGAACGACTTCGACGCTGAAGCGTCGCTGACCATCGAGCGGAGCAGGGCTACCGTTGACCGTGACGGTAGAGCCCTCGAGCGCCGCACCCCGAACACGCACGTTTCCAGCTGGGACTACGCCGTTTCGAGGCTCCGCGATATAGCCTGCCGGTGTGGAGTTATTGAAATCCACGATGAGCGTCGTCTCGGGAGAGCGGCGTCCGCCGCCTTCGAAGAACACAGTGTAGGTGCCGTCGTCTACGTCGCCGGAAGCGGTACGGATGGTCGCCCCACCAGGAAGGCGCTTGGCGCTACCGCCGCCTCGAGGATTGATGTGGAGGGTGTTGCCCGAATCGGACGGCGCGTCCGGCCACACGAAAATGAACTCCGGCAGTTGGTTCTCGTAGATGCTGCGGAACGTTCGGCCGTTCATCTCGACGCGGTTCACGGGAGGGAGACGCGGATACGCTTTCTCGCCGCTGTCGCGAGCGACGTTGATCGTGCCGCTCGCTGCGGGGGCGTTTGCGAGTGTCTCGCCCGTTATGCATGTCACTCGGTAGCGATTCGATCCTGGACCGAACCGAAGGATGACGCTGCCGGATGCGCGCGCAGATTTTCCAGCCTGTTGTCGGGGCGCTCCCACGATCTCGGCAATCGCTTCTCCTGGGCACGAAGACGCGATGTTGATTCGCACGTCTGTGGGAGCGCGTGCGTCGTGAATCTGCGCAGAGTCACCGGCAGAGATGCCCATCGCCGACGTGGAAATGATCGGGCCTGTTGCGGGAATCCCACCGGCGCCGACCGCTTCGCCGCCTGACCCTTCGACCTCGCCCGCGCGTGTGAGCGTGCCGCGCATACCTTGACGGAAGCTCACGCTTCCACCGCCTGCACCGTGAATGTCGGCTTGTCCGCGCGTAACGTTCACGTCGGTACCGCGTGGGGTTAGCGCCACTCCAGCTGCGGTCCCGGTTTCGACGCCCTTCAGGATCAAGTAGCCGCCGGGAACATCGACACGAGTGTCGACGCCAGCTGGGGTCTCCGCTTCAGCGCGTCCAGAGCGCGCGCTAAGGAGCGAGCTCTCGTTCGGCGCGACGACGAAATCGCCCGCGCCAAAGGCGGTGACGCGTTGCGATCCACGAGCCAGGTCCATTCGCGTGCCTTGCCGAAGGCGCACGATCGCACCGGGTTCAAGAGCGGCCGCACCTGCGGGAAGTGCCACGGGTCGACCGTTGCGAATGACGCTGGCGCCATCGCCGACGATCTGAATGCTGAGGGCGGGCGCTGCCGGCGCCGCGTCCACAGGAGCGGGACGCGCGGCGTCGACGACGACCGGGATGCCCGCGTCGACTACGGCGGGGACGGGTTGATCAACCTCGATCTGCCCGAACGCGACTCGGAGGATTCCGCCTTCGCCGATCTCGATGCGCTGGCCGTTCTGATCGAACTCGATGGTGCCAAAGGCAACGGACACGTTCTCAGAGCCCTCAACACCACTCAGGTCGATCTTTGCGCCGTCGCCAAGACGAAGTCGCATCGTGCCGATCTCGATATCACCGGAACCCTCGAGCTGCGCAGCGCCAACCGCCACGTTCACGGGCCGACGGAATCGAATCGTCGCGCCAGGGCCGAGCTTGATGACTCGTTTCGATCCAGTCAGCTGAACAGAGGCGCTTCCGTTTTGCTTCGTTCGGATCGCATCGCCGTATGCGTAGCTATCGCCCTTGGCTGCGGCGACCCACTCACCCGTTTCGGTGTGTTGCGTAAGGGCATTGGTATTTACTTCGATAAGCTCGGCGACTGCATTGGGGTCAGCGCCGCACCGTTTGCAGCCTTGAGTCAGGACGAGGACACTTACCAACAAACCACCGAGGATCGCGAAAACTGCCGTGCTCGTCGCCGTTTCAACGGCTGTTCGATGTCGACCGCGATTTGTTGGATTCACGTCACCGACCCCTTCGCAACTCTATGTTGAGCTGAACCGTTCCGTTCACTTCAACGGTCACGTGACGGGTTTCCTGGCGGAAGCCGCGAGCGCTGACCGATACGTCGTATTCGCCTGGATCGAGATCGATCGAGAGGGTGCCGTCGGCTCCCGCTGTTTGCGCCGTGTTGCCCGGTGTGACGGTCACGCTCGCGGCAACTGGACGACCCGTGAAGTCGCGAACCAGGAGAGCGAGACGTCCGCGCTCTGGCAGCTTGTTCATGGTGATGTTGGCTTCGACCGTCTGGCCAGCCGCCAAGGTTTGCGTCGCGGTTCCATTCTCGTAGCCGGTCTGCGTGGCAGTCACGCTGACAGGGCCGGGCGGAACGTTCTCAATCGAATACGCGCCAGCCGCGTCGGTCGTACCGGTCAGATTCCCGATTGCGACGGTTGCACCGACGACGGCTGCTCCCGTTTGATCGCGCACCGTGCCGCGCACGCCCTGGCGTGCGACCGCGAGGCTGAGCGCAACGGTCGCTGTCTGTCCGGCCACAACTTCCGTCGTGGCTTCTGCCGCGGTGTAACCCGCGAGTGATGCACGAACGGTCTGCGTGCCTTCGGAAACGTTCGACAACGTGAACGATCCATCATCTGCAGTCGTGAAGCTCGCGGCACCTGCGGAAACCGCAACGCCGCCGATGCCGGCGCCGCCTTCAGCCGCGGTCACGCGACCGATGACTGTTCCCGTGCGCGGACCAACGGGCTCGCTCGAGAATGGAATGCTGATGTTGAGACCGGCCGAGACTGCGATGAGCGGATCGACGGGGAAAAGATCGATGGATGCGTTCGCATCGAGATCGCGGAGCCCACCGGGAACGCGCTTCGACGGCGAGAAGTCGACGAGCAACTGCAGAGACACAGTGTCCGAGAACGAGTAGCGCGCACCGCCCGCAATGTGCATTGGCGACAGCATCACATCGAGCGGGATGCCCAGCAGCATGTCCCACGACCACTCGAGAAGAATCTCGATCGCATCGAGCTTGAGCGCGCCGCCGACTCC
>CAZWQH010000405.1:0-4817 GCA_964635815.1 uncultured Sandaracinaceae bacterium
ACCAAACGGCTCATACGCGTACTGCGCAACCACCGTGCCCTCGCCCGTGGTGACAGCTCGCAAGCTGCCGAGATGGTCCACGTGGAAGAAGCGATACTCGCCGTTGGGTAGACGCTCGGCGAGTCCGTCGAACTGTTCACGCAGCTGACCGTTCTCAACGCGCAGGTTCGGTAGGTACTCCG
Organism: uncultured Sandaracinaceae bacterium; assembly: GCA_964635815.1. GTDB lineage: Bacteria > Myxococcota_A > Polyangia > Polyangiales > JADJQN01 > CAZWQH01. Next base: position 183 of record CAZWQH010000405.1, read on the forward strand.
TGACGTTCTCGGCCCCGCCTTCTCCGCGTTCGATCTTGAACAACAGGCGCTCACCGATGTAGCTCTTCTCGAGCACTACCGCTCCGTCGCGCGCAACACTGGCGACGCGATTGTCATCGGTCCATTTCAGCTCTTGGGTTCGCGCATGGGCGCCGGTTCGCACGTCTGCGACGCGATTTCCGGAAGCATCATATCCAAACGCGGAACCGCGGAACTCGGTCGGTGCATGCGGTTGTGAACCGTCGTACGTCATCTCCGCTCCATCGATCGAGACAAGGTTGCCGATTGCGTCGTACTCGTACGAGTGAGCTCGATTGAGGGAGGTTGCCGCTATGAGCTGATTTGAAGCGTCGTAGCGATACTCGGTTGGTCCTGTCGCCGAATCGGTAATCCGCGTTGGGTTTCCTTTTCCTCGTGCATCGTACTCGTACTCGATGCTTAGGACGGTCGTGCCGTCTTTGGTGGCGACGATCGAGCTCGGCTGTTTGGTATCCGCGTAGTACCTGATCCGTGTCGTGCTCCCGTCACCCAGGTTTCTCTCGACCACTCGGCCGGCTCCGTCCCGAGTTTCCGCCGCGAGGATGACCCGGTCTCCGTAGTGCACCGATTTGCGCTGCGCGGCTGCGTCGTATGCATAGCGGACCGTGTCCCCACCGGGGACGGTTCGTTCGACGAGCACGTTTCCCGGACCGCTCGCGCTCGGATCAGCAGAGTACCCGTAGCGCGACTCAAACGAGTACGCCCCGCCGACCCCTTGCAGAACGCTCTGGCGTGTTTCTCGGCCGCGCTCGTCGTGTGTGTATGTGACTCTGGCGCGTCCCGTTTGCACTTCGGACAATCGAGCTTTCGCGGTGCCGCGCTCCGATTTGGAGAAGGTCGATCGGCCGTGCGCCGATCGTGTTCGCGCACCGGGATTTGGTGCCGCGGAGCACCCGCACAACACGGACATCGCGGCCAACACCCGCAGGACGCTCGATGCACCTTTCTTCCGCACCCGCTGAGGTGTTCATGAACCGTGCCTATGGACGCGACGGACGTGATTCACCGTCAAGATGCTCGAATAAGAGCCCTTTCAGCCCCTTCCGAGGTCTAGCAACCGGGCAAGAGTGTCATCAATGGGGTGCGCAGACCGAGGAGCGAACACTATGGCGCCACGTAAGAAGGCGAAGTTAATCTGATCGGCCCACGCTCGCTTCCGGCACAGGTGTTGCGGTACGTACAGAGGGGTGCGTGTTCGTGATGCTTGATCGACGGTTTGTGTTGCTCCTCGGGGCTGCCGCCATATTGAGATCACCATCGATTGCGATGGCGCAGTCCGTCGATCGTCCGATGACGGAGCGCATTTTCCGGTACGGGGCGGGAAGCGGCGTCGCGAACGTTAGCCCGACCACCGGTCATCCCGAGGTCGTCATTCCGGTCCTCTCGTTGCCTGGCACCGGGGTGGCCAACTTCGAACACTCGCTGCGCTACTCACAGGGGCGCCGGTTTCAGGTCGAGCTGGTCGATTTTTCTAGTCAACCGCTGGCCAATCCGATCCCGGCCGAGCGCGCGGTCCGAGTGAGCGGTGAAGGTAACGATGCGGGTGCGGTCGGACCCTTCTCTACCCGCCCGTGGCGAACGATGCCGCTCTACCGGCTTCGCGCGATGACTCAGCGAGAAAACGATTCAACTCGCAATGTGACGTTTCTCGTTCGCTACCTGCTCCTTACTCCGGAAGGGCGACAGGTAGAGTTTCGCGAGTTCTCTCCCGGCCAAAGCGAGCGCTACCGTTGCAACGAGGACATCCAAACAGCGGCGAGGCAAAACCGTTGGCGTGCAATCGACGGAAGCGGCCTCGAGCTCGACCACTCGGTCGCGGATGCGGTGGTTGTCTATCTCCCGGGAGGAACCAGTGTCCACTTTCCCTGGCGCGTGAGCCAGGAGTCGAACTCGTGCAACGCACTAGCCCCGGCCATCAGGGCGCGATCGAGAATATGGGAAGCCGCTGCGACGCGCGTCGTTGACGCCAACGGCAACTGGGTCTCGTTCGTCGACTCGGATATCGGCGACGACCTAGTCGGGACCGTACGGGTTGCAACGAGCAACGGGCTCTACGCGGATTTCGAGTACGTCCAAACGAAGCGTGCCACCGGGAGTGAACGGTTGGTTCGTTCGATTGATTTTCCCGGCCTTGGTGGTGTGCGCCTCAAACATCGCTTCGTGTGGGAGACGAGGTTTCTGGATGAAGAACGAAACGTGAACCCTCTCGTTCCGCTGTCGACTGGTTTAGCGGATCGCCGCGCGAGCCGGCTCATCGACCTCGGAACCGAGTTTATGGTGTTGCGCGCGATTCACCTTGCCGATGGGAGCTCGTACGAGTTCGACTGGCACGATTCGACCTATGACGGCGATCGTGTTGCTGCGATGTGGTCCGGGCTACCGATCAGCGACGGAAGGCTCATGCGAGTGCGATTGCCAAGTGGTGGTCGCGTGGAGTTCGAGTATCGAGCGGATGCGTGCGCTGAGTCGTTGAGTCGCGAAGCAATCGCGTACGCCAGCGTGTGTGGGACGCCACCGCACTACGAGGAGGACATCCGGCGAGCTCAGCTTCCACTTCATTGTGATCAGGACCCGGAGCAACCGAACAACACGCGTTGCCTAGACCCGTGGAGCTCCATGATCGAGTACAAGACGCAGCTCGAACAGAGGCTCGACTGGAGACGGGTTGCGCGAATGTCCGTGTTTGCCGGACCGGGCGAGGGAGTTGCTGCTTCCACCACGTACTCGGCGAGCGTCACGTTCGGAGGGGACGATTGTCGAGTAAACGAGTCGCGGCGATGCGGATTCTTTCAGCTGTCTGAGGAGACGGGCTCCTACACAAAGGTCTCTCGCTACTTCACGAGCGGCTCACACAAGTTTGGGCAACTCGCCGAAACGCTCGAGTACGAAGGCCAAACGCTTGTACGGCAGACCACGCACGGGTTCTTGCTCGGCGAAGGAAACTGGGCGGCCGAGAAGACGATGCATGGCCCGTACGGCGAGTACGTGAATCTCAGATCGCTACGAACCTCGGTCCGCGAAGGCGACTTGCGAATCGACACAACGTATCGCTATGACCGCTCGGGCGGTCGTGCGTGCGTTGGGCAGCGCGAGGGAGAGGGGCCTTGTTACGAGCACACGCGAATGCTCGTCGAAGAAACATCCACGCTCCAAGGCGATCAACTGCTTCGCACCCAGAGCAACGAGTATGTCGATGAGCCGGAGTATGTGGCGCGCGGCCTGTGGGGACTTCCAACCCGCACGCGGATACTCGACGCCGAGGGACGGACGCTGAGCCGCGAGGACCGCTTCTACGACGAGGTGCCCGTGGAGATCGCTCCGGGCGCAGTGGTCGACGCAGTGCTCGGGCCGCGCGGAAACCTCACGCGAACGCGGACGTGGTTGAGCGAGTCTCAGTTTGCTGACCGAACCGCTACGTTCTACTCGAACGGTTTGTTGGCGACCGAGCGGAGTGCGACGGGGGCAGAGACCCGACACGTCGCGGACTTTCGGCCGTGCGGGGATGAGCCCGTTCTGCGTGTCCTCTCGACGATCAATGCCCTCGGTCAAGGTGTCGAGACCCGGTTGGACTGCCATACGCAGTTGCAGTTGTCGGGCACGGATGAAAACGGCAACGAGTCAGGAAGTGCCTTCGATGCGGTGGGGCGAACTCTCCGCACTTGGCTTCCAGGTGACTCCGACCAAACGCCAACCACGTGGTACGAGTATTTTCCGTTTGCGCAGACCGGCGCGGTCGGCTCGCAGCGCGTGGTCGAGCACACTCGGGACGGTTCGGCGGACGGCATCGTGAAGAAAACCTTTTTGGACGGCCTCGGACGAGTTGTTCAGGTTCGCGCGGAGGTGGATCCGACTACGACCGCGGGCGGCTTTGGCGAAACCGTGACGACCACTGTCTACGACCAGCACGGTCGAGTCGCGCGCGCCTACGAGCCATGCGGCGATGTCGTATCCGACCGCACTCTCCCGGTCTGCACCACAAACTTTGTGGCAACAAGTTACGACGTGCTCGGCAGGGCGGTCGTCGTCGACATGCCGGGACCTGCGCTCATTCGCACGACGTACTCTCCAACGCGCGCCGGCACGCTGAGCATTTCGGATGACGGGATTGGTGGCATCGCGCGTGTGTTGACGGACGCGCTCGGCCAGCGTTTGCGAGTCGATGCGCGAAACGACTCGCCGCGAGCCAGCAACGATTGCCCCGACGGCTTTTGCTCCACGCTCTTCACGACGGATGCACTCGGTCGGAACACTCGAATCGTCGATCCGCGCGGGAATACGAGCACGTACGCCTACGACTGGGGCGGACGGGTTCTGAGCTCGTCGGACCCCGATCGTGGGAGCCTCACCTTCTCGTACGACCTTGACGGAAGAGAGACAGCTCGCACCGATGCACGCGCAATCACCACTCGGCACCAGTATGACGTGCTCGGGCGTGTCGTTCTCGAAGACGGGCAACCCGCGGGCCCGGGCGAAGAGGACATCCGGTACTTCTACGACGGAGAGCACGCAGCGGACTGTTACAGCTGTGATGATCACAACGACGCGACGATCGATGTGTGTGATCCCGCAACTCTACTCTGCACGCATTCTTGACGC
>CAZWQH010000406.1:0-4816 GCA_964635815.1 uncultured Sandaracinaceae bacterium
ATATCCGGAAATCTTCCACGCGTCCTTCCAAGAGGAACGCTTGCGCGCGTAACACGACGCTGGCACGTGCCGCCGATTTTTCATCTGATTCAACGCGCTGCAAACGTCGACGAGAACGAGATGGAACAAACGTTCAACATGGGCGTAGGCATGATCCTCGTGGTGGACGCAAGCGCGGCGGACGCGATGCTTCAAGCCATGCACAAGGCAGGCGAGCGAGCGGTAGACATCGGCTCGGTCGAGGCGCGAGAAGAAGAGGAATCCGACGTGGAGGGATTGACGTTAGATTCCATCATCCTCGAAGAGAACACCGCGGCGGGGAGCCTCGAGAGCGCGATTGCAGAAGCTACAGTCGTCTACGTATGACGGACTTCCCGGTCACCGTTTTCGTCTCCGGAGCGGGATCGAACATGAAAGCGATTCTTCGCGAGTCAGAGGCCGGCCGTTGCGCCGTTCGCGTTGCGCACGTGATCTCCGATCGCAACGATGCTGCGGCCCTAGACTTTGCGCGCGACCGCGGAATCGCAACGTCCGTTGTAAGCCCACGCGATCACACCTCTCGCGACGAGTGGAATCGCGCGCTGCGCGTCACGGCTGAGCTTTGCCAGCCCCGCCTGCTCGTGTTCGCCGGGTTCATGCGTGTCGTTTCCACCCATCTGCTCGACGCCTTTCCGCGTCGCGTGATCAACGTGCACCCAAGCCTGCTCCCTTCGTTTCCTGGAACGCATGCTCCCAAGCAAGCGCTCGATGCAGGAGCGCGGATCGCCGGGTGCACGGTCCACTACGTGGACGCGGGTGTGGATACGGGGCCCATCCTTGCGCAGGGGGCGGTCGTCGTCCGGCCGGATGACTCCGAGCAGGAGCTTCACGCACGCATCCAGCGCGTGGAGCATGTTCTGCTTCCTCATGTCCTGGACTCGCTCGCACGTGGCGTGGCTCTTCAGGGCGGATCGTCGCACGAGATTCTGTGGTCGTGCGCGACGCCAAACGGGCCGGAGCGAGACTCGACACAGGTCACGTGATCACCTCGACGAACCACTACGATGTCGCGGTAGTTGGACGAGGGATCGCCGGCCCCGTTGCCGCCGCTCTACTCGCGCGGACTGGGCGTCGGGTTGCGTGGATTCACAACGAACCGAGCGACTCGGAGTCAATCGACGGTCGACGTCTCGTCACCCGGACACCGCGCGTGCTTCCCAAGACGCCACTGATCGATCAAACACTGCGAACGCTCGGGCTCACGACGTACGCGAGCCTTCTGGAAGGTGGCGACTTAGACGGCAGGAAGCCCGTGCACTCCGACATCGCGTTCGTGCGCAAGTCCGGTGTTTCGCGTCTGTCGCAGGACATCCACGAGGTCGCAGACGCGATCGAAGCCTCCAACCCTGCACTGGCCCGAGAAAAGCTCCAGCGCGCCGCGAATGCGTTCAAGACGATCAACTTGGCTCTCGACGAGATCATCGACACAGCGGCAACGCCGGCACCGAGTGGTCTGGCGCGCTTTCGTCGGCGAAGCCCTCACTCACAAAAGGTGGCCGAACTCGCGTCGTATGCGACCGAACACGTTTCTCCTCTTGCCGATGCGTTGCCCGAGTCGTGGTTCCTTCATGCCTCCAACGCGGCACGGCCTACAACGCTATGTCGCACTCGGTTGATTGCCGCGCTCCTGACAGGGCACGGACTTATCGGCGACCGCTTCTCTCGGGCATTGGAAGGACGCGTCACGGAGTTTCGCGGCGATGTGTTCGAAGAGCTCGATGCACTCGAAATAATTCGAGGAGGATTTCGCCTAGCCCTCCGAGCAGCCGACGCGATTTCCGCTCAGGCAGTTGTTTGGGCGGATCCGACCCACCGAAAAGCGGGTGCAATCTCGCACGACGTGCAGTTGCCGAGGCCTGCGCTGCGCGATGTCTGCGTGGACGTTCGCGTTCGCTCCGAGTGGGAGCTGCCGCGAGGGCACACGTTTTTCGTTGCTCCACCTCGTGCCCACAGCGGAGGCCCGATGGTGCGCGTTTCGAGCGCGACGAGTCCCGCACCGACGCGAACGTCCGACGTTGAAACGGCGAGCGGCCCGAGCGATCAGACCCGCACGCTCTGCGTGTCGGCCGCGCTTGCTGTCGATGCTCCTCCGTGGATGGGCGCGCGAGCGCACGCGCTCGCAACACTCGGAACACTCTCCCCCTTCTGTGGGCGGCACGTGGTTTCGATTTTGACTAATGAGGACGAGCAGGGCTACCTCGACATTCCCCACGGCATGGTGGTCTCGCGCCCACCGCACGTGCGCACAGCCTCGCGTGCGATTTTTCACGACGATCGGGAGCCGCTCGCAGCTCACCCGGAAGCCCGGTCCGGGATCTTCTTCGCATCGCCTGCGATCTACGCAGGCCTTGGTGTCGAGGGAGAGTTTCTCGCGGCGGTTCGCGCAGCGACACATCTCGAAGCCGTTGCTCCGCTACGCAATCGTCTCAGTCGAAGAAGCGCATGGGGCTGAGCGCGCCCGCGTGATCAGTCGACTGCCAGCGTTCCAAACGTTGCCGACGGACTGACGATTCCTGTGATTGCCGGTGGAGCGAGCGAATTGATCCGTACGCGGCCCATGCCGCCTCCGCCACCACCAGAACCGAGCGCAGCGTTGGCCGCTGCCATCCCGCGCGCGGCGGGAATGCCCTCGGCCGCCCCATCGCCTCCGTTCCCTGCGGGGCTCCAAACTCCCCCGGCACCGCCGAGACGCTCGCCATCGCCACCGGATGCGGGAGTGAGAGGTGTTCCGGCCGTCGTCCCACCCGCGCCTCCGCCACCGCCGTTCGCGGTGACAATGCCGTAGAGGATAACGGACGGAGCCTCGATCAGGATCCCGCCGCCGCTACCGCCGCCAGACCCTCCGCCAGCGGCTCCGCCGACGCCGCCCTCTCCTCCGGCGCCATTCGCGTCCACGAAGCCGTCCTCATCGAGACTGATTCGTGTGCACGAAACCAATTGCAACGCTCCGCCGCCACCTCCACCGGAAAATGACCCGATGATGAAGCCGAGGTTCTGCGCGCCACCAGACGACCCACCGAGAAGCGGAATCAACGACTCGTTGCCGTAGACGACGCCCGATGCGGCGCCAGGCATCGCCCCTTCGTCACCGCCAGCTGCGCCTGTGCTTCCGAACGAACCTCCGCCTGCGCCCCTGTGCTGCGCGCCAGAGATGCTGTCCCCGGTTTCACGCCCCACTCCCGTGTTGACAGAGCCCGGTCCGATGCGTCGACCGTCCCCGCCGACGTCGATCCGGCCGAGAATCTCCATCGGCCCTATGGATACGATCGCAACCGCAGAGTGTTCGTACGTGCGCGGCGGACCAACGGGCGGACGCACCTCGAACCGAAGCGTCGCGCCGGCAGCGATAGAAACCCGGGAGTAGACCAGCAAACAGATCGGCGGCCCGCCCGGGTTGGCGACGACCTGACACGCGGGCGGTGAGCTCACGAAGTTGTAGACACGCGTCTCGCCGGGAACGAGAACGAGCTCTGACGAGGGCGCCGACGCGCAGACATCCGAAGGGAGATTGGACGGGTGAATCGCACGCGGAGGGCCGGAGTCCGGAAAGGGAGGCGAGGCGTCCCGGGCCGACACCGACGATTCCCTGCCGGCATCGATCGCGGCGGGCGGAGAATCCACCAAGGCCGCGTCCGTGAGTGTTGCCAGCGACGCGTCCCGCGCACCCAGACTGATCCCCGCGTCGCGCGCGTCTACGACGCTGGTGTCCCGTGACGTTCCAACGTCGGTCGCCGTCGCGGAGGCGTCAGCGCCATCGAGTGGAACACGGACATCAGCCCGCACAGAGCTGTCCAAAACCACCGCGGCATCTTCGTCGACCCGTACCGACGGCGCACGTCCAGAGCATGCCCCAAGCACCAGACAAACCACGAACGCCCGCTTCATCGAGGAGCGATCACACACGACCGCCGAGCGCGCAAGGTGCCATCCAATTCGCGAGCGGCCTGATGTATGCTGCGCGCCATGTTCGACCCGAACGCAGAACGACCACGCCTGACGCTCAACCAGCTCCTGCGCGTGATGATCGACAAGGGCGCGTCGGATCTTCACGTCACGGCGAACTCCCCTCCGCGACTTCGCATCGACGGGTCGCTCGTTCCTTTGCGTGTCGCCCCGCTCACCCCCGACGAGACAAAAGCGATTTGCTACGCCTGTTTGTCCGAGGAACAAAAGATCAAGTTCGAACGCGGAAATGAAATCGATCTTTCTTTCGAGATTCCCGGCATATCTCGTTTCCGCGCAAACATTTTCTTGCAGTCATCGTCGGTGGCGGGTGCATTCCGCGCGATCCCCCACATGATCCGCACGTTCGACGAGTTGGGGCTTCCTCCCATCGTCGCCGAGCTCGCGAATTTGCCTCGCGGTCTCGTCCTGGTGACCGGTCCCACTGGCTCCGGAAAGAGCACCACGCTCGCTTCGATTATCGACAAGATCAACTCCGAGCATCCGCATCACATCATCACCATCGAAGACCCGATCGAGTTCGTTCACCGCCACAAGATGTCGGTCGTGAACCAGCGAGCAATCGGACAAGACACGCAGTCATTCAAAGACGCTCTGAAGTATGCGCTTCGGCAGGACCCAGACGTGGTTCTCGTGGGCGAAATGCGCGACCTAGAAACCATCCAGGCGGCGCTCACGATCAGCGAGACCGGCCATCTCGTCTTTGCGACACTCCACACGAACAGCGCGATCAGCAGTATCAACCGCATTATCGACGTGTTTCCAGCTCACCAGCAGTCCCAGGTGCGAGCGCAGCTCTCTTTCGTGCTTCAGG
>CAZWQH010000407.1:0-4811 GCA_964635815.1 uncultured Sandaracinaceae bacterium
TCGATGAAGTGACCTGTCCGACCGACGGCACTGTTTGCAAGTTGAGCACTCGACTGCGCGTTCTCGTCTAAGGATGTGTCGGGTACGAGCTTTGGGTAAGACAGGCCGGCCCAAAGCACGATGGTGAGCAGCACAATCGTCTTGCCCGCTTCCGTCACGAAGCCGCGCACCGAGCGCCCGGCACGAGTCACGAGCGAACCCACGCCGGGCCACCTATACGGAGGCAGCTCGAGAACCAGCGCTGCGGGCTTTCCCCGCAACGCCGTGCGACCGAGAACGAAAGCAGCAAGGAGCGCCATCGCGGTCGAAAGGAAGTACAGCGCGAGCAAAGTCCACGCGCCGAGCGAAATTCCGAGGCAGCTGGCACCGGGCGGAAAGATCAACGCAACGACGAGCGTGTAGATGGGAAGCCGCGCACTGCAGGACATCAAAGGCACCACCGCCATCGTGAGCAATCTGTCCCGCCGGGACGAGAGCGTGCGGGTCGCAAGGATCGCAGGAACCGCGCATGCGAGGCCTGAGATCAACGGGATTGCCGCTCGACTCGGAAGCCCGACGCGAACGAACACTCGGTCGAGTAGGGCGGCTGCTCGGGCCAGGTAGCCGCTGTCTTCGAGCAGAGCCAAAGCGAGGAAGAGCAGTGAGAGCTGTGGCACGAACGTGACCACGTTCGCGACCCCCAGAAGCAGTCCGTCGACGAATAGGTTCTTGAGCGCTCCTCCCGGCAGCGTCCCGCGAGCGTAGTCGCGCACCCATCCGAGCGGAGCGTCCACGAGAGTTGTCAGTGGCTCGGCAAGCCGGAACAACGTCTCAAAGAGGGCGAGGAGGGTTGCCGCGAACACCAGCGTTCCCCACACAGGATGCGTCAGAACCCGATCGATTCTCGCGCTTCGTTGCTCGGAGAGCTTGGATTGCGCCTGCGCTGCGCTTGCGCGCGTTACCAGCTCGTCGACGAGCTCGTAGCGAGCAGCGATCAAGGCGCGAGGCAAGGCACTGTCCTCTTCGCGCAGCAGTGCGAGCTCGTTCGCAATCGCAGCGCTCGTTGCCGGATCGTCGGCGATTCCGTCGGGGATGCCTTCGGATAGGAGCAGCATCGGTGCGAGCGGTTTGCGCGCGCCCACAAGAAGACGCGCGATTCGATCGATAGCGGCTTGTGTGGTCGGCGTGTGCTTTGGCTCGGGATGCTCGCGATGCTCAGCGAGCGCTTCTTCGATAGACGCGAGCACCGCGCGAACATCGGTGGCTGCATCGCGCGCGCTGATCGCGATTACGGGCGCGCCAAGTCGGCCCGCTAGCTCGGGTACCTCGATCTCGAGGCTCCGCCGGATCGCCTCGTCTTGCATGTTCAAGACGACGAGGGTCGGCTGCTGGAGGCTCAGGATTTGAGATGCGAAGTAAAGTCCGCGGCGCAGGGTTGTGGAGTCAAGGACGACGATGAAGACGATCCGCTCGTTCGATCCATGAGCGAGCGCCCGGGCGATGTGCTCGAGCGCGATGGCTTCGTCGGGCGACGAGACGGCGAGCGAGTAGCAGCCAGGAACGTCGACGAATTCGAGGGCGCCGTGTGGGCCGCGCATTCGACTCGTGCCTGCGTCCACGGTGATTCCTGGGTAGTTGCCCACGTTGCGAGTCGCGCCAGTGAGGCGATTGAACAGCGTCGACTTCCCCGCATTGGGGTTTCCAACCAGCAGCGCTCGCGTGAGAGCGTGCTTCATGCTGCGTTGCTCACCAGGACGAGCGCGGCCGCTTCGTGGTCGAGCACGAGCCGGTAACCCCGAACGTCGATTGTGATCGGTCCGCGAAGCGGGAGCCGTTGGATAACGCGCAGCTCCGTGCCCGCGGTGAGCCCGAGCTCAAGCAGTCGGATGCTCCGAGTCTCGACCACTACGACGTCGGCATCTTTCTCGGCTCCGCAAAGCGGGAACGGGATGGATCGCCTTTCGTCATCCTTCGTGTCGTCCACCATCATGCGAGTCGCGAGTACTGTGTCATGTTGCGGCACACGATGCCTGCGATTGATGTCGTGATTGTCGGAGGGGGAATTGCTGGTCTCGGGGTTCGTGCGGCACTCGCGGAGCACGGCCTGCAGACGACTCTCGTGGACCCGGCCGGCTTGTTTGCGAAGAGCTCGGGGAACAGTGCGGCGATCTTCTTCGACGCCGAAAACGACGCCGCATGCGCCGGGCTGATCGCAGAGACGCGCGCGTTTGCGCAGCGCGTGATCCCTCGGGGGTGGGCACGCGCATTGAGGCAGACCGGCGTAATCATCGCGGCCACTGCGGAGTCGAGCATCGAAGGCTTTAAAGTGGATGCGCGCCGCGAGCGTGATGTGCGCTTTGCAGAATGCGAGCGCGGTGCGCTTGCGAAGATACGCCAGCTCTTGAGACCCGAGGTGACGTTCGCGACTTGCGACCTCGTTGACGCGGGTATCCTCGACAGCGCGGAGCTCGCACGCTCGCTCTACATTGCAGGGAACGGCGACGTCCTTTCACAGGAGGTCACGGGACTTCTGATTTCGGATTCCCGCGTTTGCGGTGTAAAGCTTGCCGACGAAACCTCGATCCGCGCGAGCTGGACGATTCTGGCCGGAGGGGCTCGCGCTACTTCGCTCGCCCAGGCCCATGAGCTCTCGCTTCCGTTGCGCCCGTTCCGAAGGCATCTGTTCGAATGCGCGTTCAATGACGCTGCTGTCTCGAACTCATGGGGAGATGCGCCCCTTTGGTGGATCGCCGCAGACGGGCGTCCCGAATGGTATGCACGAGCGCTCGCGCCTGGACGCCTGCTGACGAGCCCATGCGATGAGGACGACGTCGGAACAGCGTTCGAAGCGGTTTCTTCGGCGGTCGAGGCGCGAATGGCCGACGTCCTTTCCGAACACTTTGCGCAGCGTCTCGAGATTCTGGAGCGACGAGCTTGCGCACGCACCCTGGCCCCGGACCGTTTGCCCGTAGTGGGCCTCGACGTACGCGTGGAGGGGCTTGCTTGGCTAGCAGGTCTGGGCGGACGCGGCTTGACGGTGGGCCTCGGGGCGTCGAGCTGCTTGGCCGCTACTCTCGCGGGTGGGCCGGGTAACGCGTGGACCGGTTTGATGAGCCCGGGGCGATTTCAGTGACCTTGTGGTCTGAGAATCGTTGAGACACACTTTCCGACATGACCCTCGTGCGAAGTGCGAATCGGCCAAAGGTGCTCGGTAGTGACGTGCCCGCCGAAACTTCCGCGAGCTTTGCATGCGATATTTGCAGCCGCTCGATTGAAGGCGCACCTGCCGGGAGGGGCCTTCTTCTTTTTCCCGAGGGCAACACGGTGCGTCGTGAGGAGCCGCCTCTCTGTGCCGATTGCGCCCAGAACATTGGCATCGCCGGGTCGGCGCGGTTCCTCGTCGAGGACGAAGAGGGGTGACGCTGACTCCGCTCCCGACCCGCAAGCGGTCGACAATTGCGCTGGGGCGACTTGACCGAGCCAACACGCAGCCGATACATTCGAACTCGCGGCGCTCTTCGAATGATGTTCACCCTCGCTCGAAGCGCACGTGTCGGCTCTCTGGCCATTTGCACGCAAGCCACAAGCCCACCCGCAACGACTCACCACACAACCGCAACACAGATCTGAACCACTACTAAAAGCGCGAACGGAAAAATCGAGAATGGCACAAGAGGATGCGAGCAAGCTCTTCGTTGCAGGCTTGCCCGACGGGGTTACGGAGGATGCTCTCCGCACGTTGTTCACCAGCACAGGCAGCAGAGTCACTGAGCTAAGTCTCCCTCGTGACCGCGCGACTGGGCGCGTGAAGGGTTTCGCGTTCGTCACCCTGAGTACGTCTCAGGAGGCGGAGGCTGCTCGCACTGCTCTCGACGGCTCTTTGTTTTCGGGACGCGCGATTAGCGTGCGTCCCTATTCTTCCGAGCCTCCAACGCGCACCGCGCGGCCAATGGGCGGGGGACCAGGCGGATTCTCCTCGGGCGGTCCGTCCTCGAGTGGCGGAGGCGGCGGTGCCGGTGGTTACGGCGGTGGTGGTGGTAGCGGCGGAGGAGCGGGGCGCGAGGACGCGTCCGATCGCACGGCGTACGTCCGAAATCTTCCCTACGATGCAACCGACGAAGAAGTGAACGCGCTGTTCACTGAGGCCGGTCTTGTTCCCAAGCGAGTTCACCTTCCGGTAGACGCCGAGGGACGCAAGCGCGGCTTCGGCTTCATTACGCTCAGCTCGCCCGAAGAAGTTCAGGGCGCGATCGAGAAGTTGACAGAAGCATCCGTCCGCGGACGACGAGTGGCCGTAAGCCAAGCGCTTCCGAAAGGTGAACGTCCCCCACCTCGTGAAGGCGGCGGGATGGCTCGGCCGTCGTGGGGTCCACCCAGCGGACCGCCCCCGATGATGGGCGCCGCAGGCGGCGCCGATCGCGCGAGAGAGCGCGAACGATCGCACAGCGAAGAAGAGAACGCTGCGAGCCGGGCTCGCGGAAACAGCGGAAACAAGAAGCGTCGGCCGACTGAACCGCGGGCGTTGTCAGGAAAGAAGAAGAATCGCGGCGGTTGGGATAGCGGCGATTACTGAGTCTGCGCGCGTCCTAGACGAGCAGTCCTCGACAACACTTCGCACCCAATACCCTCGATATCGTTGACACTCTGAGGGGTCGATACTACAAGCTGTCTCGCCCATGATGCTTGCGTCGATGGTTGCAACCTATCTTCCTGTTTTGCTCATCCTCGCGATTGCGCTGATCGTGGCGGCGGCGATGTTTACGCTCGCCACCATTTTCGGTCCGCACAATCCGACGCCCGAGAAGATGATCCCGTATGAAAGCGGGAGCGAA
>CAZWQH010000408.1:0-4756 GCA_964635815.1 uncultured Sandaracinaceae bacterium
AGCGGGGGCATGCGGAATTGCATGAAGTTTCGATTAGGGGTACGAAACCGAGGACCACCGTGAGATGGGCACAAAACCGCATCTGGAAGCTACCGGGATTTCGGGGCGTCGCCGCTCTCGTGGAGTCGATGATGATCGGGTACGACGCGTTGCGCTTTAGCGCGGACCAGCTCGTCCCCGAGCAGTCGGCAGCGACGGCCGACGAGACATCCAAGGACGCTCGATGACTCAGCCGGTCAAGCGTGCGCGCGGTGAGGCACTGCTCTCCTTCGCCTTCGCAATCGCAATCTTCATCGCCCTCCCCCAAGCGCTGGCGAAGGGGTTCTTCTGGCTGATCTCGTCGGACATGACGATTCAAGATCCACGTTTCCACCTCACAGTGGGTCTTTTCAAGCTCAGCGTATTCTTCGGGTACATCGTGCTCGTCAGCCGAATCCCGGAAATGCGTCGCGTGTTCCAGTATCACGGCGCGGAGCACAAGACCATTTCCGCATACGAAGCGGGCCTACCGCTCACGCTCGAGAACGTGCGAGCCCAAAGCACCCTGCATCCACGGTGCGGCACCACGTTCATGGTCGTCGTCATCTTCGTCTCGATCCTCGTATCTGCATTCGTAACCCCCTTGGTGCTTCCGAACGCGTCTGGAGCGATCGGACAGGTCCTCACTTTCGTTCTACGGGTTCTGCTGCTCCCACTCATCGCCGCGTTCTCGTACGAGCTGCAACGGGTGATGGCGCGTTACTGCACGACCGGCCCGCTGCGCGTTCTCTTGTGGCCAGGATTCCTGTTTCAGAAGATCACCACCCGCGAACCCGACGATCAGCAGATCGAAGTCGCTATCGCCGCCATGCAAGCCGCCGTTTGGCGGGAGGAAGCAGGCAATCAGGCGAGCCCAGCAACGCGATCGTTCGTGTTCAGCGACTTGGCAGCATTTGCAAGGGCAGGCGCCTCGTTCAAGAACAGCGCGCCGGACGGGTCCTCCGCGATCGCTGCGGAGTAGTCCGTAGGTTTTGTCGTCCCGACTCAGAAACTCATGCTTCCAATCGACAAACTCGACGGCCTCAGCTCTCGCTACGACGAGCTCGAAGAGCTCATCTGCCAGCCTGATGTGCTGAGCGATTCCAAGCGATACACACTCCTGACCCGCGAACGCGCAGAGCTCTCCGAGTTGGTCGCGCAGTACCGGGAGTACAAGGCCAAGCAAGAGCGGCTCGCGGAAGACAAGGCTGCGCTGTCTGATCCAGAGCTTCGGCCACTTGTCGAAGAAGAGATCCCGCAGCTCGAGCAACAGCTCGAAGAGCTTGGCGCGAAGATCAAGCTCTTGCTGATTCCGACGGACCCCAACGACGTCCGCAATACCATCCTCGAGATCCGAAGCGGCACTGGCGGCGAAGAAGCTGCGCTGTTCGCTGCGGATCTCTTTCGCATGTACTCGCGCTTTGCAGAAACGCAGCGCTGGCGCATCGAGATCATGTCGACGAGCGAAGCAGAACGCGGCGGACTCAAGGAGCTAATCGCACTCGTAACAGGCGAGCGAGTGTATTCGCGGATGCGCTTCGAAGGCGGCGTGCATCGTGTGCAACGCGTGCCTGCAACAGAAACGCAAGGGCGTATCCACACTTCGACGGCGACGATCGCCGTGCTCCCGGAAGCGGACGAAGTCGATGTGCACATCAACGAGGCGGACCTTGAGATCAACATCGCGGCATCGGGCGGCCCGGGCGGTCAGGGGGTGAATACGACCAACTCCGCCGTGCAGATTCAGCACAAGCCGAGCGGCATCATCATCAAGTGCCAAGACGAGCGTTCTCAGATCAAGAACAAGTCGAAGGCCATGAAGATCCTACGCGCACGACTGCTCGAGCGCGAACAGGACGCCCAACACGCTTTGGTGGCAGCCGAACGAAAAGGGATGGTCGGATCCGGTGAGCGTTCCGAGAAGATCCGCACGTACAACTATCCACAGAACCGAGTTACAGATCACCGTATCGGACTCACGCTGCACAGATTGGACGCGGTCATGGAAGGCGACCTCGAAGAAATGATCACGGCGCTCCGTACGCATCACCAGGCGACGTTGCTCGAAGCGGAGTCCCGAGTAAGAACCTAAGAGGTGTTTGCATGAGGCGGTACCAGCTTCTCCTCGTGGCGCTCTGGGCTCTCGGCACTTTCGCCGGCTTGGCGCACGCGCAAACCGCGAGCCCCCTCAGTAGAGAGCACGGGGAAAACACCGTTGCTCCGGATCCTCTACGTGTCGTCGTGGTCGACACCGCCGGATACGGCGAGGCGGACGGACTCGGTCCGATTCTCACGGAGCGCGTGCGAAGGCTCGTCGCTTCACGCGGCAGCGACGGACACTCGGTTTCCTCACGGGAAGACACGGTCGCCGCCGCAAATGCGATCGGCGCGACGTATCCGCTCAGCCCACGCGATCTCTACCGCCTGAGCCAAGAGCTTCGTGCAGACGTCGCTCTGTTTCCGCGGGTGTGGAACGAAAACGGCCACACCGTGATCGAGCTGATCGCCGGAAGCGTGTGGTCCCCCGGCCCGCAGAACGAGCGTGAAACGCTTGAAGCGATCGTGACACCCGAAGCCACGACCGCGATCGACACAGCAATCGATTCGCTTCTAGGTCGCGTGCTTGCGAGCATCCAAACAGATCGCGCGACCAGACGCGAAGCGTTCCTCAGGAACACGCGCAGACTGACGCTTCGAGACCTCGATCCAGGACCGGTGCGCGAGCCCGATGCGCGGATTCCGGAGACCAGCGAGATCCTCGGATCCGTTCGCGCCAGCCAGACCGTGCAACGGACGCATTGGTACGTCGCCCTCTCGAGCGAAAGCGTCTTCGGACTGACGAACGATTTCTTCTACAATCACCTGATAGCGCTACGCGGTGGCTATCGCATCTCTCGCGATTTCGGATTGGGCTTCTACGTCGCGTACGCGAACGTGCGCTCGAAGAACGAAGAGCGCGTGAACAACGTGCTCTTCATGGCAGAGCTCGACAACCGCGTCCGACTCACATCGCACCTCGGAGGAAGTCGTTTGTCGCTCGACATCCCGCTCCGTTTTGCCATCGGGTATCTTCCGTACAACGGTGCCGTTGTGAAGCTGTCCGCAGGCCTCGCCCTCGGTCTCGACGAGACGTGGGAGATCGCTGCGAACATTCTGGCTCCGGGGTTCTGGGGAATCCCCGGTCGCACAGTCGTATCGCTCGATCTGGGCATCGAGCTTGGCGCCCGCTTTTAGTCGGCGTGCTTCTAGCGCGGTAGCTCGACCACGAAGATATCGAACCCAGGTTCGGTACCCCCGGTCACGGGACGCACGGTGTTGTTGTCTCCGGCGACCAGGTTCGGCACGTTTGAGCGGAACGCTGCGTATCGTCCATTTCCGGAGAACGTTACGTCAGTCGAAATGAACGACGTCCCAGCCGTGCTGCCGTCGCGAGACGCATCGAGCACGTGGAAGAGACCCGTCTGTCGGTCCCGGACGAAGGCGCTTCGGTCCGTGTTGAGATCGATCGAGTTGAATGAACCGTCCGACTGGAACGCGAGGAACCGACCGTCGTCCGAGTACGCGAGCGGGATGCTCACTGCGAACGCACCCATGGGAGGATTGACGACCGTCGTCGTATTGGTGCGGAGGTCGTGTTCGAAGATGTCTTCGACCAAGCTGGGATCTCCCACGTCACCCGTATGGAGGTCGCGCGCCAGCGCATCGAACGCGACGTAGTGACCGTCACTGGAGAGCGCAAGCTGAGATCCCCCAACACCCACTGCAGATTGAGCACCTGCCGACGTAACGCTGACGCGGCGCGTGGTCCCGGCCGCGCGGTCTCGGACGAACGCGTCCACGCCGGACACGAACGCTCCCGCGTCGGGATTGCGGTTCGTATCACCGGCGACGACGTTCGAGGCAGCGGAAAGAAAGCCCACGAGATTCCCGTCCGCGGAGATTGTCGGAATCACGGAGTCGTGGTCGGTCTGTGCGCCTTCGACGCCAACAGAGATTCTCTCGATCCTGTTCGTGACGCGGTCGAACACGAAGATGTCGCGACGACGATTCGTATCTCCGGTCACTAGGTTCGTGGCAAACGATCCGAACGCGACGTAGCGCCCGTCAGCACTGAGAACAGGATCACCAAACGAGCTTTGATCGCCATCTACACCGTCGGGTCCGACGCTCACGCGTCGGAGGTCACCCGTCGCACGATCGAAGAGGAACACGTCCGTTTGTCGATTCCGATCATCGGACACGAAGTTCGTCGCATCGGATGTGAAGACCACGTAACGACCGTCGGCGGAGATCGATGGGCTCGTGGACGGACCGTTCGCGTTCTGCCCGTTCGCGCCGTTGAGTCGCGTCGTCACGTTGCAGATGAGGTCCTTGATGAAGATGTCGGTGAAGTTGTTCGTGTCGGAGGGCGTAAGGTTCGTTGCGTCAGACGCGAAGACGAGAATCGTTCCGTCGCGCGAGAGCGATGCTCTGAAGCTGTGATTGTCCGCTTGGGTTCCCGTGTCCGAAACGCTCGCGCGAAGAATCGGAAGCAGCGTCGCGCCGGCATCAACGATTCCACCGTCCACTTGTCGCGGCGGAGGAAACATGACGTTCAGCTCTCCGGTCGCGCGTGCCGGGCATGTCGGCACCTGTGCGTCGGCGTTCGAGGCCGGTCGATCTCCCGTCTGGACTGCGCTATCGGAAAGCGTCCCGGCTTCGCTCCCATTGCCATTCGTAGAGACATCGATCGATGCAT
>CAZWQH010000409.1:0-4743 GCA_964635815.1 uncultured Sandaracinaceae bacterium
TCGACATCGATCCACATGTCATGAATAGTCTCGCCGTCGTCGAAGAACGACGCGTAGACAGGGTCGAGCCCTTTCGCCGCACCGTGGGTCGACGAGACTTTCGATGCCTCCGTCGAGCAGCCTGACCCCAAGGCCGATCCAGAGACACTGAGAGCCATGAGAACGAATAGAACTGCTCGCTTGCGGAATCGATTGCCGGAGGGTGCGTTCATAGCGCCCCTGTCCAAGCAACATGAGTGCCGCGCGTCAGAGTGGAAAAACCTCAACCCCGTTGCAGCGCGTCGCCGGCAAATGGCCACCGGAGCAGTCAGTAGGAACTCCTACGGTGTCGATATGCCCCAGGAAAGTTAGGTTTCGATAGAATGCAAAGCCCCGCGCCTCCCGCCGCTGTCGGCATCGACCTTGGCGGTACCAAGATTGAAGCGATCGTCCTCGATCAGGCGAATGTCGTCCGCGCGCGCCTGCGCGAACCCACAGCTCGGGGCACTCCAGAAGGGATCGTCGAACAGATCGCGCGACTCGCAGAGCGAGTCACGATGAACGCTGGGTTCTCGCAACTCCCCGTCGGGATTGGAACGCCGGGTTCGATTTCACCCACGCGGGGAACGCTCCGAAACTCGAATACCACGGAGCTTAACGGATTCCGATTTCGAGAAGCGCTCGAGGCCCGTCTTGGTCCGCGGGTTCGGATCGCGAACGACGCGAACTGCTTCGCGCTCTCAGAATCGCGCGATGGTGCTGGCAAAGACGCGAAAGTCGTCTTTGGTCTCATCCTCGGTACGGGAGTCGGTGGCGGGATTGTCGTGCACGGGCATTTGATACAGGGCGCGAACGGCGTCGGAGGTGAATGGGGTCATTCGCCATTGCCATGGCCAAAGTACGAGGAGCTCGATCTGGAGCGCCACGGCGACCGCAACGAAATATCATGGACGCACGACGGAAGTAGCGCCCGGCGCATGTGTTATTGCGGGAAGAACGGTTGCCTTGAAACCTTTCTTTCAGGGCCCGCGCTCGAGAGCGATTTTATAGCGGAGAAGGAACGCAGCGATCCATCGACGGTGACGACCGGAAGAAATCCGGTCAGCGCGGCGGACATCGTCACACTCGCCGAGCAAGGCGACGCGGTGGCTGAAGGCGCGCTGCGCCGGTACGAAGATCGATTGGGACGCGCGCTCGCCGCCACCATCAACTTGCTCGATCCCGATGTCATCGTCTTTGGCGGAGGACTATCGAACGTTGCTCGCTTCAGGGAGAGCGCGGTGCGCGGAGTTCATCAGTGGGTGTTCTCCGATTCGGTTGCCACGCGTTTCGTTGCGCCGTTCCACGGAGATGCGAGCGGAGTTCGAGGTGCGGCCGCCCTGTGGTTGACCAACATGGACACGAGTGGCTGAACGAGCGCGCCATCACGGACAGGGCGCCCCGAGATTTTCCGCCGCGCGACGAACCTCCCCGATCGCGGGGTGATCTCGGCCGATGCGACAAAAGCGGTGATACTCGCGAATCGCATCGTCGTTCTGGCCTCCGATCCGGAGGCAGTCTGCGCGGATCTTGATCCCGAGCGCGCCAAACTGACTTCCGCTACCAATCGCGGCTAAGCACGCGGCCGAATCGTTGGCAGCGAGCGCACGCCGTGCAATCTGGAGAGGACTCTCTGCTAGAGGTGTCTCGATCGCCGGATCCGGAGCCCGCACTTCCGCGCTCGCATCGCGACGGCGCCTCACTCGTCCCTTCACCTCACGGGGCTCTTCGTCTTCTGCTTCGCTCTGAGGCGTGGCGACAGTAGGGACTTCGAGCAGAGGTGCCAGTGCAGCATCGAGCGGGTTTCCGCTCGGAATCGCGGCGTCCGCGACGACGAGACGCGAAGTTTCCTCCCGAGCGACGCTCCTCGAGCTCGTTGTCCACCAGTAGACCGCACCCGCAGCAACGAGCGCGCCGATGATGACCGCAGGAATGATGACCAGCGCGCTGTTGGTTGGGATCTCCGGCGCGGGTCGCCCATCGTCGTCGTAGTGAAGGTCGCTCGGCCTGGTTCCTGAGGCGTACGGCAAATGTCGTGATGTCGCGGTATTCCCGACCCGCACGCCGTCGGGCATCGCAAACTCCACTACGGGGCGTGCGAGCGCGGTTCCCGCGGATCCCATTGCGGCAGGCCTCGCAGGCTCGGTCTGTTCCTGGCCCCGCTCGATCACCACGTGCCGCGGCTGCTGCAACACGGCCGCGAGCTGGCTATCAAATCCACCGATGGCTTGAGTCGCCCGCGGATCGTACGCCGCTGCCATGACCCCAGCATCGAGGGTCGTCGCGTTTCCGCTCTCGAGCGCATGCTGCCGAATCGCGGCTGCGTCCACGCCGCCCATCGGTTGCGTACCAAACGGATCCGTTCGCGGGCCGGTCCGAATCCCGACCACCTGCGCCATACCGATGGGAGCGCGTGGAGGCAACGCTCGCAAAAAAGCGTCGGCGAACGCGGGAGCCGATACGGGACGTTGATCGCGATTCGTCGACAGAGCGCTTTCGACAACACTGGCTATCGCAGCTGGGATCTGAGGAGCGACGGCCTGAATCGACAAGCGTCGTCCGTGAAGAATCGCGACGATCAGATCACTCGCTGAAACAACGTCGAACGGCGAACGCCCGACCAGGCACTCGAACAGAACGACCCCGAGCGCGTAAACGTCCACCCGCTCGTCGAGGTCATTGGCACCCGCAAGCTGCTCTGGAGCCATGTAGCGCGGCGTGCCAAGTACTTCGCCAGACATCGTAAGGCGCACGAGGTCGAGCGCCTTGGAGACACCGAAGTCCAAGACCTTCACGGTCTGACCTTGCGGACCATCCACGATCACGATGTTCTCTGGCTTGAGATCTCGGTGAATGACTTTGTGCTGGTGCGCGAAGTACAGCGCAGCGCAGACCGGCGTTACGACACGGGCAGAAGCCTGGACATCGAGCGGACCGTGCGCGCGCAACACTGCGCTCAACGAATGCCCGACAAGGTGCTCCAGAGCGATGTAGGGAGTCCCGTTGGGCGTGCGACCGATCGAACGAAACTGAACGATTGCCGGATGGTCAAGCTTCGCCAAGAGTTCCGCCTCGCGTCTTAGCCGCGCCTCGATCTCCTCCGTCCGCGCGATAGCCGTGCGCATGACCTTGATCGCCGCTTGGTCACCGCGCGATCGGTCCAGCGCGCGATACACGATCGCAGTTCCACCTGCGCCGATCCGCTCTTCAACTACGTAGCGCCCATCGAGGAGGGTGCCTCGTGGGAGCTGGTTTTCTTGTGCGTCCGCCGGATCTCCCACTCAGTGCTCACGATTCAGCGACGCCGCAACTCCCGATGGCTTGCCGGTCGGGAGCTATGTCACTCCGGATGGCTTGCCGGTCGGGAGATATGTCACTACGCCGAGTCACCGATTTCGTCCGCAAGGTAGCTCAAAATAACTTCATCGAGCGAACGCTCGACAAGTGTAGCCGCAGGAAGCTGCCGCCGAGGAGACGTATCGAACGGGACGTACGACTTTTTCTCGGTCGAAACCGCTTCTACCGCGGGCGGTGAATCGCCCTTGCGTCGCTCGGCGGAAGGCGCCTCGGCAGGTGCGGCGTCTGCGCCAATCTCGCTGTCGTGTTTGCCCTCGCGCAGCTCCGCGAACATCGCCTTGTGCTGCTCCTGCATCACCTTACGAACGACGGTCTGAAGGTCGCCCGCGGCATCAATGTGCTCGGCGTAGCTGGTCTTCTTCGTGGAGATGATGCGCCCGCCGTCCGCAAACAAATGGGTGATGACGTGAGGGTGTTTCAGACCGGAATCCTCGGTTTGGATGTGAAACACCTTGCCGCGATGACGAACATTGTTGTTGTAGCCATCGAGCAGCTTGGATGCGCCTTTGGTCGACACGAGAGCGACGGTAACACGCGATTCGCTTCTTGCGCACGCGTTCAGCGCACGCCACCCTACCTCGCGATGAATAGTGCGCCTCCGGTCAGTGAGAAGACGCTTCGTCTTCGGAGGCTCGGGTGGGGGCTTTCCGCAGTGCCGCCGGTGTTGGTTCTTGCGACCGCCGCCTATCTCACGCCGTCCGCGAGCGGATTCGGTACCCACACTCAGCTTGGGCTCCCACCTTGTGGCTTTTTGCTAATGACCGGTCTGCCATGTCCTGGCTGCGGTCTCACGACGGCCTTCGCGAACATGATCCGCGGAAACGTCCTCGCAGCGGTCATCGCAAATCCGTTCGGTGTCCCTCTTTTCATCGCCACGTGCGTATTCGTGCCGATCGCGATTTACGCTGCGTTACGCATGGAAGACCCGGCGGAGCTCTTTGTGCGCCTCCGTCTTCACATCCTCGCACCCGTACTCTTTGGCAGCGCCATTTTGGTCTGGGTCATCCGCGTCGCACACATTCTGCTCAGGCACGCGTAACCCGACGTTTCGAAACCATAAGAGCGACGAACGCCGGGCATCCGAACGCGGCCGTTACGGCACCGACGGGTAACTCGGTTCCGATCGTTGCCGTCAAACCACGAGCGACGGCGTCGGAGACGATCAGTAGGGAGGCCCCGTACAGAGCGCTCAGCGGGATTGCACGTTTCGAGCTGGCCCCGAACACGACTCGCACAGCATGCGGGACGACAATGCCGATGAAACCGATCAGCCCTGCGTACGCGACGACCACTCCAACCAGAATCGAGCTGATCAACACCACGCTTCGAGTGGTGCGCGGAACATCGACACCGGTCAGCGAAGCGCTC
>CAZWQH010000410.1:0-4716 GCA_964635815.1 uncultured Sandaracinaceae bacterium
CCCGATCACATAGTCGATGTGCGTCCCTTCGCTTGGGTTGGGCGCTTCGCGTGCGCAGAACAACGCGGCTTGCTCTACAAAATCGAACGGAGACGCAACGGCCAGCTCATCCACTTCTCCCTGGATACCCAATCGAGAACGGAGGAAAGCGAACGAGTCATCCACGGTGAGTGTCGCGCTCGTGAGAACTACCGCGCGCGTTCCTCCAAGCACGTGCTCACGAAAGACCCCGCCGACGTCGACCAAGTTAGCGCCAAGGACGAGCGTCCGTCCGCGCCGTTCGACCCACGCTGCCGCGCGATTGCGTGTTGCCTCCATCACGAAGTCCAAGCTTTGTCGCAACCGTTGCGCTCGCGCTGCGAAAACCATCAGGGCGGCCGCTCCGGGCACGGTCTCTTCGTAGGCAGCACCCGCGTAACGCTTGGCCGTTAGTGCAAAGGCTTCGAGCGCTGCGTCGAATGCGTGAGCGGAAGTGACTCGCTCCGATGTCCAGTCTTCAGGCTCAAGCGATGCACGCGTGCCCTCGGCGGCCAGCGGGGCAAGCTCCGCGAACATAGTGATGCCAGAGCGGACAACGCCTTGTGCGAGTCGCGAAACATCCGGTTGATCAAGCGAGGCGCGCTCGGTCTCTCGAGCAAACGCCTCGAGCTCGCTCGTCGATATGCGTGAGCCGAAAAACTCGCTGCAAACTTCTTCGAGGTGATGCGCTTCATCGAAGATGACGACATCGTGGTCCGGGAGGAAACCCGGAGCGCCTTCTGCACGCGCTCGCAGATCTGCGAAGTAGAGATGATGGTTCACGACGACCACGTCCGCCGCGGCTGCGGTCTCACGCGCTTTCGTAACGAAGCACGCGTCGTAGTACGTGCACTTGGGGCCAATGCGTGTGCTCGCGCCGCTCGCGATGTGCATGAACAGATCCTCGTTCTCCGCAAACGCCGCGAGCTCCGACCGATCACCGGTGCGCGTGGTGCCTCGCCACTCGAGAAGCATCGGCAACCGTCGCCGTCCCATCTCATCGAGCGCATCGACATCGGGTGACCGGAGAAATTCGTCGAACCGGCGCATGCATACGTAGTTCGACAGCCCCTTCAAGCACGCCGCGGAGAACTCCACGCCCATGGTTCCAAGCGCTTCGCGAATGCGCGGGATGTCGCGCTCCATGATCTGGTCTTGCAACGCCTTCGTGGCGGTCGAAACAATCACCCGCCGGCCGGACAGGATCGCAGGCACAAGGTATCCGAACGTCTTTCCCGTTCCAGTCCCGGCCTCCGCAAGGAGGACGCCGTCGTGAGCCGCCACCACTTCGACCGCATCCGCGTATCGAAGTTGTTCCTCTCGAACTTCGTAGCTCGAAACGGTCGTAGCGAATGGTCCGCGAGACCCGAGCACGTCACGCGATCGCATCTCAATGGCGATAGCACAAACGCGGGCCAAACGAACTGCTCACTGGTAATGTTCGCGCGTGATTCGTCCTCACCTCCCGTGCGCAGCGACGTTGTACGTTCTGATCACTTCGTCGAGCGTGCTGATCGCGTCGTGTGATCGCATCAAAGCGCTGACGAACCAGACCGCTGAACCGCCTAGCCCAACGACAACCGCGGTAGTGGTGCCAACGGGGCCCCCAGCGAACGCGCCCAGCGAGCTTGTGCTCGAAGTCGCGATAGGAGAGACGACAGCGCTTCTCGGATCTATCAAGCAAGCGCTCGGTGCTAGTCCTGTCGCGACCCTCCTTCCCTCGAACACGAGTGATCTGGTCTATCGAATGATGGGCGGCATTCCGCCGAACGTTACGCGGGCCATCCCAGATGATGCGAAGACGTCCGTTGTCGTCGTTCGTACGCCGACCGGATTCGAAACCATCTTCGGAATTCAGGTCCGCGGCGAGGCCATGCGTGCAGCCAGCGGAGCCGCTCCAGGCAACGGCGAGCCGATTGCGATCGTAGACACTCCGACCGCGCTTGCGTTGCTGCACCGAGGCGTCGCGGACTCGACCAACCCTGGAGCGCCTCCCAAAGACGTTCTCGTTTTTGGACAGAATCCTGCTCTGACACGGTCGCTGGCTCCATACGTAGCGACGCGAGCGAGCATGTATGCGACCCCCGAGATCGCGATCGACATCACTTCGCGCGGGATCTCTCAGTTGCGATCCTTTGCGGACACGAATCTCGAAGCGTGGTCGCGAAGTCTTCTCGGATCCGCCCAGCGCGAACGTGCGGCGCACGCGGGAGCGCCAACGCTCGGAGATCCGGAAGCTTTGATTCAAAGCGTGCGGGGGCGACTTTCGCGCTGGCTCGCCTATCTTCCTGACGTAGAGGGAATTCGCATCTCCCTTGATCCAAATCCGCGCCGATTCGTTCTCGATCTGCACGCAGCGGTAAAGGACGCTTCTCCTCTCTCTCGCAGCCTCGACGCCGTGACGCTGACGCACGCCTCGGTGGTTCGCCAACTGCCCTCGGAAACAGCCCTCGCGTTCGTTTTCGCGCCCGACGAGCAAGTCGGTTCGGGTTTGCTTGCGAACATGCGCGAAGTCGCAGGACGCCGTCTTGATGCGCGGAACGAAGCCACCGTCGCAGCAGCGTTTGCCGAGCTCGCTGCGCGTCGTGGCCGGCACGCCGTCGTGGGCGCGAGCGGCGGCGCGTATGGGCCCGCGTTCTGGTACGCGAATGCGGGTGAAACTCGCGATCCGATCTCGGCTCGAATCGGAGGTGCGCTTGCAGTTCCGTACGTGCAATCCGTGATCGGAACGCTTGCAGGATGTCGGCGCACTGCACGCATGCGCGGATTCAGCGCAATCGCCGAAGCGGACGGAAACGTGAGCCTGCGCGCGGCGTATCCATGCGAGGACGCGGTTGCAGAGCGGCCACGCGTAGGCCTCTACACGAGAGACAACTCGTGGGTTGTTGCGCTCGACACCATTCGCGAAGGAATCGCAACTGCGTCGTCCGAAGACATGGCGCAACTCACAGTCCGATTGGCGGGCGGTGCAACGCCGGGGTCGCTCGCCGACGACCCTGATGCCGATCGCGCGAGCAGCGACATGATCGCCGGAATCGGTGCGGAAGAGGTCTTGTTTGCCGGGCTGTTTTCGCCGGGACGGTTCGCCTCCGCAGCCGCGCTCCCAATCGCCACATTGCGCGACCGGCCGACAACGGTCGGTCAAACCGCCGCGTTCGCGGTGCGTCGCGACGGTTCGCAGCTTCGTCTGTATCTCGTCGCGCCGCCGACGTGGCTGCGGGAGATGCTGATCGTCAGCGTCTCGGCTCTCTAGATCCGAGCACGCGCATCCGTCCGCCTCGATCTAGTGCAGGAGTCTTCCGTGAAGCAGCTCCGCGAGTGCTGAGCAGACGTCCACCGTGGTGAGAATGCCCACGACGTGTCCATTTTGTGTCACCACGGTAGACCCATGCTTCTTCGAAGCCATCTCGCGAACGACGCTGTCGAGTGGGGTCTCGGGAGCGACGGCGTAGACTTCGTTCGTCATTGCGTCCTCCACGGTCACCTTCTTCGGGTCGACATCTTTGAGCGACTCCACCAACGCGATGTCGCGACTGGTGAGCATCCCAACGAGCTTTCCACCCGACAGCACGGGGAGATGCCTGATCGCGTGCTCACGCATCACGTGCTGAGCTTGCGCCAACGTTTGGTCGGGCCCGATCGAGTGCGGGCTCGTCGACATGTACTTGGAGACAGTTGGGATCGGTTTGGTCATTTGCGCTTCGAACTGCATTGTTCGTACCAGCGAAGGCAGCCAGAAAGCCGCACCTCGTCTTCCTCAAGCAGGGTTCGGCGCGCACGATTTGCGTTGGCGCGGAAATTTGGGCGAAAGAAATGCGTCCGCCGCACAACCGGTGGGTGGTCAGCGCCGGGCTCTTCAGTCGGCCGCAACCGCCCCCAGTTCTCCCGCAGCTCGTCTGACCTGGCGGAGGCGAACCACATCGCCCGAGGCGCGCGCCGACGTATTTGCCTGCATGACCAGCGTATCAACCAAAGGGGCGTTCGGTGACTCCGCGTGAAGGGCACGCGCGGCCGCGAGATAGTGGTCCGCTGCGACAGAATGGTTCCCTCGCGACTCTGCGTTGCGCGCCACCCGTTGAAACGTGCTCGTCAATAGACCTCGAACGGCAGGGCTAGGGAGGGCTTGGAGAGCGTGCAGAATCGGGGACGGATCGCTACCTGCTCGCACCGCGCTCTCGTACGCCATTCCGTAGTTCTGAGCAGCACGCCAAAGATTCTCGCTCGCATTGACGCGACCCGGCGTGGAGCTCCCTAAACTCTCCTCCGCGGCTCGCACGTAGAGGCGTGATCGCTCGTTCAAAGGACGGGTACTCGCGTAGTCGCTAATAATCTCTGCCGCGTGGAGGGCCGCTCGATCGGCCGCCTCACGCTGGCCCCTCCCCCCCAAGCGCCGCGACAGCGCTCGGAAACCATGAACGCTGTGCCAGACTCGCGGCGAGCGCGCCGCGCGCACCGCCGCGCGAACCCTCGATGCGTCCCGTGCTGCGAACTCCGGCTCACTCGCTGGATGACGTGAGGCAAGTTCGACCGCGGATTTTGCGCGTGCCTGCACACTGCGTACGCGTTGAGCCGGTAGCCGCCGATTTGCCAACGGGTGGGGGTACGCCCGCGCCGTGGCCGGGTAGTGCGTCGCGAGTGTCGCTGCCACGAGCGCGACGAGCGCCAGGCCGCGCCGCCTTTGTTTTGAAGGTTCTTGTC
>CAZWQH010000411.1:0-4713 GCA_964635815.1 uncultured Sandaracinaceae bacterium
GATGCAGACCGAGCGTCTGAAAGCCAAAATCGAACAACGCAGCCACTGCATCGCGGCGGAACGCTTTCAGTCCGTGGGTGTCCGTGCCGCGGAATCCGAGAGCCACCCGCAGCATTCCGTTGATAACGTGACTGCCCGCGCGTCGCAACGCTGGACGCTCATCGCTTGCTCCGGGTGCGAGCTTGCTTCCGATCACGAGCTCCGCCTCGCCGGTTTCGAGTATCGCGAGCGCTCGCTTGTAGAAATCCGTGTCGCAGAGATCGATTTCATCGCACAGGACAAATTCACCGCGTGCGTCGAGCATTCCCTTGCGAAGCGCCTTGCCGTAGTTGGGTTCGCCGAGGCTGAAGCTTCGCACCTGTGGAAAGCGTGCAGAAAGCTCATCCGCGATTGCGACGGTCCGGTCCCTAGATCCGTTCTCCGCGAGAATGAGCTCGTACGGCCAGTCGAACTCGCGCAGCCGGTCGAGCAAGTCGACCACCGCAGACTGCAGAATGGCTTCCTCGTTGTAGATCGGGATCACGATGGTGACGCGTGGTTCGACGCCAGTCCTCGTGCCCTCGGTTTTCGAGCTCATGACGCGCGCGAATGTTCAATGTAGACGGGGGGCCGTCAAGCGCCCGAGCCATGTTGTTCCTTGGAGAATGGGTCGCCGCGAGCCTACTTGGCCGGAGTTGGAAGCGTTGCTCGCGATACGATGCAACTGCCGCGGTCGAAGTTGCATTCGACTGCTTGCATACAAGCGGGCAGCGCCGCCGTCATTCCCGCGACCAAACGCGTGGGGGTGGTCCCAGCTTCGATCGTGATGTGGCCTTCGAGTACAGTTAGGGCTCGAAGCGTACTGGCGGGTCGCAAAGTGGTCCGCCCCGTTCCCGCCACTCGGCTCACTGACAGAGCAATTGTCGCATTCGTTAGCAACTCCAAGTGTTCGACTGCGGCGTCCAGCGCGGGAGGCTTCGCACGCGCGCGCGCGTGGGCAACCAGCTCCCCCGAACGCGGGCCATTCCAGGCCGTAACGGCGAGCGCTTGTGCCACGTGAAGCTCGCGGGGCTCTCCTGTGGCGCTTGCCGTACCTTTCGAATCGTACTTTCGGTTCCAGTCCCAGTAGCGCCAAGTAATACCTTTTCGCCCTGGCACCACGAGTTGAGGCTCTACGAGCGTTACCCCTGCACCGATCGCGTGCGCCGTCCCTGGCTCGACCACGAAGAAGTCGCCAGCGCGGACAGGAACAAACTCGAGAAGCTCACTGCAGTCGCCTCCTCCTGAAAGGCGCGCCGCCATCTCATTGCGATTCGTTCCTTCGCGAAGGCCGAAGTACACACCCGCTCCGGGCTGCGCGTGCGTCACGTACCAGCACTCGGGTTTTCCTGATTCACCGTCCATCAAGAGCTCGGAATTATCCGTTGGATGGATCTGGACCGAGAGATTCTCTGCGGCGTCGAGAAGCTTTACGAGCAACGCGGTTCCTCGACGTCCGGCGAGAGCCTCGTCACCCAAGATCGCCAGAGGATCGTCCGCAATGAAGGAGGCGAGCGAACCGCTATCGATCGATCGACTTGGGTACTCGGGGCCGTACGACAGCTCCCATGACTCACCAACGACTCCCGCGTGCGTAGGAATTCCCCAAGTACGAAAGGCTTCTCGCTTGAGCTCACGGATTCGCTGCCCACCCCATGGAGTGCGCGCGGGCGGGGTGAAGTTATCGGGACGGAGGATGAACGGAAGTGAGCGTTCGGGTTCCATGATCAATTCCTGCTGCCGAATTTTTGCAACTTTGAAACGCGGCCACTATACGTCGAGTGGTGGGAGAAATATCTATGGCCTACTCCGGAGCTGAACGTCGCGTTCACAACGTGTTTGTAACCCGCAACACCGAGTATCACACGCGCAAGTACCATGTCGTGGCGGTGCGCGATCGCAAATCCGGAGAGTGGTTGCGGGGACATCAGGCCAGCGGATACGCGGTCACGGGCGGTCTCAAGTTCCACTCGAACGGCGGCGTCACCCCCAACATCGGCGTGCCTTCTGTCGGCGATTCGATCTTGCTCCAGCGTGGTGAAGGCGAGCTCATCACGAGCGCCCTTATTTCTGTCGAACGACCGCCACGCGAAGTCATCAAAGCGTACTGAGTCACCGCCGCTGAATGCGCGCTCCGAGATCGTGAAAACGGGCTCGAGTATCGGATATACATGCGGTGCTCTCTCTCGACCGCTTGCGTTCTCGTGCCAACGGGAGGCCGATGTTTCACCGTTGGGCCTGATGCGAAGTCATGCGAATTTCAAGGTGCCTGCTCGCGCTCTGTGCGAAGCTACGCGCCCGTTGCACTGACTTCGTTCGATTCTGTCGATCCGTTGTAACTCGAAGGGACGTACTGCGTACCTAGAGGCGAGCAAGGTCGAAGCGCGCTGTGCGCTTGCCTCGCGCGAAGAGATTCGTTGGTCGCTTTGTCAGCGTAAGGAACCTAGGAGAAAACCATGGACAAGACTTCACTCATTCTAACGGCAGCGTCGCTCCTCTCGATCTCGCTCACTGGTTGCGGCGGCAGCACGCCCGCGAACACCGAGACGACCACCACGACCGGTACCGCACAGACGGGCCAGGCGAGCTGCAACTCTACCGACGGAACGACGGGCGCGTCCGGTCAGGCCAGCTGCAACTCCTCCGGCGGAAGCTCGACGAGCACCACGACGACGACCACGACGCCAGCTGCAGGAGGCCAGGCCTCGTGCGGTGCGGCTTCGTGCGGCGCAGCCGGCACGGCGACGACCGGTTCGACGACGACCACCACCACCACCCCGCGCTGAAGTCACCTGCCGAAGGATCGGAGCTCACCGCGATGTGACCGAGCGGTCACGAACGCGCGCTCCGGTCCTTTGTTGTTTCTGCTTGGTTGTGACCGGTCGCAAAACGCCGTAAGCCTTCCGAGCCGAGCAGCGCGCGGCACAGTCGAACGGACATCGGAGGAACTTGATCTTCAAGTCTTGGGCTCCCGGGGTTGGCCTCGGGTTTCGAGTCGAGCACGCGACTGCGCCGGAGTTGCGCACTCTGCCATTTCTCGAGCTCCACGCAGAGAACTACATTCAACGCTATGGCTTCTACCGCCGCGTGGTCTCAGATCTACTCGAACGCGATGCCAGGCTTTCGATCCACGGGCTTACGCTTGGACTGATGAATCGCAGTCGCTTCGAGACGGAGTACTTACGCGCACTGCGCGGATTTCTCCGAGAAGTTCGGGCTCCTTGGTACTCGGACCATCTCTCGGTAACCGAGTCCGCGGGCGGATTTTTTCACGACCTGCTCCCCGGTGCGTACACGCCGGAGGGGCTGCTGCATGCGTGTGACCGCGTTAATGAGCTTCAAGACGCGCTCGAGCTTCCCATTCTTGTGGAGAATGCGTCCACGTATGGAGCCCCGCGCGGGACGGACCCGCTGCGCGAGCTCACGTTCATTCTCGAGCTTCTCGAGAGGACGAACGCGTCGATGCTCCTCGATGTGAACAACGTGTTTGTCAACGCGAGCAACCACGGCTTCGATCCGGCTGCGTATGTCGATGCGATTCCGGCCGAGCGCGTCGGTTTGTTCCACGTCGCCGGACATGAGATCCGAGCGGACGGCCTGCGAATTGACACCCACGGCGAGGACGCCGAGGCGAGCGTTCTCGATCTACTGACGCGCGCCATTGCTCGCACGGGCCCGCGCTCGGTGCTCGTCGAACGGGACACGAATGTGCCTTCGATGCCTTTGCTGATGAGCGAGATCGCACGAGTGGAGCGCGCGTACGTCGCTGGCCTCTCACGGCATCAAGTCTCGACGCAACCTGCGGTGCACCATGCGCCCTGACTACGTCGAATCCCTTGAGGGGCCATTTGGAAATCCGTACGAGGCCATGCGAGCGCAGCGGACTCGCGAGACCTTCGAGATGATTTGCCCCCGCGCTTCACGACTGGCCACGCGCACGGAGCAAGACGACGCATTTCGCTCATTCATTCAGGAGGGTCGTTGGAGCACTCGGTTCTTTCGCGACGCCGCTTTGGAGCTTGCGGAGTTCGTTCGGGCGCGCGCCAAACGAGAAGTACAGGACCTCATCGACCTTGAAATGATGGTGTGGCGCGCGGGATATTCGGAGGCGGCGCCTGAGGAAACGTTGCCGCCATCAGCCTTCGCTTGGGACTGCGTCTTGGTGCGCAACCCTACGCTGCGAACGTTGGTCACCGAGCACGCTGTTTACGAGCACCTCGACCCGGGGATTTCACCTCGCCTCGAGAAATCGTTCATCTGCGCGCATCGGAGGCGTGATCATTCAGTCATCACACGCTGGATGGGTGAGCTCGAGTACGGATTCCTCATCGCGCACGACCGGAAAACCGTTGCGCTCGAAAACCTGCGAGCGATCGTCAGTGCAATTGCGCCAGAGCAACGGGAGGCGACGCTGCGCAGGCTCACGGACTTCACCGTTCAGCTGGTCGAGAGCGAGGCACTACTCATTACTCGCTCTTGCGCCCTCGCCGAGTAGTGCGTGAATTGAAGTCCCGCGTCGAATGGTCCCGGCTTCGTCTTCGATCTCCTCGAGAAGCAGCGCTCCTCGTAGAGCACGGACAATGACGCCGGCCGAATCGCGGCATGCCTCGCCGGGCTCGAGCGCGGTTGGCGCCGTAGCCAATCGCGCACGCAGCACTCCGATTGTGTGCCCACAAATCTCGGCGGTCGCAAGGG
>CAZWQH010000412.1:0-4680 GCA_964635815.1 uncultured Sandaracinaceae bacterium
CCGTGTGGCGCGTCCAAGGAGATCGCTGCACGGCGGTCGGCGACGGGAACGTGTGGACCTCGTCGGGTCCCAATCTTCGTGACGATCTCATCCGACTGACGTACGGCACGTACTAGCGCGTGTCTCACGTCCCCAACTGATGACTGAACGGCTACTCACGTTTTCGGTAGCCAGGGGGCGCCCCCCCGAGCTGGGAGACTGCGTCACAAACGCACCAATGGTATCGGTAGAATGTCCGGTGATTCCGTGCTGTTCGCCTTTTGAGGTCCTGAGCCGTAACAGGACCGTTCCTTGCAAGTCACCCGTCCGATGTATCTCTCGGCCTCGTGTCTTCGCTGCGCAGTAACCGCCTCCATCATGCTTGCGCTCGCAGGCTGCACCGCAAGTGAGCTCGGTTCCGGGGAGCCCCTTTCAAGTCCGCAGTCGGACGGATCCGAGGAAGCGATTGCACCGCGCGACTCCATCGAGGCGCTAGTCGCTCAGAGCGATTCACTCGAGACTATCGCGGCGCCGGCGACCGACCGATCGTTCGCCGCGAAGCACACCTCGCTCCTGGCGCAGATGACGCCCGTTGTGCATCAAGGACAGCGCGGAACCTGCGCCGCCTTCGCAGCAGCCGCACTGATCGAAGCGACGAGAGTCGCCGCGGGGGTACCCCGACTCGATGTGAGCGAGCAGGATCTGTACTGGCTCGGCAAGACCGAATCGGATCGCGGCTCCAACTGGTTCGGTGAAGCGAACGCGCTCGAGACGACTCTCGAGCTTGCGAACACTCACGGTGTCGTGTCCGAAGGCGTCTGGCCGTACGAGCCCCAACGGAGCCGAACCGAAGAGTGCGCGAACAGCGTCGGCTTCGCCTACTGCTTCACGAACGGCGCGCCGCCGAAGCCGGCAGCAACGCGCCAAGGCGCACCAAAGCCCGTTCGCCTCACACCCACGGTCGAAGGGATCAAGACGCACATCACAGACGAAAATGGACCCGTCGCTGCGATCGCACCCGTCTACGATCAGGCGTGGGGTGAAGCTGCACTCGGGGTTCGTTACAACGCGAGCTATCACGACCAAGGGGTCGTCCTCCCCCCACTGCCGAATGAACCTTCGACGGGCGGGCACGCGTTTGTGATCGTCGGCTGGGACGACGACCTCGCGTTTCCTGCCATCGACGCGAACGGAGCGATCGACCCGAGCCGGACAGTACGTGGCTTCTTCTTGATGAAGAACAGCTGGGGCACGGCCCGAACCTCCAAACACAGCGTCGCACCGGGCTACATGTGGTTGAGCTACGAGTATTTCAGCGGGAAGTTCGCCGGATCGGTCGCTGCGCTTGGGTACCTTGGAGCGGACTACGAAGATCGCAGCGTGTTCGCACCGCGCGTCCACGGTCTGGAACTCTGCACCAACGGTATCGATGACAACGCCAACCAGAAGATCGACGGCGCGGATACCCAATGTCGATTCTCCTTGGACGCGGTAGCGCGGTTCAGACTTCCAATTCCCGGACCTCCGGCTCAAACCGTCGTCGCGTCCATCTCAACACCGGCCAGAGTTCGTGACGTGCTCATCGAATGGACGTTTGTGGATGGAGGCCAACGCGAAGGCCGCGTTGTTCAGTTCAATCTCGTCGATCCGACTGGAAGAGCCAGCCAGATTGGCAACTTCAAGGTCGTGGGAACCGACAGCCCCGCCGCCCGAAGCTACCGCCGCGTAAACGCGATGACTCTCGAAGGGACACCTTTGAACGGCGACTGGAAGATCGTCGCGACCGACCCAAATACGAAGGTCCAGGATGTGACTTTCACGTTCCTCTACACGGCCGACACCACGAGCACTCAAGCCGGAAACTGATCGTCGCCTTTAGGTACGGGTGACATGTGCTGCCGCGGTTTCGCCACTGCGGACCGAATCGGGGATCCCCACACCGTCGTACGCGTTCCCCGCGAGCGCCAGCCCGGTAAGCGCTTGCGCGCGCCCGCGGATTCGCGTCACACGCGCGTCGTGACCCACGATGTAGTGAGGCATCGATCGCACCCACCGATCCAGCTGCGCGAAGATGGGCGCTCCCGTGATCCGCATGAGACGCGAGACATCTCGACGCGCCGCTTCGATCAAATCGTCATCGGCAACCCCACGCGTAACTGCATCCCCGGGAAGAAACGCGCGCAGAAGAACGTGCTCGTGCGGCGCGCGAGCGTTCCACTTCACGCTCGACCAAGTGCACGCAATGACAGCAAGTCCCTCGACTTCGGGGACGACGAACCCCGACGCATTCAGGCTGGCGTGGATCTGGTCACGCCGATACGCGAGCGTAACTGCCGCTCCCGAGCCGTACGGAATAGCTCTCAACTCTTCTGAAAGACCGGAGTCCGAGTGCGCGAGCAGCTCGCCGGCTCGATGGGCAGGCAGCGCGACAATCACGCGCCTTGCATCCACGGTCTCCAGACCAGTTCGCGTCATGAGCGCCAGACGCCAAGTTTCACCCGCAGGCGATGCGGTGGGCATGCGACGCAACGCAACGACCTGAGAGTGCGTGGAGACTCGCTCACCCACGCTGCGCCCGAGCGCGTCCGTGAGCGTCTGCATGCCGTTGGCAAACGTCGTAAATAGGCCGTATCGAGCGCCAGCGGCGATTGTCCGGTCGACGCCAGGCCCCCCAGTTGTCCCGGACATTCGCTTGCGCGCGCGATCGCGAAGCCCTCGTATCACGCTTCCGAACTGTTGCTCCGCCTCGACGAATCGCGGCAGAGAAGAATGTACGCTGAGCATCTCCGGGTTCGCACCGTAGATTCCACCCGCGAGAGGCTGCGCGAGACGCTCGAAGACCTCATTGCCCAATCGCCGCCGAACGAACGACGCGAGACTTTCGTCTTCGCGCTCTTGCGAGGGAAGGACGATGTCAAGAAGCGCACGTGCCTTGCCCATTGGAGAGAGCACCGGTGATCGGATGAAGTCGCGAATCCGAGTCGGAGCAAGAAGCTCGAATCCGACGGGAATGGGTTCGAGGCGTCCACGCCGCACGACGAGCGCGCGACGCGCGTTGGCTTGCGTCTGGATCAGCTGATCTTCGATTCCGAGACGTTTGGCGAGCGCCACCGCCCACGGCTTGTCCGTGATGAACGACTCCGGTCCGTGCTCGATCAGAAATCCGTCGGGCGTGCGTTCACTCCGAATGAGGCCGCCAACCTGATCGCTCGCTTCGAACACACGGACATTCGTCGCGCCCAGCTCAATCGCGCGATGCGCGGCGGCTAGCCCCGTTACTCCCCCCCCTAGAATGGCGACGTCGAGGGTTTTCATCGTCACGGAGAGTTGACGTCGGCGGTGCGTGCGGCCTCCGCAGCACTGTGCTCGTGAACGTAGTCCACGAGCGCGCGAACTTGATCCACCTGCGTTTCTGGGAACACGCCGTGCCCAAGATTGAAAATGTGCCGGTTGCGTCCAGGTGCTCCCCGGACACGCGCTGCATCCAGAATCCGTTTCGCGCCCGCAAACATCTTCTCATGCGGCGCGAGCAGCAATGTCGGGTCGAGGTTGCCCATGATCCCGGTTTTGCCCAGGCGCGCTGACGCGTCCGCAAAATCGATGCGCCAATCCACCCCGATGACGTCACCGCCCGCATCGCGCATGTAAGGGATGAGCTCCGGATTCCCAGTTCCGAAATGAATCACCGGAACGCGCGGCCCGTTGGTTTTCGCAGCGTGCTGGGAGGCGAAGGCGCCGACCAGCTCGAAAAGCTTCTTCATGTGCGGCTGCACGAACGCAACGTAGTCGTGCGGCCCGAGAGCCCCGATCCAACTGTCAAATACCTGCACCGCCTGCGCGCCCGCTTCGATCTGAGCACAGAGGTAATCAGCGACCGCCCGCGTGAGCTTCGCGAGCAACGCGTGCCACGCTCCACTGTCGCTCTGCATAAATTTCTTCGTAAGGATGTAGTTCTTCGAGCCTCCACCCTCGATCGCGTACGACGCGAGCGTGAACGGTGCACCGGCGAACCCAATCAAGGGAGTCGGCACAGCTCCCGGCGCGGCCATCGCTCGGAGCGCCTCTCGCGATCGCTTGATCGTCTCCATGACGTACGAAAGCGACTCGCGCGCGCGGATGTCTTCGGAGAGCGAATCGACATCGCTTGCTTTGCGGACTGGGTTGCGAATCAGTGGGCCGTCGTCCTTCGTGAACTCGAAACCGACACCCAACGGCTCGAGCAACAGCAGGATGTCGGCGAAAAGTATCGCCGCATCGACGCCGACCTGACGGACCGGAAGCACCGTAACTTCAGCGGCCAGATCCGGAGAACGACAAAGCTCGACGAACGTGGTCTTCGCGCGAATGGCCCGGTACTCAGGCTGGTATCGACCCGCCTGTCGCATCAGCCAGATGGGCGTGTGAGACGTGAGCTGTCCGGCACATGTGGCGAGAAATGGACCGAGGTTCGGTTGGTTGTTGCTCACGCGTCGTCACCTTCAGTGCGTCTCAATAGCTTGAGCTTGTTCTTTGCCATGGTGCCTATCTTCGTGCGTCCGCCTCGGTCGATCACGAGCTGCAGCAAGTCCTCACCGAGTGGATGACCTGATTCGGCGAAATGAAACCCGACGTAGTACAGATCCGGCGCCTCCAGGGACTTGTCGCTCTTCATCGCTGCGAACACGTCGAAGCGGTGTTTAAGCAGGTCGAGGATGCGTGCAA
>CAZWQH010000413.1:0-1746 GCA_964635815.1 uncultured Sandaracinaceae bacterium
GCGCTCACCGCACGGGTCCTTCTTCCCGACTAACGCGAATAATCAGAGCGGCGTTCTCGTTCGTCGTTAGCATGACGTGGACGACCACCTCACGGTCGGACACTAGAGCAAGTACAGCTCGCAACAGACCGGCGCGGGGGCCCCGAAGGGCATGGCGTACAACCGCTTCAGTATCGCTCGAAGCTTGATCGTTCGAATCCTCCGAGTCGTCCGAACCTGCACGGTCGGAGGTATCGTCAATCAGCTCGTCGGCGAGCTCATCGAGAGATTCCAGGACTGTCAGACGGCCCGTCGACGATTGCACGAGCGCGATTGCAAGCCGCGAAGACTCGGTTTCGCACAAAACAATCGGGGCGCAAAAAGCGGGAACGATGGGCGTCGTGAGGCTCGTAAACGCAGAAGTCGTGGCGGCCGGCGGGAGAAGCTCGATTCGGGGCCATTCTGGCGTCACCGCGTCCCGGTCGAGTCGAACCTGTACACGGACGCCTTCCGCCCGCACCTCGGGAGGGTCGATCTGCGCCTCTGCGAAACCAATCTCCTCTTCTGTCGTCTTGGAACCCGGGACCCGTGAGTCCAGACGATCGACGACTTCACGATCGTCAAGCGCGGCGTCGGGCAGGCCATCCGCGCCTGCATCGTCATTTCGTTCGACGCGAACATCCCCATCGGTGTCGTCGAGGTCATTCTCCTCGAGCCCCGGGGGTAACTCGAACGATGGTTCCGTTCCTTCGAGCCAGCCGCCATCGGGCTCCTCAAGCTCTCCGCGTCGCATATCGACGTTCTCGAGCTCGAGCTGTGTATCGGGGAGCTCGACATGAGCGGTATCGTGTGGTGCGCCGTCTGCTCCGGGGAGGGAACCAGGCTTCGCTGGCGTCTCACGCAGCAGCACGTCATCCGCAATCAGCTCTGCGGAGTCCGCATCGTCGAGGTCGCTCCCCTCCGCTTCGCTCGCGTCGTCGACTCCGGTAGGAATTCCCGGGAGGGTATCGTCGTCGCGCTCCTCGGCTCGCACGAAACTGACTCTAGCGTCACCCGCGAAGCCTAGCCATTACCTTCTGAAGGTCTTCCCAAACCACCCGCTTCATTTCAGGGCTGCGAAGCAGGAAGGCCGGATGATAAGTGGGCATCACCGGGATCTGCGCGAGCTGCGCGTCGCCTTCGTCGGCGAAGACGTTGCCAAGGGTGCCCCATGTGCCCCGCCAGCTCTTCGCGCTGAGCACGCCAAGGGATTCCGCCGCACATCTCCCAAGCGCGACGATTGCCTTGGGGCGAAGCACGCGCAGCTGACCGTGAAGAAACGGCGAACAGGCGCTCGCTTCGTCTTTTTCCGGGGTCCGGTTCTGCGGCGGGCGGCACTTCACGACATTGCAAATGTAGACCTCGTCGCGCGCGTACCCCATCGCGACGATCATCTTGTCCAACAATTTTCCCGCGTCACCCACGAAAGGCTCGCCCTGCTGGTCCTCGTGATACCCGGGCCCTTCGCCAACGAACACGAGCTCGGCTTGCTCACTGCCACGCGAAAAAACGCTCTGGGTCCGACCTTCATGAAGTCCGCAGGAGGTGCAGGCGGCGGCCTGGTCACGGAGGACCGCAAGCGACGGCCTGGCTCCAACGTCGCCCAAAACCTGAGGATCCACGGCCAGACCGCGGTGAGACGCCACATGCGCAAAAATATGCGCAGGGACGCTCGGACCGTCAGGAACGAAGCGAGCCCCTGAGTCTGACGCCTGTGACAGGAAGCTT
>CAZWQH010000413.1:1756-4674 GCA_964635815.1 uncultured Sandaracinaceae bacterium
CTGCAGGCCCCGACAAGGGCGATTAGCTCGTCACGCTCGGCGGTTAGGGAAGCACCGGAGTCTGAGTCGGTGGCCACTTCAATCTCGTAGCATTGGGTCTCTCATTGACCAGTGGATCGCGGTCTTGATAGAAATACGAACCTATCCATGCCTAGTCCCCGAATCCAAACGGCCGGCGAGTCCAACGTCGGCATGAAGCGGGAGCAGAACGAAGACAACTACATCCTGCTCGACGATGTTCGTCTGTGCGTTGTGGCCGACGGTATGGGCGGCTACGAGGCGGGCGAAATCGCGAGCCAGATGGCCATCGATACGATGAGCGAGTTCTTCAACTCCACGGAGAAGGATCCCGAGCGGACTTGGCCTTACAAGATGGACAAGGCTCGTGGGTACGACGAGAACCGATTGATCACCGGCGTCAAACTCGCGAATCTCCGCATCTTCCAGTCATGGCAAGCCAAGTCCTCCGGGAAGCAAGCCGGCACCATGGGCACGACGATCGTTGCCCTGCACGCCGTTCCCGAGGGCATGCTGATCGGTCACGTCGGTGACTCACGCGCGTATCGCGTGCGCGACGGAGCGATTCAACAACTCACTGAAGATCATTCGCTCCTCAACGACTTCCTGAAGATGCGAAGAATGACCAAGGAAGAAGTTCCGAACTTCCCATTCAAGAACATCATCGTTCGCGCGCTTGGGATGAAGGACAGCGTGAAGGTCGATACGATGCTCGACACTCCGAAACCCGGGGACGTGTACCTGCTTTGTTCCGACGGGCTTTGTGGCGTCGTCCCAGACGAAGACATCTGCGACACCATCGCGAAGGCCGCGGATCTCCATGCTGCGTGCGCGCGCCTCTGCGAACAGGCGAACGAGCACGGCGGGCCGGACAACATCACAGCGGTTCTCTGCAAATGGCTCGGCAGCAACTAGCCGCGCTGAGCGGCAACTAGCCGCGCGTCGTCTGTTGCACTGACCACGGCGAGAGAATCGCTTCGGTTGCGTTTTCTTTCACATGCGTGTCCGGCAACACGACGCAGCGCGATAGCTTGAGGGACGTGGCGAACGTGACGCGCGGGCCGATGACGCAATCCGCGCATTCCACGTTGTCGATCGAAGTGCCCTCCGCCACGAGATTCCCCGCGATGCGTGTCCCTGAGGCCGTGGGCCACGAACGCGCGGCGAGATTCCCTTCCAAGTAAGTGCGAGGTTCGCCCAGGTCCATGAAGGCGTCGTACACGATGTGCGCAGCAACGATTTTGCCCGCGCGTAGCCACGAGGCGTAGCCGTCTTCGATCACGCTGCCAGTCTCAGGTAGCGCACGCGCCGCATGCGCAGACAGGACGTGTACGCCGGTAAACATCCACTTGTTGTGACCGGCGACGAGCGCTGGATCACCGTGAATCGCGACGACGCGCGCGTTTCGCTCGGACACCACCGCCAGCGCGTCGCGCAGCGCGGGCCGAAGAATCATCGTCGCAAACGCCTGCGAAGAACGATGAGTTTCCATCGCAGCGATCAGGTCCGTTTCAAAAAGCACATCGCCGTTCATGACCACCACGGTTTCGACGTTCGCATTCGGAACCGCGGACTGGTGGCCCCTCACCGCGGTGAGAGCATCGAACACCCCTCGGATGCCGCCTCCAGTGCCTCGAAGGTGCAGTTCGTGAGAGATGACCACACCTGGAGGAGTGAGGGCGCGGACCACGTCCGCAAGGTGATGAGTGTTCAGCCCGACCGCGCCTGCCACACCTTGCACGGCGCGCAGTGCGTACTCGAACAGAGGTCGGTTGGCGACTGGGAGCGCTGGCTTCGGAATGTGATCGGTAAGCGGTCGCAGACGTGTGCCAAGGCCGGCAGCTAGAACCACACCCACCGTCGTGTCCTTCGATGACATGAATGCGACTAGGCGGTGCGAACGAGAGGGAAACCCATCTTCTCGCGCTGTGCATAGAACGACTCTGCGCATGCGCGAGCGATGTGACGCACTCGAGCAATGTAGCGCTGTCGCTCTGTCACGCTGATCGCGCCCCGCGCGTCGAGCACGTTGAAGTAGTGGCTGCATTTCACGACGCAGTCGTAGGCAGGTAGCACCAATCGTTTCATCGGATCGGTTTCCAAGTACTGGACGCCGCCGCCCTTGGCTTTCTCGAGTCTCGCGCCGACAAGATCAAGCGCGCGCTTTTCGTATTCGTCGAACAGTGTCGACTGAAGGCCGACGTCGGCACGCTCAAAATTGTATGTGCTCCACTCCCACTCGGAGCGTTTGAAGATGTCCCCGTACTTCGTCTCGTTCCCGCCCTCGCCTCCGTACGCAAGGTCGTACACATCGTCCTTGTCTTGCAGGTACATCGCGATGCGCTCGAGTCCGTACGTAAGCTCGCCGCTCACGGGCTTGCAGTCGATTCCGCCCACTTGCTGAAAGTACGTGAACTGACTGATCTCGAGTCCGTCCAACCAAACCTGCCATCCGAGGCCCCAAGCTCCGAGAGTTGGAGACTCCCAGTCGTCTTCGACGAAGCGGACATCGTGCTTCATGGGGTCGGTACCCAGCGCGCGCAGCGACTCGAGGTAGAGCTCTTGAATGTCCAGAGGTGACGGTTTCAGGATCACCTGGAACTGGTGAAATTGTTGAAGCCGGTTTGGGTTGTCGCCGTAGCGCCCATCTGCCGGCCGGCGTGAAGGTTCTACGTACGCGACGTTCCATGGCTCCGGCCCAATGGCTCGCAGGAAGCTATGCGGGTTGAAGGTGCCAGCACCCACTTCGCTGTTGTACGGCTGAACGATGAGACATCCGCGCGCGGCCCAAAACTGCTGCAGACGCAGGATCAGATCTTGGAAAGTCACGGCAGGAGCCTACTCGTCCTCGGTTTTGTCGGAAGGCAAAACGAACGTGTCGTCGTCATCGTCGTTCTCGC
>CAZWQH010000414.1:0-4669 GCA_964635815.1 uncultured Sandaracinaceae bacterium
GAAGCGCTACGCCACGCTAGACGGTGGTTGCGCGCTGCTGGAGCAGATTCCACGCGTAGCCACATGCACCCACGATCAGAACACTGATCCATTGGGACGTGGACAATCCGAGGATCGCGCCGCGATCATCCGCGCGCAGGAACTCGAGACCGAAGCGCAGCGCTGCGTAGCCGATCAAGAACGAGAGGAGAACCTGACCGTCGAATCGTTTCCGCGGATGCACGACGAGCATCATGAGCGCCGCTATCGCGAGCGAGCCGAACGCTTCGTAGAGCTGCGCAGGATGCACGAAGCGTGAAGCATACGCGGCAGCCGGAAGCAGGTTTTGTTTCGCGTGGGCCTCACTCGCAGCCGACCATGGGGGAAACGAAACCGCGAACGTACCGTCATGCAGGCTGCCGAAGCAGCACCCGCCCAAGAAGCATCCGAGACGACCAAAGAACAGGCCAAGCGGAATGGTCATGCCCGCCATATCTGCGCCCTTCCAAACTGGAAAGCGCTCGCGTTTCAGAAAGCGCACACAAACGAACGTCGCAAGAATGAGTCCGCCGTAATAGGCGAGGCCACCGTTCCAAAACGCAAGCCAGGCCAGACAATCGCGCCCTTTCGGACGGCACACGGCCGCGACTGTATCCCACGCGCCGTCGTACGAGCGGCAGAGATGCTCGTCGATCTTCCACTGCACCTTCGAGGGGTCGGTGCAGAGATGCACGTAGTCCCAGAACAGCCCGTCGGCGAGAACGTGCAGAATGCGCCCGCCGATCAATCCAGCCAGAACTGCGTGCAGGCCCAAGTCGAACACCACGCTCGCGTCGAGCGCCGAGCGTTTTGCCCACCGCATGCCGAGCAATGTCGCCAGGGTGAAGCCAAAAGCTAGCATCACGAAGTACGACGGAAGAACCGGTTCGTGATCGATCGTAAAGCTGGGAAAGAAGACCGGATGCATCGCCGCGAAAGCTTACGCTGCCGGCGACTCACTTGCGGG
The DNA here is from genome assembly GCA_964635815.1 of uncultured Sandaracinaceae bacterium. GTDB lineage: Bacteria > Myxococcota_A > Polyangia > Polyangiales > JADJQN01 > CAZWQH01. Next base: position 986 of record CAZWQH010000414.1, read on the forward strand.
CGCAGACTTTGTGTCTTTTTCAGCGCCGGCGTTTTTCTCGTTCTTGTCGGACCGAGTCGACGAGACAACTTCCAGGTCCTTCGGCGGGCCAGAGAAGAACATCAGGATCACGCCGATCAGAATCGTGGAATCCGCGATGTTGAACGTCGGGTACTCGGTCCAGACTGTGCCGAAGATATTGAATGGCTTCTCCCAGTAGAAACGGATGAAGTCCACGACGTATCCGTAGCGTACGCGGTCGACAAGATTCCCGAGCGCGCCGCCGGCAATGAGAGCGCCGCTCCACTCGAACCGCGGGCCCCCTCGCCCCGACCAGAAGTACCAGCATAGAGCCAGCACCGCGATTACGGACGCAAGGTTGAAGCCGATCGAGCGCACGCTGTATGGAATCGATTCGCCGAGATTGAACGCGGCCGAACAGTTCTCGGCGTACCGAAGCTCGAGGTGGTTTTGAACGATGGTCACGGGGGATTTGCGCACGCGCTGCAGCGTGATGTAGCCGCCAGAGTCCTTCACACAGAGGGGGGCTTTCTGCCCGATGGGGTCCTCGGCGAGGCGCTTTACCGCCCACTCCTTCGAGGCGAGATCCGCAACCAAGCTGACGAGGAATACGACGACGAAGATCGTGATTTGTTTTCGGTTGGGTTTGATCACGGAAGAAAGACTCTCCTCAAGTGCACAGGAATCCGCTTTACGCAAGCACTGCGGCGCAGCGGTGACATACATCACGGGTGGTGTCGACGCGAGGGCGATGTCGCCAACATCTCGCGCACTTATCGCCTTCCGTTCGCACCACGGACGCGACCGGAGCGCCATCCGCTACGGTCAGATCAACCGCGGCGACCGCGAGAGCCTCGGGTAGCGCTTCGGAGATAGTCTCACGACCAAGCCAGCCAGCGAGAGCATCGAGAGTGGACTGCGGCGCGGTGACGCGAACCTGCGCTTCTCGTCGATGTGCGATTGCCTTGGACTTCAAGAGAGGCTCGAGAGCCTGATTGATCGCTTCGGACACACCCATCAACGCTTGATAACCCGCCTCGGCGACGGAGTATTCCCCGACAACAGAATCGGCCGGAACGAACCGGCCCTCGACGAAGATGGATGTCTTCGCACCGCGAACGTAGCGCCACGCTTCATCCGTCGTGAAGCTCAGGATCGGCGCAAGTGTCGTCAGCACGCCGCGAAGAATCTGGTCGAGAACGTATTGAGACGAACGCCTGCGCGGGCTCGACGCCGCATCGCAGTAGAGACGGTCTTTCAGCACATCGAGATAGAACGCGGACAAAGTCGTTGTCACGAACCCAACGGTCTCGCGGAACACGCTGCGGAAGTCGTACGTGGCGTACGCAGATTGTGTGGCTTTCAAATAGCGGTGCAGCTCGCTCATCGCCCACGTATCCAGCGGATCGAGCTTCGCAGGCTTGGCGCCGTCGTAGTCGAATAGGTTGGCGAGGAGGAAACGAATCGTATTGCGGATCTTGCGGTACGCCTCGCCGACCTGCGTCATGTGCTCTTTCGAGTACCGCACGTCGTTGCGGTAGTCTTCGTACGCGACCCAGAGCCTCAGAAGCTCGGCTCCTTGCAGTGCAATGAGCTTGTGCGGATCGACGTACTCGATCTTCTCGCCTGCCTCTTGGCGTTTGCGAATGTCGCTCTTCGAGTACGGCCGGCCCTGTTCGTCGCACACGAAACCGTGCGTGAGGACGCGCTTGTACGGCGCTCGCCCTAAAAGGGCGATACCCACGAGAAGCGAGCTGTGGAACCAGCCGCGATGCTGATCCGAGCCTTCGAGGTAGAGATCCGCTGGAAGGTCTGTAGGTGTGCCGTAGTGGCCTCTGCGCATGACCGCCCAAAAGCTCGCGCCAGACTCGAACCAAACGTCGAGGATGTTCGCGCCCTTCGTCAGGTCAGTGCCTCCACACTTGGGACAGTTCGTGCCCGGGGGCATGAAGTCCGAGACAGGACGAGTGAACCATGCATCCGCCCCCTCACGCCCGATGATCTCGGCCGCATGACGCACGAGTGATTCGGTGAGGATGCCCTCGTCGCACTTCTCGCAGTGAAGCGCGGGGATCGGAACGCCCCACGCGCGTTGACGCGAGATGCACCAATCGGGTCGGTCTGCGAGCATGCCGCGTATTCGATCGCGACCCCAAGCAGGGATGAATCCGCTCGGTTCAATCGCGGGGTCGAGGTCACGTCCCGCTGCCATCGCTTCCACTTCAGAAAGCGCCACATGTCGAAGCGTCGCTTTCGCCGCGTGGTTCTCCATCGGTCGATCGAGCGCGATGAACCATTGCGTCGTTGCTCTGAAGATCACCGGGCTCTTGCAGCGCCAGCAGTGGGGATAGCTGTGCCGAACACTCTCACCGGCCGAGTTGGCGAGCGCATCGATTTCCGCGAGGTGCTTCACGATGAGCGGGTTCGCTTCGTGGACCTTGAGACCGCGCCACTCGGCTCGAACCTCGTCCGTGAACTTTCCAACGTCGTTCACGGGCGCGTACGGCTCAAGGCCGTTCTGCATGCCGATGACGTAGTCGTCAGCACCGTGCCCTGGAGCTGTGTGCACCAAGCCCGTGCCCTGCTCCAGGGTGACGTGATCGCCGATCAGAAAACGCGACTCACGCTCTTCGAACGGATGACTGGTGGCAACGCCTTTCAGAACGGAACCTTTGACGCGGGTTCCAACCTCGTTTCCAGTACGCTTTGTCGCCGCGAGCACCGGCGCGATAAGTTCGCTTGCGAGAATCCATTGCTCCGCCGGACGCTCGCCCTCTGCGTCTACGGCAACGAGCGAATACTCATGCTCCGGGTTCACCGCGATTGCGAGGTTCGCTGGAAGCGTCCAAGGCGTCGTCGTCCAGATCAGCGCGGACAGCGAGCCTGCCGCGGACGTGCTGAAGAGCTTCGCGACAGCTTCGCGATCCACGGCTTGGAACTTGACGTAGACGCTCGGGGAAACATGCTCCGCGTACTCGACCTCGGCCTCTGCGAGCGCGGTGCGATCTTTTGAGCACCAGTACACTGGCTTCTTCCCGCGATAGACGAGTCCGTGGCCGATGAACGCAGCAAGCGCTTCGAGTACCGCGTGCTCGTATTCGGGGTCGAGGGTGAGATACGGTTTGTCCCAGGTGCCGAAGACTCCGAGCCGCTCGAACTGTTCGCCCTGAACGCCGACCCATTTCTTCGCTTCTTCAGCGGACGCCGCGCGAACCGCTTCCGTGCCGCGAACGTCCTTGCGCGTGCGTTCGACGTTAAGCTCGATCGGCAGCCCGTGGCAGTCCCATCCCGGCACGAAATGCACTGGACGACCGGACATCAAATGCAGCTTCGTGACGATGTCTTTTAGCGTTTTGTTGAGAACGTGTCCGTAGTGGATGTCGTAGTTCGCGTACGGAGGGCCATCGTGAAACGCGAAAGCGGGGGTCCCCTTCCGCGCCTCGTTAGCGGATTCGAAAACGCGCTCCGATTTCCATCGCGCGAGAATCTCGGGCTCTCGCTTGGCCAAGTTGGCCTGCATGGGGAACTCGGTGCTCGGTAGCAACAGCGTGTTCTTGTAGTCTGCTGTTTCGCTTTGCTGTTTCGATTCGGTCATCTCGGGCGCGAAACGCTAGCAGCTACTCTCGACAGCGGCGAGACGACGACTCGTGCTTCAGCGAAGCCCCTTGAGCGCGAGATCGTGGA
>CAZWQH010000415.1:0-4668 GCA_964635815.1 uncultured Sandaracinaceae bacterium
GGGTGACCGGCCCATCCGCCCGTGCGGGGGCGACGCTTTGCGACGCTATCATCACGCTCAAAGCGAGGAAGCTCGAAACGACTCTGTGCAGCAACGTCAGATTTCCCATACCGGCTCTGGCGGTTGCTGTCGCAACGATCGATCCAGCCCGTGCTGCTGAAAATCCTAGCGTTCCCGGGAGGACTAGCGAGGACGCGGCGTGTTAACGCGTCCTTAGTCCAGGAACTGCTGGCCGCTCAGCTCTCGACCGCGAGCTTCTTCCGCATCTGGGCTTCTCGCTTGATGCCGCGTTCTTTCGCCCGCACGCGTTCAGTCTCGCGATCTCGAACCGGCGTGGTGGCGCGAAGCTCGTTGCGAACCAATCTCCGCGTGAGCTCGGTGAGCTCCTCGACAGCTTGGTTGAACGCTTTCTCGTTCGTCTTGTTGGGGACGAGCATCCCAGAAACCTTGCGGACGTACTGCAGTGCAGAGGCATGCATTTCGTCTTCCGTCGCAGGAGGCTCGAAGTTGAAGAGCAGGCGAATGTTGCGGCACATCCAGTAGGCCTAGCATGTGAGGCAGATTCAGCGCGCGCCGTACTTCCGCGTAAAGAAGAGCTCCATGCTTGCAAGCAGTCCTTCCACGTCCGCGTGCTCGGGAACCGAGATACGGCAGATCTGAACGTTGCCTCGCTTCTGAGCGTTCTTCACCGCCTCAGGGAGCGAGCCTTGCGTCGATTCCTGAGGATTGATCACATAGAAAAAATCAGCCCGGCCATCGCCCGTGGATTGACCGTAGCTCACGCGGTTCTTCACGAGCGTCGGTGCGTGCGCGATCAGATGGGCAACGAACTCGTCGACAAGGTCTGCGTGATTGGTTGGGGCGGGCGGCAAGTAGAACGACAGCAATCCGCAGGCCAAATCGTTCGGCGCATCGGCAGCCCTCTTTTGGGACGTCGAGAAAAGCGTGATCTCGTGCCCCCGCGCAGAAAGTGCTTCGCGGATTCCTGCGGCGAGATGCGCGGTGTGGGTGTCTATCGTTGCCATGCGCGCTCGCAAGTCACCCAGCCCTTCATGCAGCTCGCCAAGCTGAGAGGTCTTCGCGAACGAGTCTGCATCAGATCCAAGCGCGCCCGCTCGCCGCAGGATCTCTGTCGCGAGGGGATCGGCCGCGGATGCTGCCACACCGAGTGTCGCCTTACCCTTGGTGAAGTACTTCGAGCCACTCTTGAGCAGTATGAATGGCCAGTCGCGAGCAAACTCTTGCGCGAAGAGCGGATAGAGCGGGGCCAGCGTCGTATCGACCAGAACCGGAATCCTCACCGACCAGCGCTTCTGGTACGCGCGCACAGCGGTGATCAGCTTCGTGAAATCATGCGGCTGAAGCTCCGGGTTCGTTGGCGTCTCCAAGAACACACACGCGGGCCCACCCTCGAGCCCTTCCAAACGCGCGATCACCCTATCCACGAGCGTCAAAGGACGACCGTTCGCGTCCAAGCCGAAGACGGGTAGGGGCGCAGGCGTGATGCGGCCATTCGTCGCGAGAACATCGGTGATCAGCTGCCCAGTTCCGCCGTAGCCGTTCTGTGCAAAAAACAACGTCACGGGTGTCGGGCCGAGAACGTCGCCCACCGAGGAAAATACGGCTGCCTCCGCCGCGAGCCCAGTGCAGAAGTACAGAGCATGTTCGATCTCAGGGAAGAGACTTCGCAGCTTTGCGTCGCACGCTGCGGAGGTGGACTCGATGCTCGTGCTCGGCGTGCGGCTCGCGATCCGCTCCAGCTCGTGCAGTGCATCGATCGCGAGCAACGCGGAGACCGTGCGCTTGCGAATCAGCTGAACACCGTGCGGATCGATGCGGTCCGTATCTCGGACAAGCAACACGCCACCGTTCGGCACCGCGTAGCAAACCGCGTCGGCGGCAAGCATCTGTATCGCTCCTGAGAATCGCTTCTCCAAGACGACAATCGTCAGGATCCCTGGGTCCGATTCCGGAAGCGCTGCGGCCCAGTGCTCGTGAAGATCCACGCCTTCCTCGCGAAGAGCAGCACGCTTGGCATCGGAGATCGGCAGCGAGCCCTCCGCGTAGACGCGCGCCGGGAAGCGTCGATTCGGAGCCTCGATCACTGCGAGCCATGGCTTGGTGGCCGAGGCAAACGTAAATGCGCGCGCGGCGCCGCTCTTGGCTTGCAGGTAGAGTTCGTACAGCGTCGAGAGTGGCTGACCGAGTCGCGCGTAGTCGTACGGAAGACCGCAGTTGTATAGCGCGTCGCGGAGTGTGGCCGGATCCGTGATGTTGTCGCTCACGATCTTGCTCAGGGCTCGATCGATTCGTTCGGCAAATGCTTCGGGAGAATCGAATCGTGGAAGGTCGTACGTTGTTGCGCGCGGGCTCCAGTCTTCGGGTAGAGCGCCGTCCGCCAGGAGATGCGGCAGGGCACGCTCTAGCTTGGTTGCGAAGTCCGCAGACATGAATGCGATATATCGCTCCACCGCCTGTTTGTCCGCGCAAATCCTGCAAAGCTACGCCCGTGGGTCGACTTCGCTCAGAACAGGTCACACTTGCGCTTCGCGATGATGGAGGGCTGCGCGTCGCGATCGTGGCGGACACGCACAGCGCGCCCCACCCGCGCACACATGACCTGCTGCGCGCGCGCAAACCCGATGCGATCCTTCACGCAGGCGACATCGGAGCATTGGAAGTTGTCGATGAGCTCTCGAGGATTGCGCCCACGTACGCGGTGCGCGGCAACATCGACGAGCACGTGCATCCCGACGACATCGTCGTGCGCTTTGCAGACATGACGATGTTGCTTACGCACATCGCAGTGTACGGACCGAAACTTCGCGCGGACGTGGTGCGGAGGGCACGGGCTGCGAAGGCGCATCTCGTGACGTGCGGCCACTCTCACGTACCGTTTCTCGGTCGCGATCAGAACTTCATAGTGTTCAACCCGGGTTCGATTGGCCCGCGAAGATTCACTCTCCCGATCGTCTTTGGATGGATGGAGCTCGCGGATGGCAAGCTGCGCTTCGAGCACGTCAGCTGCGAGACCGGAGAGCGTTGGTTGCCCTAACTCTCCGGGGGGAACCTATCTGCGATCGAACCGATCGAGATTCATGACTTTCGTCCAGGCGCTCACAAAGTCCTCAACGAACTTCCGATGTCCGTCCGCGCTCGCGTAAACCTCTGCGAGAGCTCGCAGCACGGAGTTCGATCCGAACACGAGATCCACCCGAGTCGCCGTCCACTTCATCTCGCCGCTCTTGCGGTCGCGCCCTTCGTACACTTCCTTGGCATCCGAGGTGGGCTTCCACACCGTTCGCATGTCCAGAAGGTTGGTGAAAAAGTCGTTGCTCAGTACTTCCGGCTGCGTGGTGAGCTCGCCATGCTTCGACGCACCGACGTTGGTGCGAAGCACCCGCATGCCCCCGATCAGCGCTGTCATCTCGGGCGCGGTCAGCGTAAGGAGTTGTGCCTTGTCGACAAGGAGATCCTCTGGAGCTGCTCCGGGATTTTCTCTCACGTAGTTTCGGAATCCGTCCGCGACCGGCTCGAGCACCGCGAACGAGTCCGCGTCGGTTTGCTCAGCGGATGCGTCCATGCGTCCCGGTGCGAACGGCACCGTGACCGTGTGTCCTGCCGCCTTGGCGGCTTGCTCTATTCCTAGAGCACCACCGAGGACGATCAGATCCGCGAGCGAAACTTTCTTGTTCCCGGCTTGAGCTTTGTTGAATGCGCTCTTCACTCCCTCGAGCGCGGCAAGCACCTTCGAAAGTTGCGCAGGCTGGTTGACCTGCCAATTGCGCTGAGGAGCCAACCGTATGCGAGCGCCGTTGGCTCCACCTCGTTTGTCGGATCCGCGGAACGTCGAGGCCGAAGCCCATGCAGTCGATACCAGCTCGGAGACAGAGAGGCCTGACGCGAGGATGTTCGCCTTCAACGAGACGATGTCCTCTTCGTCGATGAGCACATGGTCGACTGGCGGAATCGGGTCCTGCCAGAGCAAGACTTCGGCCGGAACTTCGGGTCCGAAGTAGCGTGCACGCGGACCCATATCGCGGTGCGTGAGCTTGAACCACGCGCGCGCGAACGCGTCCGCGAACTGCGCCGGGTTCGCCAAGAACCGGCGCGAGATCTTCTCGTACTCCGGATCGAAGCGAAGCGAGAGATCTGTGGTCAGCATTGTGGGCAAGCGCTTCTTCGTCGCATCGAACGCATCCGGGATCGTCGCTGTTGCCCCCTTGGCCACCCACTGGTGTGCACCGGCGGGGCTCTTGGAAAGCTCCCACTCGAAGCCGAAGAGGTTCTCGAAGAAGTTGTTGCTCCACTTCGTGGGCGTCGCGGTCCAGGTCACGTCCAGGCCGCTGGTGATTGCGTCCTTACCGCTGCCGCCACCGAACGTATTGGCCCAACCGAAGCCTTGCGCCTCGAGTTCTCCCCGCTCGGGCTCGACGCCCACATGCGAGGCCGGCCCGGCACCATGGGTCTTTCCAAACGAGTGGCCGCCCGCGATCAACGCGACCGTCTCTTCGTCATTCATCGCCATGCGCGCGAAGGTCTCGCGGATATCCTTTGCGGCCGCGACCGGATCGGGGTTCCCATTCGGTCCCTCGGGGTTCACGTAGATGAGACCCATCTGAACCGCGCCGAGCGGGTTGGCCAGATCGCGCTCGCCCGAGTAGCGCT
>CAZWQH010000416.1:0-4653 GCA_964635815.1 uncultured Sandaracinaceae bacterium
ATGTGTTAGGCGCGCCGCTAACGTTCGCTCTGAGCCAGGATCAAACTCTCCAGTTGAAAACTGTGAGCTGTGATCATCAGGAGCGCTTCAAAGAAAGAACGCTCCGTCTGACTCTCGATACATTATTGACCTAGCGAATCGAATTCGTTTGCACGAACAAGACTCGCGAGGACCTCGCGTAAGAAACACCTGATAAATCAGATGTTTCATTTGAGTTCGATTCAGTTTTCAAGGACCGACTCTTGCGACCGGTAAGGTTGCAAGGGGACGTAACTCTAGTGGCGAACGCGCCAGTGTCAAGATTTTTTTGACCCCGGTCTGTTCTTTCTCTAGAGACCCCGTCTCACGGGAGGCGCTTGCTACCAAGTCTGGAGAACTAGTCAAGTCAAATGCCTACAGTTTAGATTTCTGTGAACAAAAACGCGGAGATGGTCGTCGAACTTTCTGCACTGAGCGTTACGAACTGGTATTCCTCGTGGCCGCAAACGTTGGTTCAGGGTTGAATAGGAGCAATTGAGTATGAACGGACCGAATCGCTTGAATCGACTTACGCAGATTTCCCTGATCTCGCTCGCTATTTGTGCGTGCGCCGCGGGTTGGATCGGCACCCGCACCAGCGCGCAGACACCCCCACCCGCAGCGTGTGGAGGGCGAGGACAGCCTCACTGCCCGCTTCAGGGCTGGATGGAGGACACGCTCACCCCCGCAGTGGAAGCGCAGGATGTGGGGCGTTTGGCGACGCTTTACGCGCAACTCGCGAACTGGGCGCCGGATCAATCTTGGAACACAGGGACGAAGAGTTGGCGCGCGAATGCGGAGAACGGCGCGGCCCGCGCCCGGGCCAACGACTTCGCGGGCGCACGCGCCGCGTGCAAAAGCTGCCATCAAGCGTGGCGTGAACGCTACGAGCGCGAGTATCGGCCGCGCGCGCTCCCAGGCGTGGCAACGAAGGCGCCCCCAGCGAAAGCTGCGAAGAAAGGCGCGCCCGCCAAAAAAAAGTCTCACTAACGAAGCGCGCGACGAGTCGCTAGCAGGTTCGCGCGCTCGTCTCGCCTCAAACGCAGCACGCTATTCGAGCGGGAGAACCCACGTTTGCGCGCCTTCGGCGAGTCGCAACGACTGAGCGGTCTCGGCTGCCACAATAACGCGTCCTTTTTCGACCGTTGCGGGCTCCGCAAGTGCGACGAAGTACGGCGCCGCGTCGGTCCAAGTAGCGAGGATCGAACGTGACTTGCTCGCGGGAACCCCCACGGCGACTGACAGCTGCTGAGACTTCTTTACGAGCGTCACTTCGTCGGTTTCGGCGATGAAATGCGGGCCACCATCGAAGGGATCGACGCGCTCTGCATACCGAAAACCAATGCGGCGCAGGAGTTTCTCGACGCCTTTCGTCTCCTTGCCGACCTCGCCGATCACGCGCTGCGCTTCAGGCGAAAGCAGCGATGCATAGATGTCGCCTTCGGGAAACAGACCGCGAATGAACTCCTTGTTCCGCTTCGAGAGGCGGTCCGCGTCGCGGTATGTGAGGTCCGTAAAGTGCCTTCCGACCGCCTCCCACAAATGCGATCGGCCATCCTTTTCTAGCGGAGGCAAAAGCTCAGCGAGCACTTCGTCACGGAACCAGTGACGGTGCATCGCGATAAAGAGAAACCGGACGTACGAGATCAACATGCCAAGCCGTTCTGGCGCGCCGCGGTACTCCGGATGCATGACTAGACCCCCGATTTCGGTGGGACCCGCAAACGAATACCCGATCGAAAGCACCTTGTGAACGAAGTGCTTATCGAGCGTAGCGCTATATTTCTCCTCATTGAGAACGTCGAGATAGATGTACGGAGCATCGCGTCGGCCGAGCTGACCGATCACCATCGACGTGCCAACCGCTCGGTTCTTCTCGCGATCGCGGAGCACGAAAATGTACTCGCGCTTTCGAGGGTCGCCGATCGCGCCGCTGAACGACCGGGTGCTGATGTCGAGGAGCTCCTGAAGAGCTGCGGAGTCGTGCGGGAGATTCACCGAGTTGAGATGTCGCGAAAGCTCCAGCAAATCTGCGTGATCTTCTCGCGTTGCCGCCCGAATCTCGTAACGCATGCGGTGTTCGTGACGCGGAAACTGCGAGCTGTCGAGTCACGCGACTACCGAGCTTAGAACGCGGCTATTCCGTCTCGAGCGTGATGGTAACGGGTCCATCGTTGATGGACGAGACTCGCATGTGGCTGCGGAAGCGCCCCGTGGCGACGGGCACGTGAGCCCGCACTTCGCGCACGACTGCGTCGAAAATCAGTTGGCCATGATCGGGCCGCGCTGCATCTGCAAACGACGGGCGACGCCCACCATTCGTGTTCGCATACAGCGTGAACTGCGGGACGAGCAGCACCGATCCGCCGATGTCGATGACGGAGCGTGACATCTTGTCCGCTTCGTCGGAGAAGATCCGAAGGTTGACCAGCTTCGTAGCGAGCTTAGAAGCGTGCCCTTCGTCGTCGGTCGATCCAACGCCCACGTAGACGAGCAAGCCGTGGTTGCACTGCCCGACGATCTCGTTGAGCACCTCGACTCTGGCGGAAACGACCCGCTGCACAACCGCTCGCATCCAGCAGGTTTTATCAGCGGGCCGAAAAAACGCACGCGATGGCTCCGAGGTTCGCGGACCCGAGCACATAACGTGTGTCGGCCTCAAGGGGTCTCGTAAGAGCCGGGGGTGTCGGAAGGGTCGCAACAAACGTGTTGGCTCCGCACAACGACTCGAGCGTCGCAACGAGCCCTGAGTAGTGGTCCGTCGTGATCAGACCCATTTCGCATCGCGCAATTGCGGTGGCAGTGCTGCATCCGATGAAGGCATATCGTTTCAGGTAGGCGGTAGTGGCTCGAAGAGCGGAGATTCGGGAGCCGCGATCAGCGCTTCGAACGGCAATTGCCGGCAAAGAAAAAAGCCACGTCCGAAGACGTGGCTTTCGTTCTGTCAGCCGATCGCCGCTCGGGCGATCTAGTTATGCGTTCAGCGCGCTGCGAGAGCGGCGTCGATCGCGGCCTTGAACGCTTCGAACGGCTGCGCACCCGAAAGGAGCTTGCCGTTGATGAAGCAGGACGGCGTTCCGAAGCTTCCGATGCCCGCGGTGGTAATCGCGTTCATGTCGGCTTCGACTGCCGCCTTGTGCGTCTGGTTGTCGAGTGCGGCGCGGAATCGGGCCAGGTTAATGCCGCCGATTTGCGTTGCGTATTGCTCGAGCTCGGGACGACCGAGCGCGCGCTGGTTCTGGAACAAGAGGTCGTGGAAGGCCCAGAACTTGGCGGAGCCGCCCTGCTTGTAGACCTCGACCGCCGCCTGCGCGGCGGGCATGGCACTGTTGTGGAAGGGCAGCGGGTAGTTGCGCCAAATGATTTGGACGCGATCGCCGTACTCACGCTCGACCTGCGCGAGCGAGGGTCCGACTCGGCTGCAGAACGGGCACTCGAAATCGCTGAAAAGCTGGATCGTAACGCGAGCGTTGCGACCACCCTTGCGAGGCGCGTCCGCGGGGACTGGGATGTTGTAGACCTTGTTCGGGTCCTCGCCTGCCTCTTCCGGAGCCGCAGCTGCTGCCGGCGCCGGGGGAGGAGACTCTGCTGCGTCACGCATGAGCGTCTCGTAAACACGAGCGCGCGGCGTTCCGGCCGCAACCATCGCGCGAGCCTTTGCAAGCTCCTCGTCGATGAGCGACTTGAAGTTCGCAATCGGGCGCGCGCCACTGAGGCGACGACCATTCACGAAGAAGCACGGTGTTCCGGTTGCTCCGAGCTTACGCGCAAGCGCCATGTCCTCGTCGATTCCGGCCTTGTGCGTGTGTCCATCGAGCGCAGCGCGAACGCGCGCAACGTTCAAACCGAGCTCTTGAGCGTACTGCTCGAGCTGCGGACGGCCGAGCTCAGCCGAGTGCTCGAACAGCTTCGCATGCGCCTGCCAGAACTTGCCCTGGGCGTTGGCTTCCATCGCGAGCTCCGCGGCCGGAGTCGCATTGTCGTGGAACGGGAGTGGGTTGTTCTTCCAGACGATTCGGAGATCACGTCCATAGTCCGTAACGAGCTGCGAAACGGTCGCCTCGACGCGTGAACAGAACGGGCACTGGAAGTCCGAGAAGACGACCATCGTGACGAGCGCATCCGCCGTTCCCTTGACGGGCGAGCGGCCAACCGGAACCTTGAACACCGTGGTGGTGTCCTCGGCGGGGCGCTGTGGTTGCGAGGGACGAGCCGCAGGCGCCTCGGGAGGCTTGGCTGCAGTAAGTCCACCGCGTGTGAGCTCGGCGTAGATGCGTGCCTTTGGAGTGCCGGCCTTGACGAGGCGCTCGGCGCGAGCGAGCTCGTCATCGATGACCTGCTTGAACGCTTCGACAGGCTGCGCGCCAACGAGTTGGCGTCCGTTGATGAAAAAGTTCGGCGTGCCGTTCGCGCCGATGCGCTGAGCGACAGCGAGGTCTTCGTCGACCTTCGCCTTGTTCGTGTGACCGTCGAGCGCGGCGCGGAAGCGCGTCATGTCGAGGCCGATCTGTTGCGCGTAACGCTCGAGGTCCGGTCGACCAAGCGCCTGCTGATTTGCGAAGAGAAGGTCGTGCATCTGCCAGAACTTCTCGCTGCGGCCCTGCTTGAAGGCCTCGATCGCAGCCTCCGAAGCGG
>CAZWQH010000417.1:0-4650 GCA_964635815.1 uncultured Sandaracinaceae bacterium
TGTCGACGGACGAGTCCATGGGCGACTCGATCGACGACTCCATGAACGACGACGCTTCGATCGGTACGGCCGCGTCTGCGAGTGGAACGGAGGGCGCACTGGAGCTCGCGCACGCTGCAAGTCCGCTCAGTGCGAAGAGCACGCCCAGGCGAGGAGGTGCTTGAAGGCAAGAGTTCATGCGGGACGAAAGGGCACGACTCGTGCCACGACTTTTCACAGCCCATCTGCTCGGGTCGATCAAGAACTGCACGCATTGCTGGGTGCGCGGTGGCCGCGGCGCGGTCCGCAACCGCCTTCTGGGTCGGCCATCCCCGGCCGTTGCAGTAGTCAGAGGCGAACTGGCGTCCTTGAACAGCCGGCGTGGTCGGCGCCCATTCGGTGCTCGGCTACCTGAGGTCTCAGAACGCAGGGGCAGTGACCAGTCGCCGGAAATCCAGCCATGGCGTGGCCCCCCAACGCGACTTAAAGGGGTTGCGCACTCCGCTCGCTAAAAGCGGCACGACGGTTGCTGAAGCGACTGTATGAAAAACAACACCTCACCCGTTCGCGCGGAAATCAAGATCGACGTCGTCGTCAACAGCTCGATCCAGCAAGTTGCTCCTCTGCTCACGACAGAGAGCGGCATCGCTGCTTGGTGGACTTGCGATGCAAAGGTGGACGCCACGTCCGGTGGACGCGCCACGTTTCCTTTCGCCAAAAGCCAAGTGTCGGGCGTCGTTCGATCCGTGTCTCCCGCTCAGATTTGCGTCTCCTTCGACCAGGCGATCGGGATGGACGAATGGGTCGGCACGACTTTGACGATCACTGCACGAGAGAGCGCTTCGGGCACCGTCGTTGAGCTGATTCACGACGGTTGGAAAAAGGATACCGCGTACGTCGCGTGGTCAGCCGGAACATGGCGCTACTTCTTGAAGAGCCTTCAGCTCAAATCTGAGAAAGGAGCCGGGACTCCGTTCTCCGCGAAGGCCCCGTCGCTGGTCCTGCTCGGACTCCTCGCGAAGATGCCCTTCCTCAAACTCAAGTACGCGCTACGACTGAACGCAGCCTGATCACGGAGACACACATGACCATTGCACCAAGACCTTTTCCAGCCGCGTTGCCTCACGGCGAGCTTCGTCCCGTGCTCCAGAACGTGTACATGGTGACCGGCAGTGTTCGGATCGGCGGGCCGTTCCGATTCAGTCGCAACATGATGGTGGTGCGCGAGGGCGAACGCTTGGTGATCGTGAACTCCGTGCGTCTTTCGGATGCGGGCCTGGCGTCGCTGGATTCACTCGGCCGAGTCACGGACGTGATTCGAGTCGGCGGCTTTCACGGTATGGACGATCCGTTCTACAAGGATCGCTACAAGGCAAAGGTCTGGGCCGTTGCGGGGCAGCGCTACGCGGCGGGGTTCAATCCGCGCGCAGGCGTCGAGTACTTTCTAGCGGACGAGTACGTGGATGAGACCTCGACGCTGCCGCTCGCGGGCGCCCGCATGGTGCGCATCCCGGCCTTGGTCCCGGAAGGTGTGCTGATGCTTGAACGTGAGCGCGGCATCTTGTTTACCGGGGATTCACTTCAGAACTGGGAGACCGCGGACGAGCATTTCAGCTTCGTGGGTGGCCTCATCATGAGGATGATGGGCTTCATCAAACCGCACCAGGTAGGGCCCGGCTGGTTGAAGCAAGCAAAGCCAAAGCCGGAAGACCTGCGCGCGTTGTTGACTCAGCCATTCGAGAACGTTCTTCCGTCTCACGGGAAGCCTGTGATTGGTGGTGCCAAGGCCGCTTACACACCCGCGATTGAGCGGGCCGCTGCTGCTCTGGGGTAACGTCGAAGTATCTATCGCGTTGGTCGGTGTCTCGGGTAGGTTCGGCGTCCCATGAACCCGACTTCTTTCGCACGACACACACTTCTCGCAGCACTTCTTGCAAGCGCCTCGTTGGGCGGCTCGTCTGGCGTACTCGCCCAGAACGCCGCGGACGCGCAACCAACGCAGCCCGCGACGTGGGACGACTCGTGGACCCGGTTCTACATTGAGAACAATCGCATTCAGGGCTCGTCACCGGAGCGGTACGATTGGAACCCGGTACTCACGGGCCGCATCATGGGCCGTCGCCAGAGCGGCGACATCCTGGTCCTCAAGCTGAAGGAGCGCGGACGCGTATTGAGCGAGGTGCGTTGCCCGTTGCAGCTGCGCGGCGAGTTCGTCGATGCCGGGACGTTCGAGTGTCATTTGCGCACGATGAAGGTCGATCACGCAGGCGAGTTCTTGCTTGAGGTGCACTACGAAGATCAGAACACGGGCGAGTCGCGGTTGATCCGCACGCTGACGATGCCGATCATCGCGTACTCGTACATGATCGATCGCACAACGCGCTCGCACACGCCCATGTTCGCCCTCGCAGCGCGCGACATGCTGGGCTCGTCCGTCGTGTTCCTGAGCGGGCGTCCGCACGAGGAGTCCACGACACAGGTCGAAGAAGGTGGCGTGCGCTATCGCGTGCGCATTCGTCAGTCGAACCTTCGGCTTCGATTCTGGTCAACACGCAACAACCTGACTCACGTCAACGATGCGCAGCTCCGATGCACCGTCGATGGGCAGGTGATGGCGCTGCAGCGACGAGGCAGCGTCAACATTCGTGTCGAGACGAACAACTATCATGACGATCGCCGATCCAACGGTAACGACGTGGCAGAGACGCGCTGGGCATGGAACCTCTGGGAGGTCGACACCGGTCTGTTCGTGGTCGAGAAGGGTGGGCGCGAAGCGATGCCGCCGACCCCGCCCGGACAGGTGTACGGAACCGCGCCTGGTTTCCCTGCTCCGCAGTCCGACGCGACGTCGATGCCGGGCGAATGGTCCTGCATCCTGCGCGCAGAAGGTCAGGAGATCCGACGTTTTGTTTTTCGCGTCACTTCAACGGGCATTGCACGTCACGCGGAAGAACAAGGCGAGAACGGACTGCACTTCCCCGCTGACACATACTTCGCAGAGACGTTCCTAGCGGATGGATCCGCGCAGTTCGATCGCAACTTCCAACCGGATGCAGTGCGACGCACAGGGTTCTTCGGAAGACCGTGGGTTGGCACCCCAGGTATGGTTGCCGCTCCTCCGCGAGCATTTGGTGATGCGCAGCCAGCTGCAGTCGGCGGTGGTGGCGGTGCTCGTCGCAGACGGTAGTGCCTCACGAGGCGCAGCTGGTCGTTCCTGGTAACAGAGCGTAGTCTGCTGTTGTGCGCGCGAAGAAGTTCTCAGCGTTAGGGTCCGTCACGGGCGGTGAAGCTGTAACCGAGCAATGGCTTGCGAAGATGACGCCCGCCCAGCGAGTGGCGGCCGTGGAAACGCTGCGCGAGATGCACTATGACGATCCGAAATCTCCACCCCGACTTCGTCGAGTTTTTGTCATTGCTGAAACGCCATGGCGCACGGTTCCTAGTAGTGGGGGGGTACGCGATCGCAGCGACAGTCCGCCACCGCCACACCGACGATCTCGACGTGCTCGTCGATCCAAGTAAGCGGAACTCGCATCGCGTCGCAGCCGTACTGGCGGAGCTCGGATACGCCGAACTTGCTCGCGTCGTTCCGGAGCACCTTGCTGTGGCAGACCGGATGGTATCTATCGGTCGGCGACCCGTGCGAATCGATATTCTGAGCAGCATCGTGTCCGTGAAATTTTCGTCGGCGTGGAAACGACGCACGGAGATCACCATTGGAGGTATGAGCGTTCCATTCATTGGCCGTGAGGATCTTCTCGCGAACAAGCGGGCGGCAGGGCGACCTCAAGATCTCAAGGACGTGGAGACGATCGAACGGTTCTCGTCGCCAAAGCGTACGAGCTCGCACGGCAAGCAACCGAAGAGAAGATCTTGAGGACACCGGTCAAAGTCGCGCTCGCCGCGTTTACCGGACTTGTCGTCCTCGGAGCCGCCGGCGTGCTCTGGCTGCTGACTCCACGCGAGCAGCGTCGCTTCCCGAGCACGGACGGTCGCTATCAAATCGTCTTGTTGAGCCAACCGTATCAGTCCCTGATTCCTCGTATGCCTGGGGGAGGAAGCGATCGCCCGGGCTGGGTCGAGCTCGAAGACAACAACGGCCGCTCTTTTGGGCGAGTTCCGATTGCCATGCTTCACATGGTCCACTCTCTGCAGTTCACAGAGGACGGCGCATCCATTCCGGCCGTCGGTCGGTGGGAGTTTCGCGCTCGACGTGTTCGCTATTGGAATCCGGATCAGACCCGCGAGATTGTCGAGAGCGTCTCCCCGTAGGTCACGCGGACATCGCTTGCCGCGATGTGTTCGAGACGCCGTTTCTGTCTGAGCAAGGGCCACCAGTCGTAGAGCAGCACTTCGAGCGGTCGCCACATCGCGACCCATCCGGTTATCACCAGGCCTTCGTGAAGAATCTGTCGCACGGGACCAGGGCCCACAAACGAGGGAATCAGTTGGGCAAGCGATAGAAACCCCACGAGCACCGTGAGCCCCACGACGAACGAGATCTGACCGTGGCGAACGTACTCGTGCGCGCGCTTTGCGAGTCGCATGAGCTCGTAGCGAAAGTGCGCGTCGAACGCCTGCGCGACCATGGTGTCGGAAAGGGGCGGCGCGGGGGTCTCCGAGACCCAAAACACAACTCGGAGTGGGGTTCTCGCGGGGAGCTCGTCGACC
>CAZWQH010000418.1:0-4640 GCA_964635815.1 uncultured Sandaracinaceae bacterium
GAACGCAGCGGCGAGTGCGCTATTGCTGGCCGTTATCGAGTTCGTTTTGGTTCCGCTCGCTTCGTCGTAGAACTCGAGCGTTCCGTCGGCCCGGGCGATCCAGAGCCCGCCGAGCACTGCTTCGGCTCCGACTGCGTCTTGATCAAGATTCACGACCCATCGGACCCGTTGCTCCGCGAGGTCGAGCGGGGCCCCGGGGCGCATTCCGGAAGTGGTGAGGTCGAACGCGAACACGACTCTGAAGAACACGAGGTACGCCACGTTGTCGCCAAACGCGACGCGCGATCCCTCTCGTCGCGGTGCCCACGCGATTCGCACTTTGTGCGACGCACTGTCGATGCTGGGCTGTGGAGCGTAGCCATCCGGGAGCAGCTTGGGTCGTCCGGGAAGGTTCTGCGTATCGAGCGTGACCGCCGAGCCGTCCGCGCGCATGCCCCCAGCGATCTCCGAAGTAAGCGAGTAGATGGTGTTCGCGTTCCCGAACAAGATTTCTCCGTCGGCGCCGCGCATCGCGGTGCTGACGACGTCTTCGCGTAGACGGATGCGCGCTTCTTCGACGGGCGCATCGGCCCGCAGGATGGACATGAACTGGGTGCCCCATGGGAGTGCAATGCGACCACCGCGCACCGCTGGGTGTCCGATCGGATTCGGCAGATCGAGTCGATACGTTTCGACTCCCTCGCGAAGGACGATCAACCGAGATCGCGTTCCGGAGCTGCGCTCCACGGAAAATGTGAGTGCGAGAACGTCACCGTCGTCGTCTGCTCCGGCCAGGCGGGCGCCGGCGATTGGCGGCTCGACGAAAAGGACACGCCCGTCGCCCAAAGCTCGAACCGTGGTTCCTCGCGCTTCTTCGAGAACGAACGCGTTCGAAGTCACGATGGGAGAGCCTCGGACCTCGACATCGAACGACCATCGCGGCTCGCCGCCGGGGCCAACGGCTCGAATGGAGCGCGCACAGGTGCGTCGCGTTCGCGCGGACTCTTCTTCGGCAGTCTGAGCAGACCCGACCGTGCACGCTCCGACCAAGATGACGGCGCCATTGCTCCTGCGCGGTTCGTTCCCGCCGCTCGGCAAGAATCTTGTGAGCTCCGCTGCGGTGCTCTCAGGGCGACCCGAGGCAAACGGCGCATAGCTCGCGCCACAGTTCGATAGCGCAACAAGTGCGAAAGCGGCGATGAGTGAGCGGGCGAGTCTCATTGCGCGATCCTTTCGGCGGCTTCGCGTGCTGCACGCGCGAGCGTTGCTTCTCGACGCGTGAGCGTCGCGGCGTACTCGGTAAGAAAGCGCTTCGCCTCAGGCGTCGCGAGCTCGCCAATGCGACCGATGATTTCGAGCTTGGTGCGTTCCGGTGTGGTCGACCGATGCAACGCTTCCCGCAGCGCTTCGACCACGAGGGAGAAAGCTTGGCGACCGAGGTATTGCGTGAGTCGATCAATGTCGGCCGGGGAGCCGATCCGAGCGATTGTCGCGGCCGCTTCAGGCACTCCCCGGTCAAAGGCGAGAAATAATCGTTCCGAACTCGCAGCCGTACCTGCCTGCCCAAGAGCGATAGCGGCGGCCGCGCGAACCTGCGCATCAAGGTCGCCAAGCGCGGCGGCGAGCGCCTGCTCGGTTCCGGGTCCTCGCGCGATTGCGAGAGCGGCCGCGGCCTTCGCGCGCACAGTGGCGCGACGGTGATGAAGAAGCTCCATCAAGAGTGGGGTGGTTTCCGGGCGTGCGACTACGGCCAGGGTCTCCATGGCCGCATCCAGTAGGTCGGCTGGAAGCCCGCGGCGGATGCGCGCCGCGAGCACGTCGACGGCCGCCGGCGAACCATCGATGCCGAGCGCCTCGACAGCGCTGCGGACCTCATCGCCGGAGGAGCTCGACAGCATGATGGCGGCTTCCTCGAGACTCACGGCACCTGCTTCAGTGGCATCTGTCGGTTCGGGCGCGCGAACTCGCGATCGGCGTTGAGCGGACGCGAGTCCCAGAGGGAAAGTCGCGCTCATCAGCAAAGCGCTCGTGAGGAGCACCGTGCCAATGCCGCTGGGGGGGGATTGCATGAGCAGCTCATACCGGGATCCCGGCCGTCCTCGCAAGAGGACGAGCGCGAATTCAGGGCTGATCTCTGCGTCTGCTCCGACGCTCGAGGGCGCGGAACCGTCCAATTCAATGGTGCGGTGCGTGAGCGAGTGCAGCGATTTGTTCTGGCGAGAGCATTTCCCCACGAATATCGTCCCGAATCCCAACCGCAGTCGTAGCCGCCTGTATCCGCTCAGGCGACCAGCCACCTTGTCGGAGCGAGTTCCTGAGCGTCTTTCGTCGGCTTTGAAAGATCGCATGGACGACATTCACGAACTCCGGTTCGTCGACGTCGAGCGGCTCGGCCTTCGGGTCGAGCCGGACGACCGCGCTTTCGACGCGAGGCGGTGGATGAAACGCACCTGGGGCGACACGCGTCACGTGATGAACCTCGAAGACGCCTTGAACGAACACCGTGAGTGCACCGTACTCACGCGTTCCGGGTGAAGCGCGTAGTCGCTCCTCGACCTCCCGCTGAACCAGCAGCACGCAGCGAGCAACGTGGCGCGCGCCGGTCACGACGTTTCGCAAGATTGCGCCCGTGATGGCGTACGGGATATTTCCGACCACGTAGAGCGGCTGCTCGCGCGCCAAGTCTGCCAGCGGGATTCGAGACCCGTCGCCATCGACGACCGTCAAGCGCGAGCGCTCCTCACCGACAAACTCGTTCGCCAAGACATGGCGCATGTCCCCGTCCGGTTCGATTGCCGTAACTTCGGAACCACGCGCGAGCAGAGCTTGAGTTAGCGAGCCGACTCCCGGGCCGAACTCTACAACGCGATGCGTAGGTCCTGCACCGAGCGCAGCAGCAATCGTCTCGTGGACGCGCGGCTCGGTAAGGAAATTTTGCGAGTAGCCCCGCTTGGGTGCGAATCCGTACTGGCGGAGCACAGCTCTTGGATCTCGAAATGTGCTCATGGGTTTTTCTGCGGTTCTCGGACGACGCGCACTCCCATAGGTCGCAAGACGCGAACGGCCTCCTCTTGTCTCGCCCGACGGCTCGCTGCGTACGCGCGCGCGAGCGTCGCGTCGGTGTCGAGTGGGGGTGCGCCCTTTGAAGCAAAGGACGCAACTGCTCTCGCTTCGGTCGTTGGCGGGGTCATCACAACGAGACGATGTCCACCGCGGCGGAGCCACGAGAGTGTGCGCTCGACCTCTGTCCGATCCAACTGCGTCTCAAGATCCGTGAGCCAGATGAACGTGCGGGGCTCCCGGCGCGAACCACTGCTGTCTCGGACCGCGGCCCGGAGCGCGGCGAAGCGATCCTCGGAGGGGCCCGCGATTCGGTATGGGATCGGGATGCCGTGCTTTCGGCAGTAGCGACGCAACGCGGCGCTTGTGATGCTCGTTGCCACCACGCTGCGTGCTCCCGCGTGTCCATCGGATCCAGCTCTGGAAGCGGACGTGCCGAGTTCCTTGCTTTGGCCTGTGCTCGACGCGCTTGAATCTCCTGCGCTCCCGCGCCGCCCGTCGTGGTGCGCGAGCTCATGGCCCACTTCCTTGAGCACGTGCTTTACGAGGCCGAGCACGTCCCATGATCCATCGCGCGCGAAGTCCAACCCTTCATGAACGCGCACGTAGCGTCCGACACGCTCGATCAAGTCGTCCTCGTCCGAGCTCGTCAGATCTTCGTCGACGACGTCGAACGCGGAAAGGATAGCGTCGTAAATCGAGAAAATGTGACGTGCTCCGTCGTCGGCTTGTGCGCGGGAGATCACGCGCCGATCGACCGTCAACAATGCCACTTGGTCGCCCCGTCCAAGCGCTGCTTGCGCCTCCCTCGCGGCAGTTTCCGCCGCCCAGTCCAAGGTTCGCTCCCCGAGCTCCCCCGCGCGGGTGCTCGGAGCCGCATCGATTACAAACGCGATAGTTTGCTGGACGTCTCGTTCCACATCTCGCACCAGGAGCTTGTTTGCACGGGCGCTCGCCTTCCACGCGATGGATCGAAACGCATCGCCGGGTTGATGATCACGCAGCTCGCGGATTTCCGTTCCGCTGCCCCGCTGGCGCACGACTGTCCGTGCGACACGCTCCACGTTGGTTCCGGCTGGCGGACCGAAGGCACCCGCGCGACGAGCGACACTGGCAGGAAGGACTTGAATCGAGATCGGATGCGCGAAGTAGATCTGAATCTCGAACAGACCAAAGATCCCGTGTAGGCCGACGCGCAGACCAGGAAGAACGTGATGTCCCGCGGAGCGCGCGGTGAATGCGAAATGAACGTCTGTGCGTGAGGATCGCTCGAGCGGAACGAGACGCTCCCCCTGCTCGTTCAAAGGTGCTTCGGGGGTGAGCTCTCGCGGCGCCACGGGGCGAAGCCGCGTGGTGATCCCTCGAGTGCCGCGGTTTCGAAGATATCCGTGTATCTCGAGTGTGCGTCCGACTCGGGCGTCCGCGTACTCGTGATCACCTGCCGCGAGCCACCAGGCAAACTCGAGTCGTTCGCGGCGAACCCGGCGTGACAGCGGTGCCGTGTGTGCGTACGCCGCACAAAGAAACAGCATGAGAGCACCCCCCATGCTCACAATCGCCCCGTTGGTGAACGCGCCGCCCAGCATCAGCAGCCCGAGCGC
>CAZWQH010000419.1:0-4635 GCA_964635815.1 uncultured Sandaracinaceae bacterium
CCCGACATGACTCGGTTCTTCATGACGATCCCCGAGGCGTCCCAGCTCGTGCTGCAGGCTGCGATGATGGGCGAGCGCAAAGAGATCTTCATCCTCGATATGGGCGAGCCGGTGCGTATCGTCGATCTCGCGCGAGACTTGATCACCCTGTCCGGCCTTCGACCAGGCGACGATATCGAAATCGTTTTCTCGGGCGTACGCCCAGGCGAGAAATTGCACGAAGAGCTTTCATTCGAAAGTGAAGAGCTCGGCAAAACTCGGCATCCAAAGATCTTCATCGGCCTCCAAGAAAAGGCTGCCGTCCAGAACAGCGAGACCCTCGTCGCCCGCCTGCTCGACGCAGCGAGCAGCGGGCAAACGGACCGGGTCCGTTCCGCGCTCAACGCTGCCTTTCCCGCGCTGCAAGGTCCGAGTCGTACGCCAACCTCGATTCCCGCGGCTCCGATTTCGAACGGGTTCCACTTGGGGGTCGAAGGAGACGCGTCCGCGATGAGCAGCGTCGCGAAGTGAAGCTCCAGCTCAAGCCAAACCTGGTCTACGCGGTTGGGTTCGTAGTGTGTATCGCACCACTGCTTCTCGGCGGAGCGGGCGGGACGGGTACAGTTCTCATCTGCGCATCGACGACGCTTCTTGCTTGCCTGTTCGCTTGGTACGCCGAACGGCCCGTACCGTTTCCGTTGCTACTCGCATCCGGAGCGGCACTTGTTTGGACGTTCCTGCAACTGCTCCCCTTGCCTATCGGAGTGATCGACTGGATTGCGCCGCTCTCTGCAGACGACGCACGTCGAACCGCTGCGCTCCTTGGGGAGCCCGGTCCAACCCTCGCCGTCATCACGCGCGACGCCGCGGGTACTCGGTGGGAGATCGTAAAACTCATCGGGGCGATCGGGGCACTCTTCGCGGGCACTCAACTGACTTCGCGCGAGAACATGGCGCGAGTCGTAGCCGCGATATGCGCGAGCACGACGCTCATGGCGGTAGTTGGATTTGCGCACCTCGCCGTTGGCGCCGAGCGAGTCTTCGGCTTGTACGCCCCCATCGAAGCCGAGCCGCGCGTTCTCGCGCCGCTTCTCAACGGCAACCATCTCGCGGCATTTATCGGGCTTGGGTTGCCGTGCCTTCTAGCGATTGGTTTCGCCTCGACCAAGCCCGCCGTCCGCGCTGCGTGCGGAGCTGCATTCTGCATCAACACATTCGTGCTCGTCATGACTGCGTCGCGTGGCGGTGCGATTGGCGCAGCAGTGGGTCTTGGCGTGTTCGCCACATTGACGCTGATACGACGACGCAAGCTCGTTCGCACGAACCACCGACGCTACTTGCTCGCCGGTGCAATCGGTTTTGGCATTGCGGTCACTGCGGCGATCGAACGGATCCCGAACCGCACCACGGCGTCGGGTCTCGCCAAGATCGAAGTAGCGCTGCACGCCACGGAGCTCCTCGAAACGGCCCGATTCACGGGCGTTGGCAGGGGAGCGTTCGCTGTAGCGTTCGCGCGGATCCAAGGGGGGCACGACCGGTATTCCCATCCAGAGTCTTGGCCGGTCCAGTGGGCCACCGAATGGGGGCTCCCCATCTTCATTCTCGTCACGGCCGCTCTGGGATATCTCCTGCTGCGCGCGTTCCGCGAGGCAAGCTCGTGGTGCGGAATAGCGGTCATCGCCGCGGTATCGTCCATTGCGGTACATGACTTCATCGACTTTTCTCTGGAGCTTCCGGGCGTGCTCATCCCGGTCTGCTTCTTGTTCGGAACACTCGCTCGTTACGCCGCTGCACGAAATGAGCGGACATCAGATCCAACCCCTCGTGGCTTGCTACCTCGGCAGGCAACAGCGGCGGTCTTCTCTCTCGCTCTGATCGCCGTGATGACGGTCGGTGCGCGCCTGAATCAAGAAAGCACGTTCGAGCTTGGCGGGCTGCTGAGGAAGCACATCGAGCTTCGCGACACGCTCAGCTTCGATTCGACTGTCGCAAATGCCATGCACCTTCATCCCGGCGAACCGAGCATTCCGCTCCTGGCCGCGTACGAGGCCACACGGCGTGGAGAGAACCCTGGACCGTGGATCAATCGAGCCGCCGAGCTCGCTCCGCTTTGGCACTCACCACGTCTGCTCGCCGCGCAATGGATGTTCGCGACCGGCCGCCCGGAGCGAGGATTGCTCGAGGCTATCGAAGCCGAGCGAAGACAGTCCAACTCAAGCGTGGACATCATTTGCGGCTTTATGAAAAACGGAGGGTCGCCAGAGGCCCTTCTCTCACGCATACGCGGACAAGACGGCTGGGAAGCGCATTTGGACGCGCTCGCTCGCTGTCTGGGCCCAGAGCACGTTGCGACGACGTCCATCGACGAGGCGCTTCCCGCCAACCACGGCGGCCGACGAATGCGGAGCGCGATTCGGGCGCTCGCATCTGGTGACCCCAAGCGGGCGGCGACCACGCTCGAAGGTGTCTCGGTCACCGAAGATCCCGCTGCGGGGCTGGTGCTCGCGGATGCGTACCTGCGAAGCGACCGACCCGCGCGCGCGGTGGAGGTCTTGCGGCGGATCGACACCGCCGTGGGCACGCGCGAAGACGTGGTCACCGCACTCGTTCGTGCGCATGGCGCAGCGGGCGCGCTGAACGAGGCGCGTTTCAATGCGGACCGACTCAAAGGGCTCGCGGAAGGAGACTCGCAGAAGCTCGCGGCCGCGTACGTCGTGATCGGAGACGTCGAACGTGACAACCGAAACTCGAGCCAAGCCCTCGCAAGTTACGAGTCGGCGATGCGGTTGGTGCCCGATCCCGCGACGATCAACCGGATCGCTGTCATCGCTTCGGAAGTGGGCGATCGGGTACGCGCGGCCCACGCACTGAACGTCCTTTGCGAACAAGGCAACCGCCCCGCATGCGCGGATCGCGACAAACTTCTCAATCCTTCCGCCGTGCCCACCAATGCCGCGAACGTTCTCACCGGCAGCGGCAACAATGAGATCGACGCCCCCTCTTTCGGGAGCGATCGAGGTGGCTCCAGCGCACCCGAAACACTTGACGAAAGTCTGTAGTCAGCTTGAATGGCACACCCCGTGGAATCTAACGTCCCGCCCCCGTCAACAACCACCGAGCACGAGCGCGATCAAGCGGGCTTCGGCGCGGTTGCGCGTACCATCGCAAGCCACAAATGGATCGTGGCGAGCGCGGTCGCACTCTCCATCGCTGCGGTGGCAACCTGGACGTTCCGTCAGCCGAAAATCTACGAGGCGGAGTGCACGATCGAGTACGACGTGAACCCGCTTCGGCCTCTTGGTCGAACGGTCGAAGACGTCGCGGATCCAGTCACGGGGTTCATGATGAACCACGAGTTCCTCGAGACGCAGAACCGCATCCTCGCAAGCCGACAGGTTGCCGAACGTGTCGCACGTGAGCTCAGCCTTCATCACGATGCGAGCTTCTTTGGGTTCAAAGAGGGTGAGCGCTCCCGTTTTCGAGGGCGTTCCGTCGAGGAAGCGGGCGAGCTGTTGCGTGCAAATCTCGCTGTCTCGGCGATCCACGGCACACGCTTGGTCCGAATCCGATATCGAGACTCGAACCCCCAGCGCGCGACTACGATTGCAAACGCCGTAGCGGAGACGTTCCGTCAGAAAACCATCGAAGACCGTCTCGGCTCGACCGTGACTGCTCTCGACCTCCTCAAGAAGCAGCTCGACAATTTGCGCGGGGAGCTTGGGGCTTCTGAGCTCGCACTTCACGCGTTCAAAGAGAACCACAACGTCCTGAGCCTCTCGATGGAAGACCGACAGAATCAGGTCGCGTCGGACATCACGCATCTGAACCAGAAGCTGCGCGAGACACTCGACCGTCGTGCAGAGGCCGCCGCCAGACTTGGCAGGATTCGACAGCTGCTCTCGACGGACGATCCAGATGATCGCGCAGCCGGATTCGCGATGGTCGAAGCCGTTCAGCAGATTCGGGAGAAGCTGCGCGACAAGCGTCTCGAACGGGCGCGACTGTCGGACGAGCACGGACCTAACTACCCCGCCGTCCGCGAGCTCGATGCGGAGATCTTGTCGCTCAAGGAAGCAAACGACCGCGAGCTTCGCGGGCTGATGCGATCCGCCGAGGCCGACGTTCATGAGATTGGCGTGATCGAGTCCGATGCGCGCCGTCGCTTGAACGACGCAAACGAAGCAGGCCTTCAGCTTGGCGTACGCGAGATCGAGTACGCGAAATTGACGCGTGAGCGAGAGAACAACGCCAAGCTCTACAACCACGTGCTTCAACGCACGACGGAAACCGACCTGACCCGAATGGTCCGGTCGACTCACGTTCGAATCGTCGACCTTGCGGTCGTGCCGAAGGCTCACGTCTCGCCGCAGCCTGTCACGAATCTCGCGGCTGGTGCCGCGGCCGGACTCGCGCTCGGTATCGGCCTCGCACTGCTCCTCGCCCAGCTCGATCGACGACTCAAAACGGCCGAGGAAGTCGAGATGCTCGGTCTACCCGTCCTCGGAGTCCTTCCGAACATGGATGGAAGCGGCAAGGACCCGTCTGGCCGCGACGATCGAGATCTCGTCGTGCACACGTCACCGCAATCCGCGGTTGCTGAAAACTGCAGGAACATACGGACCAACCTGACGTTCATGGCAGTGGATCGACCGCTCA
>CAZWQH010000420.1:0-4631 GCA_964635815.1 uncultured Sandaracinaceae bacterium
GCTGCTGAGCCGGAAAGCGGACGCCCGAAGACGTCCCAGCGATCACATGCCGCCGCCGCCGCGGTCATTACCGCCGCCGCCGCCGCCGCCGCCGCGCTCACCGCCGCCGCCCATGCCCATTCCCATGCCCATACCGGGACCCTGAGCAACTTGGCGCGCTCGCTTGCGTCGACGACGCGCTGCTTCCGCGTCTTTCTTACGTCGCTTCACGGACGGCTTCATGTAGTGGCGTCGGCGCTTAAGCTCACGAAGAACTCCCTCAGACGCCATCTTGCGCTTGAGGTGCTTGATTGCTCGCTCGACGCCGCGGTCACCAACGACAACTTCGAGCGGCTTGCAGATTACGGGTTCAACGGACATCAGATTCCTTGAAAAAGAGCCGGTGGATCGGCTGGGGGGCGCATTGTAAGGGTTGTTCGCGGGCGCGCAAGGATCTTCGCCCCGGACGTCTGCCGGTTCTGCGGACGGGTCGTGTCCTAGGCCTCCTGAGCGAAACGCCGAGGAGCTTGTATGGCCGACACGAAGAGGTCCCCGACTAGTCATCGCACGCTTCTAGAAGAGTCCATCGCCTTGCGTCAACTCGTTTGAAGGTTTGAAGGTTCGGCGAAACCGTGGAATGCCTGCGGTGTGTCATTCAAACGCGTCTCCCCCATGGAAGCCAATCGCCTCATGACCGAGGAAGGGTACATCTACGTCGACGTCCGTTCCGTTCCAGAGTTCGACGGTGGCCACCCCCAAGGTGCCTACAACGTCCCGCTGATGAACATGACGGCGGCAGGCATGGAGGCAAACCAGGACTTCATGGAAACGATCCAGGCGACGTTTCCGGTCGAAACCAAGATCGTTCTGGGATGCAAAGCCGGAGGTCGGTCGATGAAAGCCGCGTCGATGCTGATCGCCGCGGGATACGCACACGTGGTGGACCAGAAAGCAGGCTGGGCAGGCGTGGGCGACGTTTTTGGTCGCGTTACCGAGCCGGGTTGGTCCTCGCTCGATCTGCCAAAGGACATCGAGGCAGCTCCGGGACGTGATCACGCATCTCTGCGGAATGCCGCCAATCGCTGATACCGTCGCCGCAATGTCCACACCCGATGACAATTCGCTCGGGGCCGCAAGGGCCCCTCGACGAGTCCGTCTAGCGCGTCCCGCGTACAACGAAGCCGACATCGAGCTCGTCTCGGAGGTTCTGCGATCTGGAATGCTCGTGAGCGGTCCTAGGGTTCGCGCGTTCGAACAAGTGATTGCCGATCGAGTTGGACGCAAACACGCGCTCGCGGTCAGCAACGGATCAGCAGCGCTCGAGCTCGCACTTCGAGCCGTGGGCATCGGGACCGGCGACGACGTCATCGTTCCGAACCTCACCTGGCCAAGTCCTGCTCACGCTGTCTGTTTGGCTGGAGCGAGTCCCGTCCTCGTCGATGTCGACGCCAACGAATGGAACGCGACGGCCAAAGCGTACGTCGATGCACTTTCGCCGATCACCCGTGCGGCTATCGTCATCGATCAGTTCGGCGTGCCCGCGCGCCACGACGCGATCCGCGCCGCGCTTCCGGATCGAGTGACCATTATCGAAGACGCTGCCTGTGCGATTGGCAGCCAAACCGGAGGGAAAGAATGCGGAACGTTCGGGACAATTTCCACGCTCAGCTTTCATCCGCGCAAAGTCGTTACGACGGGAGAAGGCGGCATGTGCCTCACCGACGATGCCTCCCTTGCGCACAAGCTTTCGGTCTATCGAAACCACGGACAGCGCGTACCGGGAGAGTTCGAGACGTTCGGAGCGAACGAACGATTGACGGAATTCGCCGCGGCGCTCGGCATCGGGCAGATTCAGCGCCTCGAGACAATCATCGCGCAGCGAACGCGGCATGCTGCTCGGTATCACGACGCGCTCCGTAACTTTGGCGTTATGCAATCCGCCCCGACCGGATCGCGTGTGAACAACCAAACGTTCGGTATCGTATTTCGCACGCTGGACGAGCGGAACGCCGCAACGTCTGCACTCGAGGCCGCCGGCGTCGAAGCGGGTCGACTTTCTTATGCGCTCGACCAGCTCCCGTCGCTCACGCACGCACGCCGCGTGGGGGATCTCGAGGTCTCGCACGCAATCGTTGAACATGGCATCGCGTTGCCGTTGCACAATAGCCTGTCAGACGACGATCTCGAGCTTGTGATCAGCACGTTGAGCCGAGCTCTCACCTAGCGTCTCCGCCGGCTTCTAGGTGGCACGCGCGTCCGTCGTTGGGTGGAGCATGCGATTGCCAACGAGCGGGATCGCCCCCCCGTTCCGCATTGAAGATCCGGCAGCCGTGGTCTGGATTAAGACCTTTACGGTGACGAGCTCGAGATGGCTCGCCCCTTGCGATTCTAGGGTCGAAGGATGGCCCAGAATGAAATCACGAAACCTCTTTAGAACAACGCTCGGTGTGACGCTCCTCGCGACGCTGCTCGGATGCGCGTCCAACAACGGAATTGAGCTAGGCGCAGAACCGTACGACCCCGAGCTCATCGAAGACGTCGCTGCAGATCGAGCGGGATCCGCGATGCCACGCAACGGACTCATCCGCGACTACTGGCTCTCTTGGCAACGTGGCGACTACGTCGCGATGCGCCGAACGCTCGCCTCGGACGTCGTAGTGGACAGCGCCGAGGGACGTATCACGTCGGCGGATCAGTTCGTGATGATCAGCAAACTGGGAAATCCATTGCGTGACGTGAAGCTTGTGGCGGATCGATCCGACGCGACCGGAGGCTCGATTATCTACACAGCGACCGACAGCGTGACTTCGGATCGGTATCGCGTGGCTGAGCACGTCACCATTCGGAACCGGAAGATCGCCGCGATCTCGCTTGTCATCCAGACCGACCGGTTCGTCCCGTCCGTGACCTTGCCTGCCTCGGAGCTCGCGTTCGCGCCGTTTTCTCCACACGACCCATCGGGTCCCCAGGTCGCGTTTGCGTTTGGCGCGTTCGGAGGACCGGTCACCGGTTTGTTCGTGCGAACACCGGCTCACACCGAGGGACGCGCATTGGCCCCGAAGCACACTCACTCGAACGCGTATCGCGCGGTCGTGCTCGAAGGCGTCGTTCGCAACGGCCCCAACCCGTCGGAAGCCAAACGCATGGGCGCTGGGTCGTACTTCTCGCAAGCAGCCAACGAGGCCCACGCGACCGAATGCGTATCCGACACGCCGTGCCTGACGTTCGTCATGCCAGCCGGGCCGTTCGACTTTCACCCCGCAGAGTGATCGCGAACGTCACGTCAGAGCTCTTTTGAGAGCACATCGGACTTGTGACAACGTGAGTTAGCGCGGTAGATATTCGCCATCTGACCTTCTAACCTCACGACCAATGACCGAGACGACCAGCGAACCCATCCTCGAAACAGTCGACGTCAAGAAGACCTTCCACCTGGGCTTCTTTCGCAAACGTGTGGATGCGGTTCGCGGCGTCACTTTCAAAGTGCGCAAGGGCGATACATTCGGACTGCTCGGTCCGAACGGCGCAGGGAAAACCACGACCCTCAAGATGTGCTTGGGTCTGGTGCGACCCACGAGCGGAGAGATCCGTGTCTTTGGGAAAGCACGCGATCGCGAAGCGATGAAGCGCATCGGGTACATGCCCGAGAATCCGTACGTCTATCAGTACCTCACTCCCATAGAGTTTCTCGATCTATGCGGACGACTCATGGGCATGGACGCTGCGTCGCGTTTGAAGCGCTCCAAGGACATGCTCG
This sequence comes from uncultured Sandaracinaceae bacterium, assembly GCA_964635815.1. GTDB lineage: Bacteria > Myxococcota_A > Polyangia > Polyangiales > JADJQN01 > CAZWQH01. The sequence goes on from CAZWQH010000420.1 coordinate 3,737, forward strand.
CGCGACTGAGCCTCGCTCACGCGATGGACCGCCCGATTGGCCGTTTTTCGAAGGGCATGACTCAGCGCGTCGGTCTCGCGCAAGCGATGCTGCACGACCCCGAGGTGATCATTCTCGACGAGCCAATGAGCGGCCTCGACCCGATCGGTCGAAAAGAGAGACGCGAGATCCTTCTCGAGCAACGTAAAGCCGGAAAGACACTGATCATCACGTCGCACATTCTTTCGGACATGGAGATGCTTTGCGACCACGTCGCGATAGTCAACGGCGGTCGCGTCGTTGCAAACGGCGCGTTGCGCGACCTCCTCAGTCCGGACGTTCGTCGCGTGGATATCGAAGTCGCACGTGCCAAGGACAGCGGGAACGAATCGAGCATCGGCTCATTTCTCGAGCGGACGGCTGGCTTCATCGTTTCCAAACGCGAGCACGATGGCGGAGTGGTCGTGACGATCGAGGGCGACAAGAACGTCGGCACGGTCCTGGATGCTGCAACTAAGGCATCGCTCGATATCGTCGCGGTGACGCCGTACCGTGAGACGCTCGAGGATCTCTTCGTGCGCAACGCCGTTCGATCCAGCGCGGACTGAATGGGAGACGTGCGATGACGTCACCCGCACGCGTCGCCCTCGACGCGGCCATCGAACACGCATATCGGCAGTTCGCAAAATACGATCTCGCAGGCGGGTTGGTGGTCTGCAGCTGCGGCGTCTGTATGGACGACAAGACACGGACGCTTCTCGAGAAAGCGCCTCTGCGAGGAATTCCTTCCGACCTTCTCGCCGAGTACACGAACTCCGCACACGGCATCGACGACCAGATCTCGAGGCAGCTGCGCTACTTTCTCCCGCGGTACTTCGAGCTCATCGCTGCATGCGACGAACCCGATACGCTGGGT
>CAZWQH010000421.1:0-4618 GCA_964635815.1 uncultured Sandaracinaceae bacterium
AGCCCGCGAGCAAACGCCTGCCCGTTTTGATGATCTCCGGACACGCATCGATCTCGGAGGCGGTGAGCGCTGTACAGATGGGCGCGACGGACTTTTTCGAGAAGCCACTGGACCGCGATCGAGTTCTCGTGACCGTCCGAAACGCCCTCCGCACTCGTTCGCTCGAGCGCGAGGTAGAAACCTTCCGCGCACAAAACGAGAAGCGATACGAAATGGTCGCCGCGGCTCCGGTCATGCAGAAGCTCTTCGCGGACATCGAGCGCGTTGCGCCGCTCAAGGCTCGCGTGCTCGTCACGGGCGAGAGCGGGACCGGTAAGGAGCTCATCGCGCGTGCGATCCATCGCCTGAGCCCGCGCGTGGCCGGTCCATTCGTGAAGGTGAACTGTGCTGCGATCCCCGCCGAGCTGATCGAGAGCGAGCTGTTCGGTCACGAAAAGGGCTCGTTTACCGGGGCGCTTAATCGAAAACGCGGCGTCTTCGAAGTCGCTCACAACGGAACGCTCTTCCTCGACGAAATCGGCGACATGAGCCTTTCGGCACAGGCAAAGGTGCTTCGTGCACTTCAGAACGAAGAGATCATGCGCGTCGGAAGCGAACAGACCATCCGCGTGGATGTGCGTGTCGTCGCTGCAACGAACAAGAACCTCGAAGCCGCCGTGGCGAGCGGTTCGTTTCGCGAAGATCTCTACTTCCGCTTGGCGGTCGTGCTTCTCCGCAGTCCCTCTCTTCGGGAGCGACGCGAAGACGTCGCGCTTCTGGCGGAGTCCTTCCTCACTGCGTTCTGTGAAGAGAACGGCATGCGCCGAAAGAATTTCGATCCCGAAACGATCACTGCGCTTAAGGAGCGACGTTGGAAGGGCAACGTTCGAGAGCTCAAGAACATTGTCGAGCGAATGGCAATCCTCGGCGAAGATCCTCTCTATCCCGAAGACGTTCCACCAGACACGTCAGTCGGCGTAGACGAGGACGACGATAACGTCGGCGAGGACGACCACCGCGGATCAACCCCACCGCGGTCGCAGACTCCCAGCACACCGGCGCCGCCGCCAGAAGGCGGAGAGTCGCTCCGCGATTTTCGCGACCGCGCGGAGCGCGATTTCATCGTTGCGACCTTGGACAAGACCGACTGGAATATTTCACGGGCTGCCTCGATGCTGGGCGTCGAGCGCACGAACTTGCACAAGAAGATCCGCGCCCTCGGCATCCGCCGAGACGCGAGCTGAGCGTTCTCCGCGCTTTCTTGGCAACCCGCGCGCGTTTGCATCGGAACGACGGCGCTGTTATCCCTTTCCGATGGTAGCGGGCAACGACGATCCATCGACGTCGTCTGCCGATTCGTCGCCTGAGTCGTCCGTGCACAGTCAGCCGTTCAAACCACTTCCTAGCGTCGACATTCCGCTGCTGCGCGACGAGCTTCGCGCAACACGGTTGCGAAGGACCGCCATGGGTTTGTCCCTCGCTATGCTCGGCGCCGCGATTGCTGCGTACGGGGTATTCGTCGCGACGCGATCCGCGACCAGCGCAGAGCGCGACACCGCGGGTTCCGTTCCTGAACCCAACCCAAACTCGGCGCCCAGCGTTGCGGCCGTGGCGGCCGGAGAATCTTCGCCAGCCAACGCATCGGACCCGAATGCGACCGGATCGACGACCGTACACAGCTCGACCGGAACCGTGCCGATATCGACTCGCTTGGACGCAGGTCACGCCGCACCTACCCCGGCGGCTGCGCGCCGTTCGTCCCACGAGTTCGGCGCTTCATCGAGCTTTCGCGATTCGCTCGTGCGTGCCGGCATCGCGACCGCAGACATCACGACGATCGTCGCAGCCCTCGAGGGTGTGATGGACTTCCGACGCTGCCAGCCGGACGACACGTTCGTTATCGAACGCACCGCGGGAGGAACGCTGTCGACGTTCGAGTACACACCAGGACCCACACACTCGTTTCGTGTCACGCGCGAGGGACCGAGTGGATATCGCGCAGCCCGTGTCGATGTACCGATTCAACGCGTGCGCGTCGCAAAGGCAGGGTATTTGATTGGCTCGCTCGCAGAGTCGCTCGAGCGCGCCGGGTTGCGCAAAAACCTCAGCGGGCCTTTTCTCGAAGCCCTCGGCGGGCGCGCAAATGTTGCTCGCGGATCCGCCCGAACCACACCACCGTCATTTCGAATAATCGTCGAGGAAGAGCACGTGCGCGGCGAGTTTCTTCGCTACGGGAATGTCGTCGCAGCAGAGTACAGAGCGGGAAATGCGCCTCTGCGGACCTTCTGGTTTTCCCCAGACGCCGCAGGTCGCGGTGACTATCACGATTCCACGGGCCGCTCGGTTACGGGCAGCTGGTTGCGGACCCCGCTCTACTACGACCACATCTCTTCTGGCTTCGACATGCGTCGTCGCCATCCGGTGTTGAGACGAGTTGTTCCGCACACCGGCATCGACTACGCGGCGGATCCTGGAACACCGGTGTGGGCGGCCGCGCAAGGCACGGTGACGTTCGTGGGCGACCGCGGACCAAACGGCAACCTCGTCGCGCTCCGGCACTCCGACGGGTACGAGACGTACTACGCGCATCTTTCGCGATTCGCTCCCGGACTTCAGGTCGGAGCAGAGGTGCGGCAACGCACCGTTATCGGTTTCGTAGGATCGACTGGACGATCCACCGGCCCGCATTTGCATTTCGGACTCAAACAAAATGGTCGGTTCGTCGACCCCGCGCGCGTAATCAATGGACCTGGATCGCCTCTTCCAAGCGCGCACATGCCCGCGTTCCGTCGCGTGCAGGCTGAGCTATCGAGGGAGCTCGATCGCGTCCCGCTTGGATCGGCGCCGGCTAGCCCGCGAGCCGTGGATCCCCCGCCGCACGCACACGACGACGACGACGGGTCCGATCTACCAAGTGCCCCAGCGAGAGCTGAGCCCCACCGCGGCGTGCCAAGCCCAGCAAACCGCGCACCCCGTTCGGGCAGTCCAGCGCCGCGCGGCGCCGCTTCCGAAACAGGCGCTTCTCGAGGATCCAGGAACCTCAAGAAGACGCGATAAACGCGGGCCTGAATCAAGACCGCGAACCACTGGCACGAGCGACTGCTTGCGACTATACGACAAGCCGCTCGTCCAGGTGTTCGCGCGAGCAACTGCTTATGTCTTCGCATTCCCAACCTCGGAACCAACTCCTTCTCGGTGGCTTGCTGCTTGGCGCAGCGCTGCTCCTGTTCGTGCGGCTCAACGCTTTCGGCATTTGGGATCCGTGGGAGCTCTCATTTGCAGACGCAGCGGATTCGCAACTCGAGCAAACGGCGCCGTCCTCGCCGAGTGATCCCAAATTGGTTCGGCCCGTCTTTCCCACGATGGCCATCGCTGCTGCGTTCCGCGTTTTCCATTCCCAGGCATGGGCTGGTCGAACCGTCTTCGCTCTAGGCGGACTTGCGTTTCTCGCGCTGCTCTTCTTCCTCGGTGCGCGAGCGCGCGACGGGCGAACCGGGCTGTACGCGGGCATCGTCGCTGCGAGCACACCGCTCTTCGTTCTCAACTCGCGCCAGATGTTTGGTGACTCGTGGGGATTCTTCGCTCAGGCGGCGGTGTTTTTCGCCGCACTAGCATCGGTGTACAAAGCTCCCGGCGAACAGGAAACGGCGACTCGGACCCCTGTTTTTCTCGGCCTCACGGTCCTCGCGTGCGTGTTCTCCTGTCTGACGTCCGGACTGTTGCTCGGTCCGCTTCCGGCGCTCATCGCAGTGGCCGGGACCATCCTCGTAGATGGTGCTCCGTTTCGTGACAAGAAGCGTCGCGACGGAGCGTTCGGAGTGATCGCCATCACGGTAGCCGTCCTGGTCCTAACGACCATGGCGGTGCGTGAAGACACGATGGCCTTTTGGATCGGGGCCGCAACGACCGATCCGAATCCGCCCACGTTCGACGCGATGATCGAGCACGTGTTTCACTCGTTCGCGCCGTGGGCAGCACTACTTCCTATCGCGTTCGGTCGACTGCTCGGGACCGCACAGAGCACCGCCGCCACCGCGTCCGACTCATCAACCACGACGGCAGAGACCGGCTTTGGTGCGGCCGCGCGTGTTGGCGCCATCGTGTGGGCGGCTGTCGCGTACGCGGTGCACACGTTCTTTTCATCGAAGTACGGCAGCGCGCCATTCCTTGCGCTTGGCGCCCTCTCGCTGGCTGTTGCACTTACGATTCGCGACGCCGAGGAGTCCGAGAGCGCGTGGCCTGCCGCGGGCGTTGTCTCGTTCCTTCTCGCCGCACTTCTCATTCGCGAGTACTCGCTTTACCCGCAAAGCGCATCAGCGGGCGCAGGGCTCGCAGACTTCACTGTCCCAGCCACGTTCAATCCGAAGCGTGAATGGCGGCTGCTCTTTGCCGCGTTCGGCGCGGCCGCGTTTCTATCTTTCGTCGCGTCCGCATCTGCGTCGGCTCCCAAGGCCAGCGAGGGGCTAGAGTTCCTCCGCAGCCGCTGGAATCAGAGCAAAGGCATGCGAGCGGTGCTTGCGGTCGGTCTCCCCGCACTCCTACTCATTTCGATCGCCGGCGTGGTCATAGGGATCGCAAAGTTCCCAGCTCTCGGGTTCAGCACCTTCCAGACGACGGTGGCTCTGGCAATCGGACTGGG
>CAZWQH010000422.1:0-4613 GCA_964635815.1 uncultured Sandaracinaceae bacterium
ACGGCCTGAGCCTTCTCTGGGGAGTCGTTGTCACCGGTGTCGATGACAACCGGGTAACGACTCGTTCCGAGCGCATCGCCAGCGACGAGAAAGTCCGTCGTGAGCTTGCCCTTCTCGTTGGTTTCGTCGCCGATGTAGTACGTCCGCGGTGGGTTGAGATGAGCGACATGAAGAACGTTCGCTTCGTCCCCGAGCCCCCACATCACGACTACTTCGACTGCACGGTCGCCAGTCTCGACGTCGTCGGTACGAAGAGCCGGGCCGTTCGCGGCTATGCCGTAGCGATAGCGCGAGCCGTCTTCTTCGCTTCCGTGTGCCGCTGCACCGGGAACCGCAAAACCTGGGAGATTTGGAGCTGGAAGGGAGCCCCCTGCCGGTGCCCGTGCAACCTCTGGCGCAGGAGCGACAGAGACAGCCGCTTTGGCGGCCGCTATCTCGACGGTCAGAACGGTTTGTCCGACGCGGATCTGATCCCCGCTCTGAAGCGTGGTCTTGTTGATCTGCTGGCCGTTGACGAACGTGCCCGACTTGGAGCCGAGGTCGATGATCGTGACCTCTCCAGCGTCCGTCGCCTCTACGACTGCGTGCATTCCCGAAACATCGTCGTCTTCGAGACGAACGTGCTGCGAAGCGATCCGGCCAATCTTGACGACTGCCTGCGTAAACGCCTCGACTCGCGGCGTGTCACTGCCCGTCGGCTCGATGATCCGAAACGTTAAAGTTGTCTTGCTCACAGCTCCTCCAGCAATTCGTTACGGCAGTACGGGTTACAGCAGTACGACGTCAAAAAGCATCGGGGACGACGTCAGGTTGGATACATCACCGCATCACTAGGACACGTCTGCGCGCTGCAAGTTCCCACGTTTGAAAGGTTTCGTGAGAACCGTCACTCGAAGCGAAACAAGAAAGCAAAACGGCCGGAAAAATATCCGGCCGTTGCTGAACGCGCAATGCGTTTCTACTAGATGGTTAGAGATTCTCGACGGACTTGAGCATCTCGGGCACGAAGTGCTCGCGAATCTGAATCAGCGAACCCCGTCGACTGCGGCGGCGAACCAATAGATTTTCGCCGTCCGGTCGAACGAGATCGCCTGTGACGAGGTCGTCCTCGAAGTCGTAGGTCGTGGGCTGGTTGTTCGCCCCTGCGCCTGTGTCCTGTGCCTGCGCCGGCGATGTGAAAGCGAACGCGATTCCGAGTGCCAACAGACTTGCGATCTTCGTCATGGATAACCTCGAGCGTGGAAGACGAGTATTACAACGCGATTCGGGCGATGTAAACCCGCGCAAACGCGATTCCAGCCCGAGAACAACGTCCCCCTCCCAGAACCCAACGATCTCATCGTCGATAAATCGAGGGTCTTGGCGCCTGGTCTCACAACTTGATACGGGCGTCGGACGCCGCGTCTCTCGAGGAAGCCGCGTCTGATCGGACTCCCCCATCGGACGAGTCGAGCTCGAACTCGCAGGCGAATGCCTCTCCGGATCGGAACGGCCCGCGCAGCACGGTGTAACGCCCAAGCGCAGGACACGCGAACGAGACGATCGAGCCGAGCGATTCATTGCACTCACCTGGTGCATCGTCGTTCGACGCAATCGCTGTCGCGGCCGAGCACGAAGCGTCTCCCGCACAGACTCGGAGCACAGTATCCGCGACGTGGAATCCAGGGCCGCATTCCTGCGCGCACCCGAGCGTGACCGTGGTTCCCGTGAAGCACGTAAACGTTCCGGCGTTCTCCCACCCACAGTTTCGGTTCTCCCCGGAGGTCGGAGATGCACACGGGTCCGTAGGAATCGTGGGCGGCGGAGGCAGATCAAGCGTCACGACAACTGGAATCTCGACGATGTTGTTCGCGTAGTCGCTCTCTTGGATGATCCGGTCGTTGTTCACAGACACGCGGAGCGTGTAGTTTCCTGGAGCGACGTCTGTGACGTCGACCCACTGACAGTCCAGACCTGCGCTGTAGACGTCGCCCCACCCGCGCGAGATTCCTTGATCCCCGCAGTCGTAGCGAGGCGGCGGCGATCCGGGAATGTACTCCTCCGAGTCGAGGAGACAGAACGCTTGCTTGTGCCCTCGCCCGACTTCTACACCAGCGGAGTTGATGAGCCGATAGTCCGCGTACCCACCGAAATGGTAGTGCCCGTGGCACGTCGAAAATTCGAACAAATCTGGGTGGGCGGACGGGTTCCCGATCGTGAAGTCCGCCGTGCCGATGTTCGGTGTAAACGTATCGAATCGGAGTAAGCGTCGCGCGCCTGGGGTCACGATACAGCCCTCGAATATTGCGCATGAGCTCGGCGCAAACGTCTGCCACTCGACTTCGAGCGTGCTCATCAACCGTTCGCGAGACACGAGCAAGTCTGGAAGTGGACACACCCCGCTATCGCTCACCCTGACGCAAGCATACGAAACCCCGACCGGACAGCACGCGGCCCCTGTCTCGCACGCGCCACAGCTTGCGTCGCGTTGCGGAAAGATGCGCGCATCGACAGGCGAATCGGATCGCGAGCCATCGCCAGCCGAGGGGGCTGCATCGACGGCTCCGTCGACTGCAGCGTCCAGCGGCGAGACATCGATTCCGAGGTCAGTCTGGTCAGCGCCAACATCGAAAAGGGAACGTACGTCGAGCACATCCAAATCGATGCGATCCAGGTGCGCGTCGCCAGCAGCAGCTAGAGCCGCATCGCGAGCGGAGTCCGGGCTTGCTGCCTCCCACGCCGAATCCAGACCGGACGCCCCTCCATCGGCAGTCGCGTCCAACGCGGCGTCCAACGCAGGCGCCCCATCCGAAGGCTGCCCGCACGCGAACAGACAGCAACAGCCTATGAACCAAGTGAGATAAGCGTGGCTGGTCATACGAGCCTTTCTGAGAGACGTCGCATGCGCTTCAGCAAGGCACGTGCCCACGGCTCGCGGACAAATGTGCCTTCTGCTTTGCATCTCGGTGCTAACTCGCGTTCGCAGGTGTGAACGTTTCGAGTGTCACGCCGTCAGTAAGCTAATGGCGAGGAGCTTCGTGGCATCGCCAACGGCCGAATCCTTCACTCTCGAGCGTCGCACCTTGGTTGCAAGAGGGGAGCAAGTTTTGGTGCCCCCACGGCGCGGACGAGACTTCGTTGCACGCAATCGCCCCAGAGCTGCTCGCGACGAGAAACTCCCCACGAGAGCAGTCTCGCGCGACGCGCAGTCCACCTTGTGAAACGCACGTGAGTCGCGACCCATCCACGATCAGAACGTCTCCCGACGAGCAACTCGACGGCATCTGCAACGCTGGATTCGATTGAGCCTGAACAGGTTGCGCGTCACGGAACGACAGCAGCACCAACCAGGTGAAGACAACACCCGCACCAAACGCGATCGTGGCGGTTCTCATGGCGACCTCGTGCAGACTGTGGATGGAGCGATCGGCCCCGGCAACGCGACCTCGGTTCGCCTCGCACGCTGGTTGCTTGGTAACTCAACGGCATGCCGACTCGCCGGACGCAGCCGCGGCGACGGACTCAAAACCCGACGAAACACCTCGCATTTGTCATTTCATTTTTTGCAGTTGTTTCAATCTGCTGCAGCGCAAACCCGCAGAACTTTGCTGATTTTTCACCGCCCCAAATCGGACCACGCACGGTTACGCGACGAGTACGGCTGCAAATGGCATCCGTGTATGAATGCGCCCGCGCGACTGGCGTCGACCTCGCTCAACATCTGCGGGCTCGCCTCGCCTGGTAGTGTTATCCGCTGTTTGTTTGCTCGGTCCTGCGAGGAAACACGCTACGGCGTCGGAGCAGGCGCGGGGGTCGGAGCCGGTTCCGGTGTCGGAGCGGGCGCGGGTTGCTGAGCCGCTTGCTGGTCGGCCTGTGCCTGCAGCGCCGCCGCCTGAGCAGCGATCTGCTGCATTTCGCGGAGCTGCGAGATTGTGAAGTCGATCAGCTCCAACCGACCTGGCTTGCACGTCCGCGCTTGGCCGCGACGTCGGCGACGCTCTGCCTGGCGGTCTAGACCGCACCGACGATTCACGTCTTGCAGCGCTTGTGCGTAGCGCTCGTTATTGCCTGCACGCTGAACGAACTGCGTGAAGTATTCCTTTGCGCGCGTCAGGTCGGGCTCTGCGCCGCCCATGTAGTCGTTCGCGAGGACGCCCAAGTTGAAGTACGCCTCGGGTCGCGACGGGTCGAGAGCCTGCGCGGCTTCGTACTTCGCCTTTGCTTCGGCCGTCTGGCGCAAACCTCGGAGCGCGACACCAAGACCGATGGTCGCGTCATAGTCGCGAGGATTGAGCTCGAGCGCTTTGGTAAACGCGTTCTGTGCATCCTGGTATCCGCGGAATCCGAGCGTCATCTGCCCGAAGTTCATCCACGCCTCGAAGTTGCGCGGATCGAGCTCGGCAGAGCGCTGGAACGCGCGGAGTGCGTCGAGAAGACGATTCTGACGCAACCGGATCAACCCAATCGTGTTGTGAATCGGGGCGTAGCTTGCGTTGATACCAACCGCTTGGTCGCAGACGATGCTTGCGAGGTCGAGCTTCTGGGCATCGCGCGCGGCCTGCTCGTAGTAGAGCAAAGCGGCGAAGATTCGCGCATTCGAGGCCGCCTGGCACGAGGCCAACAGGGCAAACACT
>CAZWQH010000423.1:0-4599 GCA_964635815.1 uncultured Sandaracinaceae bacterium
CCGAGAGTCGCGATGGTTTCCGCTCGCATCGAACGATCCGAGCGTGAGGCCGCCAACCGCGAACGCTGTACCTCCCCATGAACCTGGGCCATCGATGTCGGCTGTCACATCCACCTGGTTGGGAGAAGTCGCTTCCATGGAGCGACTCATGTGTGGACCACCGAACGGAGACGTCTCTCCGTACGCTCGCACCCACTCCGTCTCGCCGGTCGTCGCAGACATACTGAACACGAACGCGCTTGCTGTTACGGTCATTCCGCCTCCCAAGGTAAGGGTTCCCGGCACCTGACCAGAGACCCGAATCGAGCCTGATGAGGTGATCGCTAGGTCCTTGACGCCCGTCGGATGGCCGCCGCCCGAGGTCGCGAGCGTCTCGGGCGTGATCTTCGACCAACGATAAACACCCGCGTTCGAATAGCTCGCGTAGAAGGTCGACACGATTCCGCCCGCAGGAGTCAGGCCCGCGCCGAGATCCGCAGAGCCCGAGAAAATGCCTTGAATGACGAGGTTTCCGTCCGGATCAACGGCGAGGTGGTTCACGCTCCCGTAGACGGTCCCTTCGAACATTCGGAACAATGTGCCGCCGCTCGCCGGTACCCGGATGACGAAGCCGTTGGTCCCGGTGGCTCCGGTCAGAGCGACACCGAACGCGGAGCCAGACGTCCCGACCACGCCACCGACCGCAAGATCCGTCGCGGAGGTTTGCACGACGCTCGAGAAGCGACTCACCGAGTACGCATCTGCGCGAACGGTGGCGCCCGTGTCGAGATCGAGCGACGCAAAAATGCCGTACGTACGCGCGCTAGCGACGGACAAGTTGGTGCCGCCCACGTTAATGGAATCCGTCGCGGATGCGGCAACCGCGCCGACGATGATGAGCCGAGCGCTGCCGCTAAGGGTGGCGGGAAGCATGTCATGGATGATGTCGGTGCCGGCACCGCCCGAGATTCGCGTGAGCCACAACGCAGTGCCCTCCGGAGAGAATGCCGCAACGAACGCGTCGTGCCCCGAAACAGGAGACGTGTCGGCACTGGTGATTGCGCTCAAACCTGGGAATGACAACGTCCCGCCGAACTCGCCACGGACGAAGATTCGACCGTTTGCATCGCGTCGCATCCCGCTGATCCGTGCATACGAACCGTCACCCAAGACGCCGGCAGTCAGCCAGTACGAGCTCGGTCTGCTCGTGTCGGGGGCGACGTCAGGAGCGGTGTCCTCTGCAGCGTCGGCGAAGAGCGAGGCTTCGAGCGGGACGCGTGCGTCCAACGCAACGGCCGCTTCAATCGGAGCGTCGGCTGCTCGTTCGGACGACACGTCCGTTGTCACTACATCAGCGCGAGCATCGAAACGCGCAGCATCCGCAGCGGCATCGATTCGACTCGAGTCGATCGGCCCAAGCACGTCAGTTGTGACAACGACGTCCGCGACGCTTGCGTCGGTGCTTCGTCCGGCGTCGGGAATCCCCGCATCGGCTCCCCCACAACTCGCAACGAGACCCAGACCCAGGACCAAAGAAAGATATCGAAGCATGCGCGGCAGCATGGCATAGCTCGCCCTATGTCGCAGGCCGACGGGCACGCTCGCCCTAGCTCACGAGTTCAAGAGATCGTACCCGGCGCGGTTTGGACGATCAGCTCCCAGGTGGGTCTCCCGGGCGGAATCCCGTTCCCAATCGCGATGACCCTGGTGAGACACGCCTCAGGTGATATCACGGCGCACAGCCCTATCGAGATCACCGATCCGGAGGCCGCTTGGATACGTTCGCTGGGTGATGTCCGAACGATCATCGCACCGAGTCTTTCGCACCACCTGTTTGCGCGCAAGTTCTCGGAACGTTTCGCGGATGCACTCGTGTACGGCCACGAGAACCTGAATGCGAAGCTGCGCGGCTGGTCGGTCCACGAAGCCCTCCGCGCGGGCACTAAGTTCGGCGGAGACCTAGAGTCGATTTCCGTCGAAGGTGCCGCGTCGGTGGGGGAACACATCTTCGTCCACCTGCCAACGAACACGTTGCTCGTCACCGATCTCGTGTTCAACGTTGTTGAGGCGGAAAGTTTACGAACTCGGCTTCTGCTCAAGAGCTTAGGCTCGTACGGAAAGCCCAAGCACTCGGTCGCTTGGAAGCTCCTGCTCGTGAACGACAAGAAGGCGTTCGCGCGAACACTGGACGCGCTTCGAGCGCGACAAATCGAGCGCATCGTTCCTGCTCACGGACAAGTGATAAGAACGAATGCGCCCGACGTCATTGGCGAGATTGCCGAGTCGTGGTCGCGCTGATGTGCTCGTAGCGCGGGGGTTCCTACGCGGTTGGCGTCGGTCCTGCGATGGCCTTTTGCCAAGCAGGACGCGCACTCATTCGGGTCCACCATGCGACCACGTTCTTGCGTGCCTCTACACTCTTCCACGCGGGGGTACCAGCAAGGTACTGAAAGTACGTCGCGAACGAGATGTCGGCGAGCGAGTACGTTCCCGCAAACCACTCGCGTCGCTCCAGCGCTTTGTTCATCACATCCAGCGCAACTTCTAGCTTCGGCGTGAGCTCGTCGATCTTGGCCTGATCCGGAGTCTGTCCACGCATTGGAGCGAAGACGTACTGGGAAATGAGCGGCATGGCGTTGTTAGTAAACTCGCTCGTCTCGATGCTGATCCACTGCTCCATCATCGCGCGACCTTCCGGCGTTGTCGGAGTGAGCTTCGTGCCTGGGAGGACCTCGTCAAGATAGCGGCACATCGCTCGTGACTCCGTCATTCGGAAATCATCTTTCTCGAGCGCTGGGACTTTGCCAAACGGCTGAAACGCCATGTGTGCCGGCGCCTTGTGCTCGCCTTTGCCCATATCGACGTCGACCCACTCCCAGTTCGCGTTCTTCTCGTTCAAAACGCAAAGCACCTTGCGTGTGCAAGTGCTGAAACGGTTCCCGTGCAATTTGATCATGATTTCCTCCAAGTCGGATTGATACGGATGACCTGCGTCACGTGGCCCCTCGTCCGTCCATGTCAACCGCGCGCGCGCAGAAATCACATATTCGACCCGAAGGCGGTCGGGTGCTCAGGTGTTCCGAGCGAACAGCGTGATCTCGTCACGGTCGTGATAGAGGTGCCGTGCGCGAACGTCTCGCCACCCGCCGTTCTGCAGAACGTCGAAGACTCGCGCGAGCAGGTCGACCTTGGTCTTCATGGGAAGCTTAATGTTCGCAACTAGCATCCCAGCCCAATTGCGGCGCGCCCACTTCGCGAGCATCGCCGCGACCTCCAGGGGACGATATGCGAGATCCGCCACGAGCCAATCGACTGGTTCGTCAGGTTCGAACTGAAACGCGTTTGCGCGCACGTATGTGAGCGAGCGATTCGACATGAGCTCTGGATCGAGCCGGCCGAGATCCACGGCGACCACCCGCGCGCGTCGCCGGAGCAAGACATACGTCCATCCGCCAGGAGCAGCTCCGAGATCCACGCACGAGTCTCCTGCACCGGGTTCGATACCAAGCCACGCGAAGGCCTCTTCGAGCTTTCGCGCGGAACGCGAAGGACGATCACCCGGTAAGCGCATGCGCGAACGACCGCCCGGCGCGAGCGAGATCGCATGCCCGGCCGGAGTGATTCCAGCAGCGCACCAGTCGGGTTTTCCAACGGCAACCTGAACGATGTAACCGCCGTGCTTGCGGATATGCGTGTCCGTTACGAGGCCTTTGCTTTCGAGCGCCTTCTGCAAGAAGGCCTCGAGACGGTCACGTACGGGCGTGAGATCTTTCGTGCGGTCGGAGTCTGGAGTCCAAACGTGAAGAGCGAACGGTTTGACGTCCGCCGGAATCATTCCGACAAGCGGCTCGACCTCGGTGGGAGATCCAATGAGCGACGTCTCGAATCCTTGCCGCGCGAACATGAGCTCGTGCGGTAGATCGCCGACGCCGTTCGCCGCGACCAAAGCGGGCGCAACCACACGTGCCTTTTTCTTCCGCGCGACAAGCTCTTCGACGAGATCTCCTTCGTAGCTTTCTCGCGTAGTGAGGAGCCATTCGCCGACACGCAGAGGCCCGGTGATTTCGGTCTCTTTGCGTTGTGGTTTGGTTTTCTTCTGGCTCATGGCGCGCTCTTCTCATCACCCGCGAATGCAAACGCGAGCGCGACACCGGCAGCAACGGACACGTTCAATGAATCGATGTTTCCGGTTCCTGGGACATGGATAAGGCGATCGCAAAGCTTCGCAGCCTTCTCGGTCATGCCGTGCCGCTCAGCGCCGAGGACGATGACGCGCGGGCAAGCTTCACCAAGCGCATCCGGTCCGTCTTCCCCTCGCACGTCGAGACCCAGGATCTTTGCAGACGTCTTCGCCCGCACCTCACGCAGGAACGCGACGACATCTGGCTCGATCATTGTTTCGAGGTACTCCGCACCGCCTTCTGCGATTCGCACTGCGGACGGAGGGAGCCGCGGTTTGCTCTGCCCCTCGGCGCCTACCACTACCGCGACAGCACCAAAGAATGCGGCCGTCCGAATAATGCCCCCAACATTGTGCGGATTGCCAACGCTCTCTAGTACGAGGACCACGGCATCGTCGACGAGCGCCTCGAATAGCTCCGTGCGCGTCGCCGGACGACG
>CAZWQH010000424.1:0-4595 GCA_964635815.1 uncultured Sandaracinaceae bacterium
GACCTCATCATCGGATCTCGTGTCGTTGCGGTTCGGGGTAAAGAGTCGCTTCTGGCGGCACTCGCGACGTCACCTGACCTTGACACCCTTTGGGTATCTGGGGTGGGACCGAAGGCGGCAGCCCAGGTTGGTCGTCTCAGTGGTCTCCGAAAACTGATCGTCCACGATCTTCGCACTGAGGATCTGCAAGCTTGGACGGGGCTAGCTCACCTTGAGTCACTCTCCATCGCAGGGAGCTCCAAGCTCAGATCCCTCGATGGCGCCGAGAAACTTTCGGCTCTGACCGAGCTGATTCTGTTCGACTGCACTAACTATTCGTCGATCGAACCGCTTCGAGATCTTGTCTCCTTAGAGACCCTCTGCCTCGAAGGTGGTTTCGCCAAGGAGCTGCGCATCGCCTCTCTTGCTCCGCTTTCCGAACTTCGCAATCTGGTCCGTCTCCGACTTGCTAGCGTCCGTGTCGAAGATGGGCTGCTTCGAGCGCTTCACCACTTGGAAAACCTGCGCAGCGTATTCATCGCCAAAACGTTCAAACAGGACGAGCTACGCGCGCTGGCCATCGCTATCCCAAAAGCGCACGGGGAGTTCCTGGACTCGTACCGACGCTGACGCCTCCCCAGAGTTCGGGGACGCCGGCGCTCACCGATTTCAGCGTGCCCGAAAAACTTGCGCTCTCGGTACGAGTCGAACCCACCTCGACTTACGTGAGTATGTTGTGGGAGGGCGTCAACGGTTTCAGGACGTCCGACTCGCCGAGCATCTCCCTCAGATCGATCTCGATCGAGCGGCTGATCGCGGTGATCGGAACATCATTGGCGCTCCCCTCGAACGGACTCTCCGATGACTCGCCGATCCGCTCCATTGTGGTGAACACCCAGCCTGCGAGCGCGCTGAATGGAATCGCAAACCAGGTCATGTGACTGCCCAGTTTCTCGAACTCCTGAATCATGCCGAGCGGCACCAAGACGATGAAGATTCTGATGAACCACGTGTTCAGCGTTGCGTATTGCCTCGGGTACGGAAAGTTCTTGATTCGCTCCGAGCCACCCTGCTGCGTGTACAGCTCTGCGAGTACGCGCTCAAGTTCCATGTGACGGAAGTCCTCGATGAGGCCGCCTTCGAGGAGCTCGCGCAAGTGCGCAGATTGAAGCGCCAAAATTTGCGCCGCCTTGTTCGTGGTTCGCTGGATGTGCTCGTACTCGGACTTCGAAAGGTAAGGCGCGACGGCGTCTGAAAGTTTGTTCGCGTGCTCGTCAACGACGAACCATTTGTTCTTGTACTCTGCGTTGTGGGAATGATGCACGGCCTCCCACGCGCGCGGCTCTCGAAGTTGATATCGGAGTGCAGTTAGCCACGCGAGATGACGCATAAGGAGAACCCTACGCGTGGTGCGCAGGTCGTTCTCCGAGATGGCCTCGCGCGCGTGGCGGGCGGTTACGTAGTCGCTCACCATCATCGCCCATACGCGGCTCGCGTTGACGATGGCGCCCCAGATCCGACGGGCTTCCCAAAGACGGTCGTACGAAGCGTTGTTCTTGAATCCGACGACGAATGCGACCGCGGTTCCGAGCAGCGCAACTGGAAGCCATGGAATCGCCAGCCATCGCCAGCCCAGAAGTATGTATGCGGCAGTCGGTAGCGCGGAGGTCGCGAGAAGAACGTAGATGTCGCGCCGCGTCCAAATGATAACTTCCGCGAACGAGTAGTTTCGGCCGGTATGCATTGCTCTATGAGACTCGCTGCATGTACTCGGAGAGCAGATCGTGCTGCTGCCTGGCGGCGAGGTCGAGGACCTCAAAGTGCCGTGGCTCGGCAAACGAGCCCATATCGTGATCGCCGTTGATGAGAATTGCGCCGAGCAGGATTACGTACTTGCAGCGGTACTGAGTCTTTTCGACGAGCAAGCGGACGCGGTCTCGAATTGCCTCGTAGATGACTTCAGTCGCCTCCACGAGCGGTATCTTCGCGCCGAGGACGCGATCCTTTTTTGCCAAGAGCAGCTGCTCAATCGCGTTCATCTGAAAATCAAGGTCGCTTGTTGTCCCTGCGATGATCTGTCCCGCCTGCAGTTTGGCAAGCGCACCGCGAGCGGCTCCACAGCACCCGGATGTTTGCGTCTGGCCCACTCGATGGATCTCGCCGACCGCGCCCGTCTTGGTGATTCCGATGTGCGGCGCGTAGAAGACAAACACGGCGCCATCATCGGGCACGTGTCCCGCAAATGCTGCCATTCCGGTGAGACCCGTAAATGGGAATCCGTCGAGCCCGCCCATCTTGAAAGGACCCAGCATCTCGTACGCGCGCGCTGGGTACTCGATCGTGTTTACATCGTCGCTGCAGACGCTGTCGGCAAGCATGATCTGCGGCGGCTCAAGATCGAAGCGGGCCTCGAGAAGGTCGAACAACGCATCGACGCTCTTCGACGTTGTAATCGCGCGCGGGTACTGCGCCCGCACAACGGCAAGTTTGTCTCGTCGTCTCATGGAGAAGTTCGCGATTCATGCATGCGCGGGACCGCGCGCGCAAGGTCGTCCCGACCGCCTAGAGCCCTAGTACCGGTAACTATTGGCGCGCTCGGTAGGAGTCGAACCTACGACATTCGGCTTCGAAGGCCGACGCTCTATCCAGCTGAGCTACGAGCGCAATCTGTCAAAGAGTACTGCTGTCAAAAACACTACTGCGAGAGCGAACAGTGGGGTAACCGACGGGGCTTGAACCCGCGACACCCGGGACCACAACCCGGTGCTCTACCAACTGAGCTACGGCTACCAGAGAAACGAGTCGGCGAGTCTAGCTATCCTCCTGGGCGTTGCAAGCCTGGACGCAAAGAGCCGCCGGGTCGATGACCGCAGCGGCTCGTATCGCGAAGAGAGTGTCGATGGACTATCGGCTGCCGCGCTCTGCGCGCTGCGCGCGACCTTCGGTACCGACTGTAAAGACCGCGGCCGCGTCGAGATTCGGGCTCGACTGGAAGCTGCCTGCAGAGACGTTCGCGTCGCCCACGCGCGCTACATCTTCACGAAGCGCCTCGAGGCGACGTACGGCCTGAGCCACACGGAGATTGCCAGTTGGGAAGCTGGCGCTTTGATAGCCGTCCTGCGCTGTGCGGAGGCTCGCGAGCGCGGACGTATACGCCGTACCTGCCGCTTCGGAAAGCGCCACCATCGACTCGGCGGCATTAGCGTTGCCGCTTTGGAAATCCGCGCGTGCCGCGAGCGCGCTTGCATGCAGCTCGGTCGCCTCGATCACGTTGTTGAACGAAGCCATCTCGTTTCGTTGCGCCTGCTTGAAGAACCGGAGATCACGTGCGCGTGTCTGCCGTGACGGACTGAAGCGCGCTTTGTCGTTCGCAACGTTGCGAAGCAGCGAGTCTCGCGTCTCGGACTGGTTTGCAGCGGCCGACCACTGGCGATGATTGCGATAGAACGCGCCGGTGCGCATGCCGCGTACTTGTCGCCCGTTTCCGCCAGCCTGGTTTGCGGGGCGCTGTACAAACGCCTGCCCCTCGTTGGCCGTCGCGTTTTCTTGCTGAGTGGTAAGCGAGAGATTCGGATTCACGCCCGCCGCAATCGGAGACTGAACCTGTCCACCTGCCGCACGACCGGACGTGTACAGGCGACGTGGAGCGACTTTCGTCCCTCGCTGGGTTTGCCAACGACTGTTGCGAGCGTTGGCGCTGCGACTCAAGGAGCCCGGCGTAACGGAACCGTTCCCCCCAAGAGCGTGCGCACCGCTGATGGGAGTGATGCTGGCGAACGTGATTGCCAAAGCGACGAGGAGCGTCGCCAAACTTGATTTGGTGTTTGTGGATTTCATGCGCGTGACGACGCAACGGCCATGCCATCCCGCGCGCAAACGGAGGCGCGCGTCGTGCGTCACACCGTCGTCACGCACGCGACAGATTTCGCACGCGGACGGAGACAGCTTCGCTGACGATCGGGACATGCGCGTGACAACGGGTGACAACGAGGAAACGGCTCGCCTTACCGCGTGCTGACCAGTGCTGCTGCGCGAGCCACCCAAATGGCTAGTCCGGGATCGTTGCTCCGAACCGTTAGAAAGAAATGCGGTCGAGTGCGCGCTGCATCGCTTTCTCGAAGAACGCTCGAACGAGCAGAGAGAGTCCAAGCAGCGGGATGCGCGCGTGCAGTTCGTAGTCCCAAACGACGCGCGTGCCCGTGCTCGTCTCGATGAATGTCCAGTCAGCGACCATGTTGGTGCAGAGAAGCTTCTGCAGCGTGTTCATCTGCGCCATGTCGTAGCGATGACGCTCGGGGCGCTCGAGAATGAGAATGCGCTCTACGATCTTCGTACCGTCGGTAAGCACTGTCGGCCGCAGCGCGCCGCTCTGCGCCAAGCCTTCGACGTGCGCGCTTCGAATGCCGGGAATGAGTGGCGGATAGCCCTTGAAGATTTCCATCAACCCTTCGGGCGTAGTTACGTGATCGAAGACTTGCTCGCGAGTGTACGGAACTTCGCGACTTGCATGGCAACGAAGGATCATTGCGCTCCATTACGGATCCGCTGCGCATCCGTCAAGCTAGCGAATACCGTTGACCACAGGCGTCTCGCTTTGCGACGGTCCCCACCGCTCG
>CAZWQH010000425.1:0-4581 GCA_964635815.1 uncultured Sandaracinaceae bacterium
TCGGTCGAAGACGTCTCCAGCAATCAAGATCGCATCGACGTTCTCGTCACGCGCGAGCCGCAACAAAGATGCCAGCCAATCCGCCTGATCCCCAAGGAGGTCTTCACCGTAGAGCTGCCGGCCCAGATGCCAATCCGCTGTGTGTAAGAATTTCACGATTACGTCGAAGCTGACGACTGACATATTTAGCAACGCGGCGGATCGCGAACAAGAAGAGGCTGTCAAGACTCGCGAACGCACGTACTATGTGCCGCATGAGTCGCATCCCTGCCCTCGTCGTCTGTATCTTCGTGGGTGCGTGTTCAGAGCCGACACTTCAGGTCGGCGTCGCGCGTGACGCAGGATCTTCGATCGACGGCGGTGACATGGACGCAGCGCATCTCGATGCGAGCGCGGTTGTAGATGCACCCCCGGTGAATCGTGACGCGCCTCGCACGTGCATGAATCGCGAGGTTTGCCGGACGACCGAGGTTTGCCTCGGTGGCATCTGCCAACCGGATCCTTGCTTCTCCGCGAATCTCTGCGGCGATGCGGGCAGTTGCCAAGCACGCTGCGTGGCAACGAGCGACCCGTGTGCAGGAGTTACATGCGGCGGCACAGAAACTTGCATCGACGGCCGTTGCGTCGCGGGCTGTTTCCCAGTGACCTGCAGAGGAGTCGTCTGCGAGAGCGGACAATACTGCGACCGAACTTCGAGTCGCTGCGTTCCGATCCGAGCGTGCACGGGTGCCTGTGGCACGAATCAAGCGTGCCATCAGGTGTGCATCCCCCCGAATCCTTGCGACAACGTTCGATGCACCGCGAACCAGTTCTGCAGCGATGGACGCTGCATCGACGACCCTTGCGCCGCTGTGAACTGCGCGCCGGGCGAAGCGTGCGAGAACGGCGTTTGCCGACCGACGTGTAATTGTGAGCCAGCGTGCGTGGGCGCAAGCACGCGCTGTGTCTTCGGTCGATGCGTGTGCACTCCCGATTGCACGGGCAAGATGTGCGGTGCCGCGGACGGTTGTGGTGGCAGGTGTTCCGGCCCGTGCGCGGACACGAGGCAGATGTGTGATTCGACCACGCGCATGTGCGTCTGCCGCCCAAACTGTCCAGCCACCGCGATGTGCGGTGCAGACGATACGTGCGGCGGGCGTTGCATGGGCACCTGTGCTCCCGGCCAGATGTGCGACGGCACGACGCGAGCGTGCGTATGTGCACCGGCGCTGACTATGGACGCCGCAACCGTCATGTGCGGCACGACCATCCCGAACCGTTGTCCCGGTGGACCTACTGGGACGGGGACGCTTTGCACAGCGGCGAATACTCGGTGTAACGGAACGATCTGCGCGTGCGTACCTGCGCCGACCATGGACCCAAACACGGTAGCGTGCGGAACGGACATCCCAGACCGTTGCCCTGGCTCACCCGCGACTAAAGGACGCTTGTGCGCCACGGGATCGACTTGCAACGGAACCACGTGCGTGTGCGATCAGGCGTGCTCCATGGATCCCGGAAGCGTCGCATGCGGCACAAACAACATCCCGAACCGGTGCTCGGGTGGACCTGCATGCTCCGGCACGATGTGCGCGTCCGGATTCTCATGCACGGGCGGTTCGTGTGCGTGTGTTCCCGCGTGCTCGATGGACCCCGGTAGTGTCGCGTGCGGAACAAACAACATCGCCAATCGATGTTCCGGGCAGGCCGCGTGCTCCGGAACGATGTGTCCGGCCGGGAGCACCTGCATGGGCGGCTCCTGTGTTTGCACGCCGCGATGCTCGGCGGATGAGAACGCAACCGCGTGCGGAACTCCGATTGCGAACGCATGTTCGGGCGGGCCTGGTTGCACAGGGCGTATGTGTCCTGCCGGACAACGCTGCAACGGCACAAGCTGTTGCTCGACCATGTGTCCCGCGTCGCTTGCGTGCGGCGTCACGGGAGTAACGAACGGATGCGGAGATGCTTGCACCGGAACGACCTGCCCGACCAATCAAACGTGTATGGGCGGTCGTTGTGTTTGTCAGCCGAACTGCATGCCGACGACGGGTGCGTGCGGTGCGAGCAACGGGTGTGGGTTGGAATGCTCGGGGCGTTGCGATCGTGGCTTCACGTGCTCGAGGGAAACGGGAACCACGGAGGACCGTTTCGAGTGCGTGCCCGAGTCATGCCCGAGTCCTTGCACCTGTGGTGACATCTGTGTGCAGGGGGCGTGCGTGCAACGTTGCGCTCCTGAAGCTCTGTGTGGATGCAATCGTTGCTGCGACCTGTCGCGGGAGTACTGCGATGTGGCAACGTCGACCTGCCGTACCATCTCGTAACTCGACGATTCGCTGAATCTCGCGCAAGACTGTTGCAACTAGGACTCCACATGTTGCGCGACTGGAAGCCGTTCTTCGTTGTTTTTCTTGCATTGCTCGGATGCGGCGGTAGTCAAGCGCCCGTCGAGTTCACTGGCGATGCGTCGGCGTTGCCGACGATGGCTACGTTGCCCCGCCCGGGTCTTGCGCTGAGCGAGCGCACCGCGCACATGCGCATGGGTTTGGGGCTCGCAAACACCGCGCTGCTGATCCCGCGGCCACAGTGGCCTACTGACCGAAGCCTCGACACTCTGGGCGCGTGGTCCGACGGACCATTTCGCGAATGGCTCACTAGGAAGTCCACGGCGGTCGAACGTGCTCGCGACGAGCTCGACACCGCGGCAGAAGAAAACGAGCGTCAGCGAATCATTGCGGGAGCCGTGGTGGGTTTGCTGTACGAAGACATTGCGCGAGTGCTGCGCGACGTTCCAGTTCCGAGTGAGCTCGATTCAGAGCCAGAGGTAGCGCGCACGTACCGGGAAGTGGTCGCGTTCGATGCAAGAACGTTCATGGAGCAAGCTAAGCGGGCCTTCCGCGCTTGCCAAGCCAACGGCGCCCAGAACACCCACGGCCTCGGCCACTTTTCGGAGTACTGTGGAGCCCGAGCGTCCGCGCTCGAGTAACGAGAGCAGCGAAGGGGCTGCACCGAAGATACTGCGTGGAGCGCGAGCGTCCGCGCCCGAGTAACGCGCGCAGCGACGGCGGCAAAGCTGCAAAGGCCCAAGTCGTGCGTCTGACGTGATAGTTCAAGTCAGTCGTGCCCGCGCGCCGTTGCGCCTCCGCGACTCTCGGGACACCCTTTTGCATGCCTTATCTTTCAATTCGTCTCAGCTCATTCGCTTGCAGCGCTTTGCTTGCGCTCTGTGCTTGCGCCACTTCATCTCCCAGCACTCCAGAGGCAGGTGTCGATGCGTCGCGTAGCGACGCCGCCGCCGCTGACGTGGTCACCGTCGATGCGCTATCCACGACGGATGTCACGCTTGATGCCGGCGCCGAAAGTGCTGTCGCTGACGCACCGGTCGTCGACTCGTCGCGAGACGCTACCGCAGCTGACGCTTCGCGCGCTGATGCCGCACGAGCCGACGGATCGACACGCGCGGATGGTGGGACCGCTGACGTGATCCTCTCGTACACCTACGGAAGTCAGATCAACGGCAGCCGACTCCACGTGTATCTGGACGGTTTCTACGAGGTTTTTGAACGATCGTGTTGTCCACCGAACGAGGTCCCGACAACTGGAACGCTCAGCGCATCGCAGCTGGACGCTCTGACATTGAACATCGTCGCGATCGTGGGTAGCACGGACGAAACGCTCGAGGGAATGGCGGCTCTGGCGGGTTCTCTATCAGGAACGCTCGAAGTCCAAGCTACGGGATCGCTTCGCATCGTTCAGAACATCGCGCGGCCCACCAACCCCGACGGTGGTCCTGGAAACCATACCGTCACGCGATCGCGTGCGGCTGTAGCACGCAACGCGATCCTTGACTTAGTAGATGCACTGACCCTGCAGGACATGTATCGGTTGCCCTGAGCAGGGGCGAGATCGACGTGCCCCGACCGTCGTGCGAGGGCATGAGCGCGGCGGGTTAGTCGCTGCGCGTTGCTGAAGGTCGGGCGACCCTCCAGAATGGCTCATGTCTTATCTTTCGGTTGTCTCTAAGCGGTTGCTTCTTTGTGCATTGACCTCGAGCTTTGGCTGCGGCGATTCCGCGCCGAGCGTCATCGACGCTGGTCACGACGCATCCCGTAGTGATGCAGCGACGGCCGACGTTTCGGCGATCGATGTACGTCCGAATGCCGACGTCGCCCTCGACGCGTTGGCCGATTCTTCGCCCGACGTGCGCGTTGCGGACGCGTCGAGCGACGTAGCGCGAGCAGACGCCGCACAGACCGATGCAGCTCGATCGGACGCAACGACCGATGGTCCGATGCACCGCGATGGCGGCGCTGACGTGATCCTGTCGTACAACTACGGCAGTCAGATTCTAGGCAGTCGACTCGAGATCTACCTGGACGGCTCCTATGAGCTCTTCGAGCGCTCGTGTTGCCCACCGGGCGAGGTCCCAACGACAGGAACACTGAACGCGGTGCAGCTGGACGCACTCACGTTGAACATTGTCGCCATCGGAGAGAGCACGGACGAAATGCTCGATGGAATGCCGTCGGCGTTGGGTTCGCCGTCTGGAACGCTGGAGGTCCAGGGCTCTGGCTCGCTTCGCGTCGTTCAAAACATCGTGCGCGC
>CAZWQH010000426.1:0-4578 GCA_964635815.1 uncultured Sandaracinaceae bacterium
GAGGGACTGCTCAAGAATTGGGAGGGTCGCGATCGCGGTGTCGCTCTCGTTCGCGAGCTCCAACGTGCGGTGCCGTAGGCCCGGAAACGTGTTGCCATGGCGGGCCGAAGCGCGTTCAAGAAGCGTGAGCGCTTTCGCGTTTCGGCCGCTGTGCACGAGTCGCTCGATTGCGCGCAGGACGACGTTCGCCTGCGCGTCCGTCAGCTCGTGGCGATTGATCATCCGCTCGATGAACCACGTTGCTTCGTCGACGAAGCCTCGCGTGATTGCGACGCGCAGCCCTTCTTCCAGAGGTCTGCTCAAGAATGGAAGCGCAAGCGCGTATGCTCGGGCGTGCGCAAGATACTCCACCCAGTTCTCTTCCTCTTCTAGGACTCGTAGCTGCGCGGTGTACCAAGGCACGGTTCCGACGAACGCGGCTGTCCGTGACGGGGACGGGGGGCGCACGGAACGTGGTCGTCCTGCTGCTTCGAACGGTGGAGGAGTGCTCTTGCGCGGCAGCGCGTGAGAACCGCTGTCGTGGGCGTCCACTGCGCGCGACGGAATTCCCTCGTCCAAAAGAAGTAGCTCCGCCTCTGCGTCGTGCGCGCTGCACGCCAGAGCGCTGGTAGCCGCAGTGATCGCGTTTCCGTGATCTCCCGCCCGGATGCGCGCGTGTGCGAGCGTCGTCAGGTAGGCGCCTTGCTCGTCCGAGCTTTGCGACATGGTCGCCAGGGCGGACGCTGCACGTGCGGTCGAGACCGCATCTCCGGTGGCCCAGGCGAACGCGAGCTGGCGGCTTGCCGCGATCCGATTCGGGGCGAGCCGCAGTAGGGAATCAGTTGCGCTCAAGAGAGCTCGCGTGTCACGCCGCTCGACCTGCACGAACGTCAGCTCGGCAAGATTGACTGCCTGGGCACCACGCCCCGTGGATACTGCTCCGCGTCCTGAGATACGGTGCGCAAGCTGCAATGCGAGTGTGTCGAGATCTCCAGCCAACCCAAGTGCACGCGAAACGAGCGCTGCGCTCGACGCATCATCTGGGGCTTCCTCGAACATCTCGCGCGCTAGTTGGCCCGCGGTTTTCACCTCGGCGGGGTCTCCAATCAAGTGCGCCAACACGCGACCTCGGATACGTGCGCGTTCGCCTCGATTAGCCGCGTGCAACTGCGCGAGGGCAGTCTCTGAGACCGCACGAGCTTGCGCGATTCGATCTTGGGGCGGAAGCTGAAGGCGCGCCTCTCGGTCTCCCGCGGAGGCTAGTTGTTCGAGCGCCCAGTTTGCGCGTCGCGGGTCGACAGAAGTCGCAAGCTCGACCAGCGCGCGAAGCAGTCGGGGGGGAGGGGCAGTGCGCCGTATCGCGACTCGAGTGAGCGCATCGGATGCGATGACGACATCTTTGGTCAACCGGGCTATCCGGATGATCTCGTCATCGAGCGCATCACGGGTGGCGGCGTGGTCGTGTGCGACCAAACACCCGATGCGTGCAGCATGCAGCGCGGCTTCGTTTCCACCCGGAGTCTCTGAGTAGGAGCGAGCTGCGACGAGGTAGCAGCTTGCCTGCTCCGCGCCCGAGAGCGCGCTTGCCACGAGCTCGTTCGCCGCCGCCCATAGATGTTTTGGAAGGAACCGACCGAACTGCTTCAGGCGTGCGTGAGCTGGCTCGGGAAGCGGAAGCGCTGCGATAGCCTCGAGCACGAGCAAAGCAGCGCGTGCAGGTGGCGCGCCCGCAACGTGATCGAGAACCCGATCCCATGCGGAGAGACTATCAGGAGATCCAGCTGGCGTTGCGCGTGCGGCCCGCGCGAATAGCGCGGTGCGTGGCTGAGTTCTGCCGCTGTCCGCAAGCGCGTTTGCGAATGCAACTAGGCAGGTCGTGTCCGCTGGATCCAAGGAATTTGCGAACGACAAGAGCGGTACGTAGCGAGAGCCATTCGTTGCGGCGACGGCTCGAAGGATCTCGCGCTTCGCACCTGCGACATCTCCTTGATCGAGGTGAGCCGCGACTACTGCGCTCTGGATTTCGTCGTCTGGTTCGCCAGAATCGATGGTGCCGAGGGCTGCGGCTTCGTGGAGCGTGATGATCGCTGCAGCCGTTTCGCCGGCGGCACGCTGGAGCTCGGCAAGCTTGAACAAAGCTTGCGCATGAACCGCCGGTGGCAACCCACGCGCAAGCACCGCAGCGCCTCGCGCGTACGGCAGTGCTAGTCGCGTCTGACCGAGCTCTCCGAGCGCGGTTGCCGCGGTTTGCAACGCATCGCGGCTGTGCGGCATGAGGGCTGCAGCCTCGCGGGCTGCGCGCGCCTGCTCTTCGGGCGACTTCCATCGCTCCTTCCACGTTGCCGCGCACGCGAGGTAGTGCTCTGCCCGCTCGATCGGCGGCCGGTTCTCGTCACGAGCCAACATCTCGTGCTCCGTAAGTGGATCGGGCTCTGGAACGGCCTGCGTAAATCGTTCGACGAGTCCGTTCGCGTACGAGTCCCCGTACGTGTCGGTGATCGGCGGAGGCGAGTACGAATGCACGCGCACGGAAGACGAGGGTGCCGGTGGCATCGAGGTCCGTGAGCGATGCAGTGTGCAGAGGCCGGCTTTGATTGCGGCCGCTAGGCGTGGCGATGCGCCTGGGTCAAGCACTAAGAGGCCACGCACTGTCATGTCGTGATGTGCCTGCGTAGAGACGAAGTCACGTGCGGCGTTGCCCACCGCGTCACGCATGAACGCAAAGTAGTTGTCGGCGTGATCTACGAGCGCGTCGGCGGTATCCACGCTCCGCGCCAGCGCTTCGAGCGTGAGCGAGATCGCGTCTACCCCGCGTGCCTTGTCGGCCGCAGACGACTCATGCGCGTAGTCGACTCGGTCCGGGGTTCGCTCCCCTGGGCGGAATGAATGCGGTCCGATGGCTGTACCGCTTTCGTCCTCGAACGCGCGCGCTAGCCGTTGAATGTAGAGGGCGCGCGAAACCTCGGTAGCTTGCGAGTCAGTCAGCGTGCCTCGACCAACCAGGAAATCGAGCAACGGAGTCGAGGCCAGCTGCGCTTCGCGCCGTGCTTGCTCCACCCGGGCCGCATCGACCGGTTCCCCGTTCGTCACGATTCCTGCGGATGCGAGAATGTCGACGATGTCGG
Source organism: uncultured Sandaracinaceae bacterium (assembly GCA_964635815.1). Taxonomy (GTDB): domain Bacteria; phylum Myxococcota_A; class Polyangia; order Polyangiales; family JADJQN01; genus CAZWQH01. The sequence goes on from CAZWQH010000426.1 coordinate 3,105, forward strand.
CATCGCTGTTTCCGCTTCGCACATGGGCAATCTTTCCGGCGGTGAAATAGACGCGCCGGCCCCCGAAATCGACTGCTCCGTCCGCGTTTCGACGCGCGAGATCCACGAGGAGCTCAGCGAAGGAACTGCGGGAAAGCTCGGAGGGTACCCCCATGACGTGGGCTTATCTGCTCGGAGTGGTTGCACTCGTTGCAGATACGCGACGATACACACAAATTCGGGAACGAGACAAAGGGTTCTTTCGCTCGCTGGAGAGCCCCGACCGGCCGCTTTCGCGTGCGGATCCCTACTGAATCGAGAGCGCGTACGGAAGCGCAACCAAAACGTGCTCCGTTGCGAGCTGCCGGCTCAACCTGCGAGCGAAGAGCAACTGCGCCGCAGCTTCGGGCGAAAGGCTCTCGAGAAGTCGGACGTCCTGTGAATCGTCGCCACCAAGCGCTCGAGCGAGCGCGTCGAGCAGAGTCTCGCGAGGAGGCCAAACTTCGACCTGCGAGGTCTTGGCGTTCGAGAGCTTCTTTGCTTCGTCGATCGCTTCTGAGAGTCCCGCGACGCGGTCGACCAGGCGATTCGCCACGCCGTCACTTCCGAGCATGACGCGCCCCTCCGCGACTTGTCGGACCGCTTGATGCGGAATGTTCCGCGCCGAGGCGACTCGGTCGATGAAACGCTCGTACGTCGAGTCGAGCATCAGCGAGAGAGATGCGCGCTCGCTGTCTGAAAACGGCGTGTCGGTGCTCATCCACCTTGCGTTGCGGTTGGAAGTGATCGTCTCGATGTGGATTCCCAGACGATCGGTCAGGTCGCGCGTGACGAGCTTGCCACCGAACACGCCGATCGAACCTACGATGCTCACGTCCGTAGCAAAGATGCTCGTGGCAGCCGATGCAATGTAGTAACCACCGCTTGCCGCAACATTGGCTAGTGATGCTACGACGGGCTTCTTCGCAGCCGCTTCGCGCACCGCGTGCCACATGATATCGCTAGCGAGCGCGGATCCACCTGGCGAGTCAATTCGAAGGACGATTGCCTCCACCTCGTCGTCGTCGCGCAGCCGATGAAGCGCGCGAACGAACGGGCCTGAAGCGCCGCCGCCTTCGTGCGATTCCGAGTCCACGATACTCCCAGACACAATCACCAGCGCGATTCGCCGGCCGCTGGTGCCTCGTGCGACGTGATTGCCGCTCAGTACTTCCATCAGGTCGGAGAGTGCGACTTCTTCTTTCTCACGAATGACGACTCGCTTGATCTTCTGCGCTTTTGCCGCTTCGCGCGCGTGGTGACGGGCTTCGTCCGCGTGCGCCACTGCGTCGATCAATCCCAGCTCGTGCGCACGTCGAGCCGTCAAAGGCGCGGCGTCAATTGCCGCGCTGACTTTCGCGTCGGTCAAACGTCGGCCTGTTGCGACCTCGTGAACGAGCGCGTTGGCGATACCGCGAACCAATCCGCTCAGGTTCTCACGCGCTTCTGGGGACAT
>CAZWQH010000427.1:0-4567 GCA_964635815.1 uncultured Sandaracinaceae bacterium
CGCGCAGTACAAGCTGCTCTTCCTAAGTGAAGTGCCTCGCGAAGCGAGCGAGAACAATCCTAATCATGGGGTTCCCGAGCGCGATGCGTACGCGTTCCTGAAAGTGATCTTGTCCGAGTGCGTCGCTGCCGGCGCGTTCCGGCCGGACTGCGGCGATGTCGAGTTGCTGGCACAGCTGTTTTGGGCAGGCGTCCATGGCCTCGCATCGCTGCAGCTCATTCACAAACACGCACCGTGGATCGAATGGCGTGACATCAGCACTTCGCTCGACGCGCTTCTCGACTTGCAGCTCAACGGCGCGCTCCGAGAACGACGCTCATGAGTGTCGACCTCGCATGGCGATCACTCGTTCATGACAAGGTTCGCTTCGCGATCACGGTCAGCGGTGTCGCCTTCGCGGTGACCCTCGTTTTCGTGCAAGTCGGTTTGTTCATCGGACTCTTGTCGAATGCGACGGTCACCATCGAAAACATCCACGCCGACCTTTGGATTACGTCGCGCAATACACCGAATATCGACTTTGCCCACTCGTTTCCGGAATCGCGCGTGGATCGAGTGCGTTCTATTCCTGGCGTTCGCCACGCCGACAACTTGCTCGTGTCGTTCATGAACATGCAGCAACCCTCGGGTGCGGAGGAGGGCATGGTCGTTTACGCGCTCGATGATTTCGAGCGCTGGGGCATCCCATGGAACGTCGAAGAAGGCGATGTGCGCGACCTCAAACGTGGCCCGTACATCTTCTTAGACTCGAGCGCGGAACGACGGTTCGGCCCTTTCGCAGTTGGTGAGTATCGCGAGGTGCTCGGTCAGCGTCTCAAGATCGTCGGCCGTACCCGTGAAGCGAAATCGTTCACCACAACGCCTATCGGCTTCCTCGACTACGAGAGAGCTCAGCGGTTGCAACCGGCGCTGCTTGCCGGTCAAACGATGTACACGATCGTGAAGCTCGAGCCCGGCGCAAACATTGCGGACGTTCGTCGCGAGATTGCGCGCCGGCTCCCACACAACGACGTCTACGCGCGAGACGAATGGGCCGAGCGTACCCGCTCGTACTGGGTGGTGAACACGGGTCTGGGGATGAACATGTACCTCACCGTCTTCCTCGGATGTCTCGTCGGGATCGTCGTGGTTGCACAAACCCTCTACACGAGCGCGATGGAACACATCAAAGAGTTTGGAACTGTGAAAGCGATCGGCGGATCGAACTGGGACATCTACAAGATCCTCGGCCGACAAGCGCTGATAGCAGCGGTTCTCGGCTTCTTCCTAGGCCTTGCGCCCGCGTTCGGGATGCGTCCGCTCTTGGAGATGCTCGGGCTCCGAATATTGCTGCCGAACGTGTTGATTGGTTCTGTCTTCGTGGGAGCCGTGGCGCTCTGCCTTCTCGCGTCCTTGGTCTCGTACCGAAAGGTCGCGAGCATCGATCCTGCTCTCGTGTTTCGCGGCTGAAGGAGTGACAACATGACAACAACACCGATCGTTTCTGCACGGGACATTCGAAAGACGTTTCGCGAAGGCAACCAAGAGACCGTGATTCTCCGCGGCTGCTCGCTCGATGTTTCCGCCGGCGAGATCGTTTCGCTCGAGGGGCCTTCCGGAAGCGGCAAGACCACGCTCCTCTCGATCATCGGGTGCATTCTGACTCCTACCAGTGGCGAATTGCGGATTGCGGGCGCGCGTGTGCCCACAGCGGATCCGTCTGCGCTCCCCGCGTTTCGACGGACGCAGATCGGCTTCGTCTTCCAGCAGTACAACTTGTTCCCGTCGCTGAGCACCTTCGAGAACGTGGCGTACGCGCTGCAAGTCAAAGGACATGCTGCGCCCGCCGCCGAAGCGCACCGGGTTCTGGACGCTGTTGGTCTGACCGATCGAAAGAAGTTTCTCCCGCGGGACCTTTCAGGCGGTCAGAAACAACGTGTAGCTATTGCGCGTGCACTCGCGGGCGGTCCTCCCCTGCTTCTTGCGGACGAACCCACCGCGAATCTCGACGCGACCTCTGCGACTCAGGTTCTCGCCCTCTTTCGCGACCTCGCGAAACGAGAGAACCGCGCTCTGATTATCGTGACGCACGATCACAAAGTACGAACCATCGCCGATCGCGTGATCGAGATTCACGACGGCGCGCTCGGTTCGGATACGCACACCAACGAGTCGCATTCAACAGGGAGTCTTGCAGCATGAATCGATGGATCTGGGTCTCGGTTGGCGGGGTGCTCATCGCGCTCACTGTTTGGCAATCGCTCGACATCGCGCATCCGGTACGCGCGGATGACGGAGCTCGGCCAGCGGCGCGGCGAGCCGAAGGCACGCTTCGGGCGGAAGGGCGCGTGGTCACGTATCCTGGCCGTCGCGTTACGATTTCCGCGGAGGTTCTCGGTCGCATCCGGTCTGTCACGGCGCTCGAGGGTCAAACGGTCCACGCAGGCGACGTGCTTGTCGAGATTGACGACGCGGATCTGCGTGCTGAACGCGCGGTCCTACGCACCGAGTTGAACGCTGCGCGTGTGGACTCCACGCATTTCACTCGCGAGCGCGAACGCGCGGCGACTCTCGTTCCTCGAGGTGCGTTGGCGGCCGAAGTGCTCGATGAGCGCGCTCACGCCGTGGCCACCTCGACCGTTCGCGCATCGCGAGTCTTTGCAGGCCTGCGCCGCATCGACGTCAGCCTCGAGAAGTATCGCCTCGCATCTCCGATCGACGGAATCGTGATCGTACGAGATGTCGAAGTGGGTGAAGTCGTGTCACCAGGCGCCGGACTGATCGAGATTGCAGATGTGGAACACGCACGAATCGAAGCCGAGATCGACGAGTTCGATGCGCACCGGATTCACGTTGGAACGCGTGCGACTGTTCGTGCGGAGGGTCTCGACGGAAAGTCGTGGGACGTTGTCGTCGAAGAGGTTCCCCGCTCCGTCGAGCAACGGCGCCTGCGCCCACAGGACCCCGGGCGCCCCGTGGACACGCGCGTGCTCCTCGTGAAGCTGACGCTCCCAGAACGCACCGGTCTGTTCCTCGGCCAACGCGTCGAGATCGACTTCTCTCCATCGAATGTGGAAGCTCGAGCGGCCGTCACGGCTCCCATCGAGCGTTGATCGCGAAGCGATCGTTGCGGATTCGGCCCGGTCCGACCTGGCATCGGCGTTGCTTGTTCATCACAAGCGCTCTGCGCGGCTCGCCGATGTTTCGACTCCTTCTCCATCTAGTTCTGTGCACGGCGACTCTCGCGGGTCCGATCTTTGGTGACGCTCCGATTGCGTCCGCACAGTCCGCGGCGGCGGCGAGTGTCTCCGCGACGCAGCTCTTCGTCCGTGCCGGCGAGGCGCACGTAAAAGCCGCGCGTTCGTTTCATCGTGCGGGCATGACGGTGCGACGGGATCAAGAGCTCAACGCCGCGGAGTCCGCATTCGTGCGCGCTCGGAACGCGACCAAGCACGCAATGGCACGACGTCTTCGTGAGCAGCTGCGGAGTGAGCGAGTCGCGCTGGAAATCAGCATCGAAGACGTGCGGTTCTTCGAGACGGATGCGGAACGACACTCCGTTTCTGCCGCGGTCCTCGAAGACACTGCAGTCGAACTTTCGCAAGCATCGCAAGGCCAACCCTCTCGGCGTGACCTTCGCATCGCACGCCGTCGAGCTCGAAGGCACCGATAGCGCTCTACTCGCTGCGTTGACTATCCAGAGGGAGCCTATCAACACTCTCGCAATGGCTGCCAAGCGCGTAGTGCTCGTAGATGGTTCGTGGCTCATTTACCGGGCGTTCTTCGCGCTGCCCGCGACGTTCAAAACTGCGGCCGGTTTGCCGACGAACGCGTCGTACGGCTTCGCCACCATGTTTCGCAAGATGTTCTCCGCGCGTAAGCCGGAGCTCGGTGCGGTCGTGTTCGATCATCCTTCTCGAACGAAACGCGAGGAGAAATTCCCCGCCTACAAAGCACAACGCCCACCGGCACCCGACATGCTTCGTCCTCAGTTCGACACCGTTCGACAGATCGTGGAGACGAACGGATTCCCTCGTGTCGAGGTTCCGGGCTACGAAGCCGATGACATCATTGGAACGCTTGCGCTCGAGGCAGCAAAGCTCGGCCACGAAGTCGTGATTGTTGCGGGCGACAAAGACTTGGCTCAGCTGATCGGAGACGACATTCGCATGCAGGACACCATGCGCGACGTCACGTTCGACGCCGACCTAGTCCAAAAAAAGTGGGGCGTGCCGCCAGCGCGCATTCCGGATCTGCTCGCGTTGATGGGTGACAGCGTCGACAACATTCCTGGTGTGCCGGGCATCGGCCAGAAGGGCGCGTCAACTCTGATTGCAAGCTACGGGACGCTGGAGTCGATCTACGAGCATCTCGGCGAGATCAAGGGAAAGACCAAGGTGTTGCTCGAGCAGCATCGCGACGTTGCATTCCTTTCTCGCGAGCTTGCCACGATCGACACGCAGGCTGTGCTCCCCGCGGGAATCGACGAGCTTCGAATTCGAGTCCCGGACGCGAAGAGCCTCAACGACCTTTACAAGGAGCTCGAGTTCTACTCGCTCCTTACGGAAGACAACGCGGCGGAAGCCAC
>CAZWQH010000428.1:0-4563 GCA_964635815.1 uncultured Sandaracinaceae bacterium
GCGTTGTTGATGGGACGACCCATCCCGTCTTCCGCAACGACGTCGAACGCGCCAAGGCTCAGCCGGCCCAGACGTCCGAACGCCATGATTCCACCGTAGACCCATGTTTGACGAGCGCGTTGATCAAGGCCCACGCGACGAGAGAAGAACGGCTGCGACACGCCTTCTCGCCCGAATCGAAACGCATCGATCCCCGTGAGGAAAAACGATCGGCGCTCCGGGAAGAATAGCGGGAACCGGTCGAGGTTCACCGCTGGGTCGTCTAGCTCGACTTGCGCTGAGTCCGTCAGCCCTGTGAGCTGAACCCAGTACGAATCGCCAACCCGCATCAAGATCTCACCGCCGCCAATCGCGCGGACCGCGGTCCCGGAGAACGCCGGGCGTCCGCCATAACCGACGCTAGCGTACGGTAGGATGCTGACCGGAATTCCACCACCAACTCCGGTCAATCCCTCCAGCAGGCCGTAGTGCGGTGCCGAGTAACCTCCAAACTCAGGTGCGGTGACCGACCAGTCGGACTGCCCCGGTGCATGCGCGTTGGAGTGCGCGATGTTCAGGCCCACGACACGCCGATGCGACTGACCCTCGTTGGGAAGACCAAGTGCGACAAACGGGATCGCCACCTCGGAGATCCACTCGGTCTCGGTAACCCGGGTGCGTACGTCCCAGATCATGTCGAGCTGAGGGACTACAGTGAGACCGTTGTCCGAGACCATGAAGTCTTGCTGCGTGCCCGCGGCGTTGAATCGAAAACCAATCGTCGTCCTCTGGTCACGCATAACGTCGAACTTCAGCGTCAGGGCATCGTCGTTGAGAAGCTCGGTGGCGTCCCGTCGATACTCCGTGATTCTCAGTGGCTCGCCGGGCGAAATAGGCACTCGGATCCCCAAGTAGAGTGTTTGCGCGTCGTACAGCACCCTAAACTCGGGCGACGGGATCTCCGGTGAGCCCGGCGACGGAACTCGCATGACGAAATCCCCACCGACCGGTGCGCCCTGCCAAGATGTTTCGTTCAGGTAGCCATCTATACGGATGACCTCGGTCGACGGAATACGGACTGCCGAGATCGAAGGCACCGACGGGAGGTCGATCGCCTCTGCAGACGCGGCATCCGGACTGCTTGCGGAAGCAGGAGCGGACGCGGCAGGCGCCGAGGTTTGCGCGTAAACGCGCGGGCCCAGCAGTCCCTCAAGGAAGGTGATCGCCAGGAGAACTGTTGTCGTCGTCAATGGCGATCGCGCCACCCCATTTCTCCGTCCGCCGCGGCCACTCACGAGGCATGCATAGTCACCGAAACCCCGCTCTACACCCAAGGATTTTCGGTTACAGTCCCGGCATGTCAGTCGTCGTCGTTGTCGGCGCCCAGTGGGGCGACGAGGGAAAAGGCAAGATCGTCGACGCGTACGCGGCCCACGCTGACGTAGTCGTGCGTTATGGGGGCGGAGCAAACGCGGGTCATACGTTGGTCGTGGGTGGCGACAAAGTCGTGCTCCACCTCGTGCCCTCGGGCGTTCTTCAAGAACGAACAGAATGCTTGCTCGGCCAAGGGATGGTCATCGATCCCGCAACGTTGCTGGAAGAGATCTCTTCTCTCGAGAAGCACGGGGTGCGTGTCAAAGGACGTCTGTTCGTCTCGGAGCGCGCGCACGTGGTCATGCCCATTCACAAGATTGTCGATGCGCAGCGCGAAGCAGGCCCGCACGCGCTCGGCACGACAAAGCGCGGGATCGGGCCTGCGTACGAAGATAAGGTCGCACGACGAGGAATTCGAATCGGCGACATGATGGGCGAAAAACGTCTTGCGGACCGCGTTGCTCGCTCAATCGAACAGTGGTCACCGTTTCTCGGAGACAAGACTCCAACGGCGGCATCGATGCTCGCCGAGCTCACCCGATGGCGTGACGCACTCGGTCCGTTCATCGCCGACGCCGAGGATCGTCTCGCGGTGGCGCTCGAAGCCAAGAAGCGAATTCTGCTCGAGGGCGCGCAAGGCACTCTCCTGGATATCGACGCTGGCACCTACCCGTTCGTCACGAGCAGCTCGACCCTTGCGGGAGGGGCGTGTGCGGGCGCCGCGATTGGACCTTCTCGTGTGGACGGCGTCGTCGGAGTAACCAAGGCCTACGCGACACGAGTGGGACACGGGCCCTTCCCAACCGAGCTCGAAGACGCGACCGGTCAGCGACTGCGAGACATTGGCGGCGAATACGGCGCAACCACGGGGCGTCCGCGTCGTTGCGGGTGGCTCGACCTCGTCGCGCTGCGTTACGCCGTACGGGTGAACGGGCTCGACTCGCTCGCCATCACGAAGCTCGACGTGCTTTCTGGTTTCGACACGCTGAAGCTCTGCGTTGGCTATCGCGTGAACGGCAAACGTCTCGACTCACCGCCTTTCGATGCGGCGGATCCCGTCGAGCCTGAGTACATCGAGGTCCCGGGATGGAAAGAGAACATCTCGGGATGCCGCTCGCGTGAAGAGCTACCCGCGAACGTGCTGCGCTACGTCGAGACAATCGAAACGCACGTAAAATGCGAAGCGGCAGTGTTGTCGATAGGGCCCGACCGCGAGCAGTCGATCGTCGTTACTCCGCCGTTCGCTTGATCAGGGGACGGCCACCATATCGATTTCGACCTTGGAACCGCGCGGTAGCGCCGCCACTTGCACGGTCGCCCGCGCAGGTGGCGCAAAGCCCTTGAAGCGCGCGCCGTAGACTTCGTTCACTGTCGCGAAGTCGCCGAGGTCGGTCACGAAGATGGTCGAGCGCGCGACGTGTTCAAACGTCAGTCCGGCTGCCGCGAGAACCGCTTCGAGGTTTTTCATTACCTGTTCGGTCTGAGCTCGCACGTCGTCGCCGCCAACCATCTCACCGGTCTTCGGGTCGAGTGGAATCTGCCCGGAAAGAAAAACCATCCCGCCGGCTCGGACTGCCTGCGAGTACGGGCCGATTGCGCCTGGTGCGTTCGGGGTTGAAATCGTTTCTCGTGTTGCCATGTCGCAGCCTCCGGTGAGTGCTAGCACTGCTGCCGAGACCGCGCAGCGACTCAAGTAGCCGCGGTACCCCGCGGAGAAACACGGAGCGCGCAGCAAACCGGAAGGCAACGCACGAGTCATCATGAGAGTCATAACGTGGAACGCGAACTCAATCAAAGCTCGTCACGACCGCTTGCTCGCGTTGCTCGCGCGACATCAACCGGATGCCCTCTGCATTCAGGAGCTCAAGGTCGAGGCAGAAGCATTCCCGCACGCCGAGGTGCTTGCGCTCGGTTATCACTCGGCCGTTCACGGGCAACGCACCTACAACGGCGTCGCGCTTCTAGCGCGCGAGATGCCAACCGATGTGACCACAGGGTTTGGTGACGGCGGTGATGATTCACAATCGCGATTCATCGTGGGCACCGTCAACGGAGTGCGCGTCGCTTCGGCATACTTTCCCAACGGCGGCGATCCAGCCTCCGAGAAGTACGCATACAAGCTCGAGTGGATGAAGCGAATGAGCACGTGGGTACGAACGCACGTGAAAGCCAGCGACGCGTTTGCGCTCACGGGGGACTTCAACGTCGCACCCGACGACAGCGACGTTCGCAATCCGGACTCGTGGCGAGACACCGTGCTCTGCCGCGCTGAAGTTCGCGCCGCGCTCGAAGCCATTCGAGACGCAGGCCTCGTGGACGTGTTCCGAAAACACAACCCGCAAGGCGGCGTCTACTCATGGTGGGACTATCGACAGCTCGGCTTCCCGAAGAACGACGGGCTGCGCATCGATCACATTTTCACAACACCAAAGCTCGCAGACCTCTGCACAGGCTCAGTGATCGATCGGGAGGAACGGAAAGGAAAGCTTCCGTCGGACCACGCCCCCGTCATCGCTGAATTCGCTGTCTAGAAGATCGACGGCCGCAGCAGCTCTTTCAGAACTTTGCCGGACGCTTCTCGAGAAATGCGCTCATTCCCTCGCGCTGTTGAGGGGAGGTAAAACACTCGGCGAAGCCAGTCGCTTCCAGCGAATTGGCCTCAGCCAAAGCGCGCATCTCGCCTTCGCGAATCACTCGTTTGGCCACAGACACTGCGTACGGCCCCATTGCGGCGATGTTGGTCGCAAGCTCATTCGCCCGCGTCAGCAGCTCACCTTCCGGAACCACGGAATTGACGAGCCCGATTCGAAGGGCTTCTTGTGCGTCGATGACAGCGCCCGTGAAGACAAGCTCGCGAGCTTTGGCGACGCCGACACGGCGCAACAACCGTTGTGTACCGCCAAAGCCCGGGATGACTCCGAGCTTCACTTCCGGCTGCCCGAACTTTGCCTTCTCACTCGCGACGATGAAATCGCACGCGAGCGAGAGCTCGCATCCACCTCCCAGCGCGAATCCGTTGACCGCCGCGATGACGGGAAAAGGAGCGTTCTCGATCTTTTGGAAAGCGCCCTGCCCCGCGGACGAAAAGCTGCGCGCAGCCTCGGGGGACATCTCGCGCATCTCGGAGATATCTGCGCCGGCGACGAACGCTTTACCTTCGCCGGTCACGACCAACGCGCGGATGACGGTATCTCGCGCGATCTCCACCAT
>CAZWQH010000429.1:0-4561 GCA_964635815.1 uncultured Sandaracinaceae bacterium
GACCGCGACCGCGAAGACCTCCGAGTGCGGCGACGAATGTTTGCCGGTATGTAACGGCCTCTCGAGCGAACGGAATCGCTGGGCCCTAACCGTCGAAGCTCTCACGGGTTCTTTTCCCGAGTTCGAGTGCGTTCAGGAGAACCGCAACGGAGCGGCGTACCTCACGCGCTTCGACTACAACTTCTACATGCCGCATCACCGCTTGGTGACCGCGGGCAAGCTTCAGCTCGCAAACGGTATTCTCGATTCATACATGGACCGCATCAAGTTCGGTCTCATGACGTTCGACGGTATTCAGACCATCCGTTCGCGGCCCACGCTCGTTGCAGATAGCGAATGGACCTCGACTTTCGAGCAGCTTTCAGACGGCGAAGACGGCATGTACTCGTACGGTCCGAGCAAGTTGCTCACGTTCCCGAACTGTCCGACCGCGTACCGGGTGAACAGCGGCGTTCGTAACGAAGCGGCCTCGGAAGGTGGTCTCGTCAGCGTCGGTGACGACTGGACCACGGACCACCGCACCATCAATCAGATCGTCCAACAGCGCCTCATGGCTGCCCGTCCGTACGGTGGAACGCCCATCGCGGGCATGCTCGACGACGCGAAGATCTACTTCCGAACTCACACCGATGTCGCGGACAAGAACGTCGTGCTTGGTGGTGACCGTTACTATCACTGCCGCGACCGCTACGCGATTCTCCTCACGGACGGCTATCCCGACTCCGATTTCCGCGACTCGCGTTTCGATTGTCAGGCCTCCGGTGGATGTCCATACGACACAGCCGAAAACCTAGCGGCAGAGCTCTGCCAACAGTCCGGTGGAACCTGCACCGGCTCGCTGAAGGGCCTCTTCGTCGTCGGCTTCGCTGTCGATGCCACGAAGCGCGCTGCACTCAACAACATCGCGCAGCTTGGTGGTACTCCCGAAGCGTACTTCGCCGAGACACAGGATCAGCTCGTTCAGCGCTTGTCCGCTGTGCTCGACCAGACCACTACGAACACCACGACGCGTACGTCGCCGGCTTTCGCTTCGCGTGCAGGATCCGGCACGCAAGCGCAGCTCCAGTTCAACACGGGCTTCAACGTGCTCGGCGGTGGCAAGCCCTGGACCGGTGTTCTCGAACGCACACGCTACGTTTGTGACCCGGGTACCCTTCAACCGGTCGCGCAGCGCGACTCGTCAGCAACAGGCGGCGACAACTTCAGCGCGGCGCTTAACCAGCGCGTCGTCGACGTCGCTCCTCGCAATCTTCTGACGGTCGTTCCTACGGTTCGCGCCAACACCAAGGGATGGCTCCGCGGCTTCAACACCTACTCGGGTATCTCCAGCCCGGGAATCGGCGGCGGCATGGTCGCCGCAGAGTCTTCGCTCGCGCCCTCTGCGTTCTCGAGTACCGCCGGCAGCCTCTCGGCGACGGCCAATGCGATGTACACAACTCCCATCGATGCGCGCCGCATCATCGACTGGATTCACGGAACGGGCACCTCGGATCGCTGCGCCGTGACTCTCCCCGGTGGTGGTTGTCCGCGTACGGGTGCGATTCTCCACTCCTCGCCGACCATCATGGGACCGGCACCGCAGGACCTCGCTGACGAGAGCTACAACCTCTACCGTCAGACCGGCCAGATCACGAACCGCCCGCAGGTGCTCTTCGTCGGTACGAACGACGGCGTTCTTCACGCGTTCGCCGCGGACGCGTGTGCCTCGCCGAACTGTTCGCGTGACGTCGCCGCTGGTGAAGAACTCTGGGGCTTCATTCCTCCTGCGCTTCTTCCAGAGCTTCGCAGCGCGACCCTCGCGCCGCAGGTCACGATGGACGGAACCCCGGTCATCAAAGAGGTCATCCTTCAGAAGGACCCCGGCCAGCAAGGATCCGTCGGCGTGAACCGCTACCGCACGATTCTCATCACGGGTATCCGCGGAACTCCCGGCTACTTCGCGCTGGACGTGACGGACCCAATCAACAATCCGCAGTTCCTTTGGCAATACTCGGATCCTGAAATGGGCCAAGCGCTCGCGCCCCCCACGATGGTGCAGATGCTCATCAACACCACGAGCGGTCCGCAGATTCGCGCAGTCGCGATTCTTCAAGGTGGTCTCGGTGCTCTCGACGACTCGCTGCGCGGATCGTCCTGCCTTCGTCCCCACCAGATTCAGAACACGCCGCGCAACGAGGACTCGACCGAGACTTACTCGCCGCGCACCTCGACTCGCTGCTGGACCACCAAAGGTCGTCGCCTCGTGTTCATCGACGTTGCGACCGGTGAGATGCTAAAGACGTTCACGTCGGCAGACATCGATGCTCCGCTTCTTGGTGGCATCTCCGCGTACAACGGCAACGTTGGCGAGGTTGCGACTCGCGCGTTCGTTACCGACCAAGACGGCTACATGCTCCGTGTGAACTTCTCGAGCCCGAACCCTGCGGATTGGACCATCCAGCCCTTCTACGACATGTTCTGGGGCGTCGCGAACGGTTGGAACCTGGGTCAGCCTGCACTTCAGCCGCCGGTCATCAGCGTGGACGAAGACGGTCGACCGGTCATCATTCAAGGTACGGGCGACGTGGACCGTCTCGATGGCACGGCCGCCAATCGCATCGTTTCTCTTACCGAAGAGATCACCTTCACCGGAGTCGGCGCCGAGACGTCGTTCGACACCATCGTCAACTGGGACGTCCGTCTCGAACAGGGTGAGCAGCTCACCGGCGCAATCGAGATGTTCGACAACAAGGTGTACTTCTCCACGTTCCAAAGCCTCGGTCCGACCAACGACGCATGCAACAGCGGCGCCGCGAAGATCTGGGGTGTCGAGTATGTCGATGGCATTCCTGGCTCGGGTTGCCCCCTTGGTGGTGACTGTCCCCTCGTTCCGAAGCCGGGCATCAAAGACGACGGCGGTACGTTCGTGCAGTTCCTCCCTCCCATGGACAACACGCTCGTCATGGGTGTCGGAGTGGCGCAACGCCCGAACTGCTTCGAGGGCGTATCCGAGACCGACCCGTACGCGGGTGGAACGCGCTACCGCGTCTCGCGGCACGGAGGTGGCGAGTTCCAACTCGTCGCGCAGGTCAGCGGTCAAGGTACCGGTTCGCTCGGTACCTCGATCACGAACTTCCAACGCCAGCTCGACACGCCTCCGTCGCTGACTCGCGCTCAGTCGTGGGGCGGCTCTGTGGACTGACATACACGTCCTCATTTGACCCGAGCTTGGCTTTCGTCCTCGCTCGGGTCGGTCATGTACCAAGGCGTACACTCCCTCCCCTCCCTGCGGGCGCGTCCAAGCTCGAGTCAAAGCAGGACGTGTCTGCCTTCCCCACTGATACGAAGGCCCGTTCACGAGATTGGGTGAAACGTGAACGGGTCGAGTATCATCCGCGCATGACTACCCGGCAGGCTGCACTAGGAACCGCGCTCGTCGTTCTGACGATGGGGTGTGGTTCCAAACAGACCGAAGCACCGTACATTCCTCCGGCTGTCGCGGACCGCGTCGAGAAAGCGCGCCCTGTGCTTCCTCCCGCACCCGAGCCGCTCTACGACGAACGCGGAAACCTCCTCGGCTCGACGGAACGTGTGGCTGGGCTGGTGATTCCGCGCGGAGTGAAGTCCGTGCTTCGGGAGTCTCGAAGGTACGTGTACGAGACAGCGGTGCCGACGCGTAAAGTCGTACGTTACTTCGGGAACCGCCTCATCACCGGTGATGTGCAACCGGTGGGTGAGGGTGCGATCTATCGCAGGGCAACTTCGCGAGATGCGGTGGGTGGCGTGGTAAAAATGGACGTCTCCATCTTCAATCAAGCCGGAGGTACGACGCGCATCGAGATCCGCGAGATCCCCCCTATGCCGGTGCACCCGGTTTCCCCGCAAGAGGTCGAAGCGCATTTCAAGAAGCTGGCCGAAAAGGCTCGGTAGCTACGACTCATCGAATGCTTGCGCGATTCGCGATCAGATCGAGCTGCGAACGCGCTTGTCGATCTTGAACATCACCGACGCGCGAGCGAATGAGCTCAGACAGGTTGTCGGTTTCGTTCTCACGAAGCAAGTCAATCGCAAGCAGCCGATCGCTCGCGTCACCATCGCGCACGGTATCAAGAAGCGCTTCGCAAGCCTCCTCTTCGGTTATCTTTCCAAGGGAGCGCAGCACGGAGTGTCTGGTCGCCGTGTCTTTCGCGCCGCGGAGAATACGAAGAAGCGGGTCAATCGCGTGCTTCATGTGAAGCACCTCGATGGCTCCACGCGCCGCGTCCTTTACGAGTGGTGCTTCGTCGGCGAGTGCCCGAGTGAGTGTGCGGTATGAACGCTTGAAGAAGAGTGACTTGAGTCCCGCAACACACGCCGCCCGGTCACTTGGTGTTGCGTCGGCTGCTCCGTATGTCGTCTCGATCGGCGAGAGCGCTTCGTAGATTCCGACGTCTGCCGTCGCGGAGATCACTTCCTCTCGGGCAAACATCTCTCCCGACGTGTGATTCGATAGGATCGCGATCACGCGCGCGATCGTTGCGCGCGCGCGGATTGTCGACGGAATGCGATCGTCGACCGTCACAGGCCCGAACGTTGCCGCAAC
>CAZWQH010000430.1:0-4550 GCA_964635815.1 uncultured Sandaracinaceae bacterium
CGGCGTCCGGTGCTGCATCCCCATGAAAATAGTGGATCTCGGTGCACGGACCGCACGGTCCGGTGTCCCCCATCGACCAGAAGTTGTCCTTGGCGCCGCAGCGGATGATTCGCGAGGAATCGAATCCGGTCTCCGCCGCCCAAATGCGAGCGGCTTCGTCGTCGGCCTGAAGTTCGTTTTCGCCGCCGAAGACTGTAACGACCAGGCGCTCTTTCGGAAGCTGCAGTTGCTCCGTGATGAAACGCCACGCGAAGCGAATCGCGTCTTCTTTGAAGTAGTCTCCGAACGAGAAGTTTCCCAGCATCTCGAAGAACGTGTGATGGCGTGCCGTGACGCCCACGTTCTCCAAGTCGTTGTGCTTGCCGCTGATGCGAATGCACTTTTGGCTCGATGCGGCGCGCACGTAGGGGCGCTTCTCTTTGCCCGTGAAGACGTCCTTGAATTGAACCATGCCCGCGTTCGCGAACATCAACGTCGGATCGTTCGCCGGCACGAGCGGTCCCGATGCCACCGGGGTATGTCCGGCTTGGGAAAAGTATTCGAGGAACCCTGCGCGAACTTCTTTTGCGGTCTTCATTGGCGTACGCAAAGGGATCGCACGCGGCCCGACTACACGCAAACCTCGCGAGGGTCGCTTGCAGGCCCGAGCGCATAAACTCGCGAGGGTCGCTTGCAGGCCCGAGCGCATAAACTCGACGAGCCTACAGCACGTAGCCGACAGTGATTCCCAGGCGCAGGGCCTCGTCGGTGGAGTCGCCTTGCAGGGACACGGGTTCCCAGAGATTGCGCAGGTCTCCGGGAATCGAGCGTGGCGCGCCTCGATAGCTCGTGTTCACCCGCGCGTACTCCACGTAGAACGAGAGTTCGAGGCCTGTCGCCAAATACTTCGCGTGATGCCGCAGCTCTGCCGAGAGAGACACTCCCCAGATGTCGCCCGTAGAGAGGCCCCAAATCTCGCGCTGCGCAGCCCCAACACCGAGCCCGAGTCGATAGCCAGCACGCGCCACGATCGTCAGGTCGTCCGGTATGATGCCGTACGCACCGCCGACTCCGAGATGGAGCGTGTGATAGGTGACCGGGGGAATGATCGAGGAAAGCGCTGCCATCCGAAGAGCGGGGACCGCAAGCGTGAACTCGGCCAGGTCGTATATGGAGTCGACGTAGACCTCGAAGTCGCGCGGTTGATCGCCAAAGCGATACCGAAAGCGGAGGCCGGCCTGAAGCTCTTGCTGTTCCGCGCCGATGCGCACCGGATTGGGGCAATTGCCAGATTGGTCAAGGTCGGTCTGACAACCGACCGATTCGGGCACGAACCCGCGCCGGTACGCGAAGACAATTCCGAGATAGGGAAAGGGGCCTCGGGAGAGCGCGCCCGGGTAGAACTCCGCGTCGAGCGAGAGCTCGAAATGACCCAAACCACCGCCGCGGTACCCGCGTGCTTCCGGTTCGGGGCTACGAGGCGTGATGACGGTAGCGCCGAGCGTTCGGAGGTGAAACCCAATGCCGGCGCGGATGCGCAGAGCGTCGAAATGCGGACGTTCGGTCTCCCGCTCTCGGACAACTTCGCCGGTGAAATAGTCGCGCTCTTCGGCCTGACCGTTGTGGCCGCCTGCTCGCAGGAAATCCTGATCCGCGGCGTTCGCATCCGCTTCTGCTTGCGCCGCGACTGCCGTGCCTTCGCGACCTGCGGTGGCATTTCTCCGGGAAGAACCAAGCCGCGACTCGAATCGGGTGAACCCGTCGTCCCGGACAGCGAGGAGCTCGTCTTGTGTGCCTGCTTCCCAGCGCTCCGTGGAAACCATGTTGCCATCGTTGCCGGTTCGCATGCGGATCACGACCGAGAACGCGCCACGTCGGCCGCGCACTTCTCCTGTGAAGAACGCCGTTGCGCCAAGCTCGCGACCGAGCCGTGCGTAGTTCGCGGGTGTGCGCATTCGCCGCAGACCGAGCGTGGTCTGCTGGGCGCGTACTTCGGCCTGGGGAACTACGCTGATTCCGTGCGACTCGAGAGCGTCGACAAATGCCTGACGGATCGCGTCTGTCCGACGCCCTCGAAACGGCTCGACCACGACACGTGCGCCGCGCGTCTCCGAGACCGCTGCTTCAGCCACGCGATCTGCGCCGGCTGACGCGTCCGCAGGCTGCGTTGCCGGCGTGACGACCGCGTCGTTACTCTCGTCGACTTGGGCGGACGCACTCGCCGGCACAGTTGCGAACCCAATGAGCCCGCCAATTAGAAGGACAGAGAGCGAGGAACGCACGGACCGAGCCTAACAGAACATGTCCAAGAACCTGAAATGCGGATGGAAACCCTTTCCGCGGCTGGTATCTGTACTGTAGTTCAGTGCTGTGCTAGTGAGCAGTTATTCCGCCGGCTGATCTCTTGTCAGAACGCGGGCTCGAATCCGTCTCTGAAGCTGAACCCCTCAGCCTGCCGCAAAGGAGTCAACTGCATGCTCACGTATCTTCGTCTTCGAGACTTCGCAATTGTCGATGAGCTTTCCGTCGAGTTCGGTCCACGTCTGAATGTCGTTACGGGCGAGACGGGCGCGGGGAAGTCGCTGATGGTCGACGCACTGCACCTTGTTTTGGGCGGGCGGACTAGCGGGGACGTGATTCGTTCGGGGGCGGAGAGCGCCGAGGTTGAAGCCCTATTCGAGTTTGAAGGGAAGGGGCATGAGCTCATCCGCGCGCGACTCGCAGCCCTGGATCTTGACGAGCGACCAGACGCATCTGCTCCCCCCGATGGCGATTCGGACCGTGCCGAGCTCATCGTACGGCGCGTCGTCGGAAAAGGCGGTCGTGGTCGTGCGTACGCCAACGGTCGGCTCATCACGCTTCAGCAGCTCAACGCGTTGACGGAGGGGCTCGTCGATATCTCTTCGCAGCACGAGCATCACTCACTGACCGACTCGACCAATCATCTCGGCTACCTCGATTCGTTCGCGAAGCTCGACAATCTGTCCGCGCAAATGCGCGCCGCGCACGAGCACCTCGTTCTTGCGGTTCGCGCGCGCGACGAGTTGAAGGTCCGGCATTCGGATCATGCCGATAGAACAGAGCTGCTGCGGTTTCATGTTCAAGAGATCGACGCGGTTCAGCCCGTAGTCGGCGAAGAAGAAACGCTCGGAATCGAACGCGACCGGTTGAGGCATTCGGCTCGTTTGTCATCCATCGCTGAGCGGGCGGACACGTTGCTCTATTCGGGCGACGCCACGGTGACGGACCAAGTATCGCGTCTCATCATCGAGCTACGTGAAGCCACGAAGCTCGACGCTTCGCTCGTCAGCAAGGTCGACGAGCTGGAATCCGTTCGCACTCAGCTCGATGAGATCGGACGAGAGTTCGGTCGCTACGCGCGAAGCATCACTTCAGATGAGGTCCGTCTTCAAGAGGTCGAGGACCGGCTCGAGCAGCTCAAGCGTCTCATGCGTCGTCATACAGTCGCAGGAAGGCCAGCGGCTTCACTGGCGGACGTCTTGGCCTATCGCGATCGAGCGATGGAGGAGCTGGACCAGACGGTGAATCACGACGCACATCTCCTGCGCGCAAACGCAGCCGTCGAGCAGCGCAGGACGGACGTCATCCGCGTGGCAAAGGAGCTGTCCGAAAGGCGCATCAAGGCTGCGCGTACGTTGGGGCGTGCCATGAGCGCAGAGCTCGCCTCGCTTGGCATGGGAACGGCGTGCGTGACGGTGGATGTCACGCCGACGATTGCGGCCGCGCAGGAGGACCCATTCTCAATTCCGCTCGACCGAACACCGTACGCTACCGACTCCAGCGAGATTCGAACGGCGCGAGTATCTGCGTCTGGGATGGAGCGAGTCGAGTTCTTGATCGCGGCGAACGTCGGCGAAGACGCGCGCCCGCTTCGTCGCGTTGCCAGCGGCGGTGAGCTGTCGCGCGCGATGCTCGCTATCAAACGTGTGCTCGCGAGTGCGGGGGGACAGCAAACGGGCGGGGTCTACGTCTTCGATGAAGTCGACGCGGGCGTGGGCGGGGCAGTTGCAGAAGTCATTGGGCGAAAGATCCGTGACGTATCTCGGGACCATCAGGTTCTGTGCATTACGCATCTCGCGCCAATCGCGGTTTTTGCGGATACCCATTTCGTCGTCGCGAAACGGACTGCGAGCGGACGGACCGTGAGCGAAGTCGCGACTCTGTCGGCTCGCGACCGAGTGGAAGAGATCGCGCGAATGCTCGGGGGAGCGAAGATTACGGGAAAGACCAAGGCCGCCGCGGAGGAAATGTTGAAGATGGCAGCGGCATGAAGCCGCGAGTAGGATGCCCAGGTGCGAACGTTCCATATTTCACGCGACTCGATGATGCGGTTCTTCTCGGTGGCGGGCATGTTGTTCGGGGCGAGTTGTTCTAGCTCGGCGTCCATGTCTGCGACCGACGCGGCAGCCGACGCCAGCGCCTTCACCATTGCCTCCGGCTCCTATCGGCCGACGGTGCGGAACGAAGTGAATCCGTGCGGGCTGGTTCTCTTCAGTGGATCCGAAGTCAACGTGGCCGTCACGAGCACCGGCGAGTTCTCGCTACAGCTG
>CAZWQH010000431.1:0-4518 GCA_964635815.1 uncultured Sandaracinaceae bacterium
GGCGAAAGCATCGCGCGGATGCTCCTTTACGATGGCCTGCAGATCCTGTCCTGCGGTTTCTGGTGGAAGTAGGTACGTCCGGACGAGCACGAACGAGGCAATCGTTGCTCCGACAAGCGCCAAGTATCCGAGTGCTTGCTTCCCGTGGGAAGGTTTGCTCTGAAGCGAGTTCACTGGGTTTACCTGGTCTGAATACGCGAGCGAGTCGACTAGCGCGGCACTGCGACTTGCGTACGTGCCGCGCGCGCGACGACGTCGCCCAACGATTGCTTCGACTGGACGCTTCGTTCAAACACGTCAGCAAACACCCGTTCATCGAGCTCTTTGCCGTCCAGAGCGGCCATGCGAGTGGCGTAGTACTTGAAGATCCACTCGTACGTTCCGACGTCGTTTGCTGCTTCCGCCTCACTGTTGCGCCTACTGTACGACTTCTCCCAGACTCCGGGACGGAGCTCGCAGAAACGCGCGTTCTGAAACTGCTTGTGATTGTTCGCGTGGTACTTTCCGGTCCGATCCAGGAACGCGAGAAATTCGTATCCGATTCGCGAGTATGCTCCGAGGGTGCTCGCGCTCAAGCTTCCGGTCTGCCCCGGCTTGCAGCTGCAGTCCGCGCCGTGGGTCGCTGCGGTGTCCATAATCTTCTCGAACTTTGAGAAGTAGTCCGGAATCGTGGTGTTCCAATAGCCGGAGATTACTCCCGTGCAAAACGGCATGTGCGTGTCGAACGATCCCCAGAAATCGTAGTGGCGGAACGATTCGAGCACGCCTTCGTAGACTTCTTGCGCACGGAGATTGAAGTGTTTGATCTGAGAGGCGTGCAGCGCCTTGTCGCCCGCCTTGTCGGACCTGATCAGCTCCACGATGAAGGCATTGATCTCGGGCCACATGCGAGACGTGTTCGAATTGAGCGCGTCCACCACTCCGCTTGCCATCCCGGCCATATACACGCGATCCGTGGTGAATCGCTCCGGTGAGTACTGTGCACAGTGCGAAAGCGCCATGAAATCCAATCGCTTCGAATTTGGCCCCATCAGGTCGCCCAACGCTTTGTGCGTTCGAAGGAACGCGTCGAGCTCATCACCGTTCTTGAACTTGATCGGCAGCTTGTTGGGATCGAGGGAAACTCCGATGCTCCAGAGGTTCTCGGTCAGCGGGATGTACCAAATCCAATAACCTCGATACATGAAGTGATTCGTGGACTGGAAGCGTTGCGTGTAGTTCACGCGTCGACGCCAGTCTTCGTCGCCCAAATGGTCGATGATGTTGCAGCCTTCCCAGCGTCCCCAATACGCCTTCGCTAGGTGTCGCTCGTCCTTTACGATTCGGCCAAGAGCTCGAGCAATTGGAGGGGTTTGTCCCCCGGCTTCGACGAGCCACTTGCATTTGAAAGTGCCGCGACTCGTACGAAGGAGATGTCCATTCTCGGCGTCCACACGGAGATGGAGGTCTGCAGGGTCACCTACGCGGCCGAAGGCGCGCGTTCCCATGAGCACTTCGATGCCCAGCTTGCGATTGAGGTCGCAGAGGTCGGTATCGATCTGCTTGCGATCGAGCTGGCTCGCGCGAACTGGGTGTCGAGCATCGCGGCCGAACTCCGACATCTCCGACATCGAATAGTTTTTCTCGGGGGAATCGTAGAAGAACCGAAGTCCGTGCTTCTCGATGTACCACTTCTCGAGGTAGTGACCGAGCTTCAAAAAACGATCCGAGTAGATGTCAAAGGACTCAACGGTCGACTCGCCCAGCCCCCAATCGAACGATTCTTTTTGATCGATAATGACGATGTCCAGCTCGGGCATCTCCAGCTTCAGATGTCTAGCGAGGCAGCCTCCAGCGAGTCCGGCTCCGACAATCAGTACGTCGCATGTTCGATCGGCAATCAATGGATTACTCACAGGCATCTCCTAGTTCGTTCGAGACTATCGCAACGTGGTGTCATACGGCTACGAAGTTCGTTCGGTCGAGAGATCGGATTCGGAAGACGTTGGTGACGCTGGCATGGAGCTCGGCCTCCATTCGCGTCCGTCGAGCGTTGATACGATTGCGCCGGCCTCCAAACGAATGATCCGATCCGCCGCGGCGAAAAATCTGTCGTCGTGACTAATGACGATTACGGTTTTTCCGCGAGCTCGGAGCTCAGGAAGGATCTGACCGTAGAAAACTTTACGGAAGACAGGGTCTTGATCTGCTGCCCACTCGTCCAGGAGGATCGCGGGTTTGTCTTCGAGATACGCGACGAGAAGGGCAAGTCGCTTTCGCTGTCCTCGCGAGAGGCTCGTTGTCGAGAGTTTTCCATTGACCACGGACACCTTTCGATCGAGCCACAGAGCACTGATGTATTGTCGCGCTTGATCGTCGACGTCGCTTTCTGCGCCCAAAAGATGGTCGAAGAGATGAAAGTCCGTAAAGACCGCGGAGAAGTGTCCGCGGTACCAGACGCTTTCCTCGCGACTTACGGGCTCGCCGTTCACGAGGATCTGTCCGGACTCCGTTTCGTACAGGCCGCAGAGCAGTTTTGCGAGAGTCGTTTTTCCGGATCCGTTGCCTCCCACGATGAACGTGATTGTGCCTGCGGGCAGCTCCAGATCGATCGGCCCAAGCGTGAACTGGCGCCCTTTCTCCGGATCGTAGTAGCGATGCGACACTCCTTGGAGAGTTATGCTCATGGGCGCTGGAATCGGCGCACGTTCGGAGTTGGGTTCCCGCACACCGAGTGACTCTTGGAAATCACGCGCGTGCTGCAGTGCAATGACTGCTTCCGTTACCGGCGCAATCTGGTTTGTCAGAACTCGGAAGGGCATCATCATGTACAGCAACGTGAGCAAGTAAGCTGTGTGCACCTCGGTCATGACTTCGGCGCCGCGGGGTCGGGAAACGATGACGCCGAGGAACGTAAGGAACGCGAGGCGGGTAAAGATGTCGGCGGCGTAGGTGACGCGTAGAGTCGACGCTCGCTGATGATGTCGCCGCGCAACTGCTGGCCGTATCAATGACGTCAGGAAGGCACCGGTGCGTCGGGGGCTTAGCTTGAGCTCCTTGATACCCTCCGTCATTTGTTCAAGCATTGCGGCAAGAGCATCCGTCGCCTGCCGAAGACGCGCCTGGGCTCGGATTTGCATTCGCTTGAGAAATAGTTGCCCGGCATACGCGACGAGCAGCCCCCCGACCAACCAGACGAAGACCGTCGGCGCGAGCCAAGCCAGGTACATGAGACACCCGCCGACGAGCATCATGTTTGTGACGACGATCGACAGGTTCTCCGCAACGGAAGAAACCTGAAACAGGTCGTTTACGAGCACACGGAGGATCTTCGTGTTTCCCACGCCTTCAAGGACACGCAGACGCCCCTCCAAGATTCTTGACACCAGCTCGTTGGATTGAAGGTTGTAGGCGCGCTTAGAAAGCATCACGAGTGAGGTCCGCGCAGTGGCGGTGCCTGCGAGGAGGCAGACCACCACACCCAATCCAACCCAAAGCATGTCAGCGTGAAAACCGTAGATCGCTCGATTCAGCAGGCGCATCAGCAATGCGTTCGAGAATGCCTCCGTCAGAGCGCCCGCTAGGGCGGCTAGGCACAGCATCGGAGATGCTCGCCACAGCAGGCTGAACAGGGACCGCATTGCTTGGGATGTTCCGCTTTTGGTCAGATGCGCGCAAGATCTTCGAAGCGTGCGAGCGTAAGAGTCGGCGCGGCCCGTTCGGCGCAACGCCCACACGACCGATGAGCAGTGAACCGCATACGGATGCACACTTCTCTTGACACTGCATTTTTAGCGGGGGCATCTTGCCTCCCGACGGATGATTCAGAACACCGCTGCGATACTGCGACCTACGCTTCTCGGCGGTTGTGTCGTGTCCTACTGCCCTATTGCATCGTCGATCGGACTCCGAGTGCTTCGCGAGGGCGGCAACGCGATCGACGCCGCGGTCGCGACTGGCTTGGCCTTGGCGGTCACGTATCCACAGGCGGGAAATCTTGGTGGCGGCGGTTTCATGCTGATTCGTACGGCGGATCAACGTGAGGCATTTCTCGACTATCGCGAGCTTTCCCCACGTGCGATCACGACCGAGCACTTTCAGGGAGACCCAAGCGCGTCCGTACTTGGCGCGAGGTCCGTTGCAGTTCCAGGAACTGTGGCCGGGTTCTACGAGGCTCTGCGCAAGTACGGCACTTGGGCATGGGACCGAACGCTCGCAGTTCCGATCGATCTCGCAGAAAAAGGATTTTGGATCACGAGCCGACAAGGCGCTTACTTCAACGCGTACTCGTCGGAGCTCGCGCGCTACAAGAGCACGCGGGACACGTTCTTTCCGGACGGTGCGGTTCCGTTAGCTGGCACGCTTTTCTGCCAACCGCATCTCGCCTGGTCGTTGCGGCAGCTTGCGGAGCAGGGACCGGATGCATTTTATCGTGGCAGCATCTCTGATCGACTCGTGAGTGAGATCGCGGCTGGTGGAGGAATCCTTGATCACGAGGACCTCGACACGTACAGCTCGAAGTGGCGAGACCCGTTGAGC
>CAZWQH010000432.1:0-4505 GCA_964635815.1 uncultured Sandaracinaceae bacterium
GAGCGGTGGTCGCTGCGAGAGCTGCCAAGGCGACGGCCTGCTCCAGATCGACATGAACTTTCTGGCCGATGTTTACGTGACGTGCGAGGTCTGTCGCGGCGCTCGCTACAATCCAGAAACGCTCTCGGTGCTTTTCAAGGGCAAGAACATTGCCGAGGTATTGCGGATGACTGTTCGTGAAGCCGTGGACTTCTTCGCTGCGGTGCCGACCGTGAAGCGCAAGCTGGATACCCTCTTCGATGTAGGGCTTGGGTACGTGCAGCTTGGGCAGTCGGCGACGACTCTCTCCGGCGGCGAGGCTCAGCGTATCAAGCTCTCGAAAGAGCTTGGAAAGCGCGCGACTGGCAAGACGCTCTACATTCTCGACGAGCCGACGACGGGATTGCACTTCCACGATGTGAAACAGCTACTCGAAGTGCTTCATCGATTCGTTGCGGACGGAAATACCGTGCTGGTGATCGAGCACAATCTGGACGTGATCAAGACGGCGGATCACATCGTCGACTTGGGCCCTGAAGGCGGAGCTCTCGGCGGTGAGATCCTCGCGACCGGTACGCCCGAGATGCTGGCGTGCAATCCCCGGAGTCACACGGGCGCGTTCCTCCGCGCCACGCTGGCTCGTGATGGCATCAAGCTTCCGCCTCTCGACACGCCGGGTGCCGCGCCAAGATCGTCGACCGCCTCGCGGTCTGCCAAATCCGGCAAGACTCAGCGCAGCAACATCGCGTCGCCGTAGCTATAGAAGCGAAAACGTTCCTTGATAGCGAAGGCATAGGCGCGTTTCACGAGGTCAACCCCTCGGCGCACGTCGACTTCGCCCGTCCGCGAGGTGCTGGCGAACGCCATGACGAGCGCGAGCAGTGTCGAATCTGGAAGATGAAAATTCGTCACGAGAGTGTCGACCATGCGAAAGCGAAAGCCCGGTCGAATGAAAATGTCCGTCTGACCGTCGCCGGGTCGCAGGACGCCATCCTTCTCTGCGACCGCTTCGAGCGTGCGCGTGACAGTGGTACCGACGGCGACCACCGGGACCGCGTTCCTGCGCGCATTCCGAATGGCGTCACCTGCAATGGTCGGGACTGAGAATCGCTCGGTGTGCATGACGTGATCGTCGAGGTTCTCGGCCCGAATGGGCAGGAACGTTCCTGGGCCAACATGAAGCGTGAGCTGCGTCCGGGTGTGTCCTTTTGCAGCAAGTGCCTGGATGAGCTCGGGCGTGAAGTGCAGGCTCGCGGTCGGCGCCGCAACCGAACCGGAGTGGCGCGCGAACATGGTTTGGTAGCGCTCTTCGTCCTCCAGAGTCGCGTCGCGACTCATGTACGGAGGTAACGGAAGCACGCCGTATCGATCCACGCGTTCTTCGTATTGCAAGGCCTCAGGTACTTCGACGAGGTAGAAGCCCTCTCCTTGTTGTTCGCGGATACGGACGACCACATCGGGATTAGCTTCGAGCCTGAGCGACGCTCCGGGCTTCAAGCGCTTGGCAGGTTTGCCCATCGCCTCCCAGACCAGGCCTTCGTCCTCGAGTCGGCGCCGAATGAACAGCAGCTCACCGGACGCGCCGTTCTCCGAACGCACACGGACTCGCGCTTTGAACACGCGCGTGTCGTTGAACACCCAGAGTGATGGCGGGAGCACATGGGGAAGATTCTGCACGGTGTGTTGCTCGATCGTTCCGGCCTCGCGATCGACGACGAGCAGTCGCGCGCCGTCGCGTGCTTCCGGCGGTCGCGTTGCGATCAGGTCCTCGGGCAACGAGAAGTCCAGATCGCGGCGTGAGAATCCGGGCGCGCTGGTCACAGCGGCTGGGTCTTGGAGGGAGGGCGACTCCGCGCTGGGACGGCGGGACGACGTGGACGCGGTGCGGGAGTCGCGGGAGGAGCGTGCGGCGGCGCCGGCAGTGCCCCGCCTTCGACGATCAGGGTGTACATCCGATCAGGATCGGATGTGGGCAGGTTCAGAGCTCGTTTGTCTTCCGACGACGCGCTGCGAACCAGGAAACACACTCGGCTACTGCGCGCGATGGTAGGAGTCGTTTCGGCGAATTTCGCCGGAGCGTCGTCTACCGTGACTATCGGAGTGTCCGCGTCGCGAACGATCTGCATCTCCAAATCGAGAAGCGGATGCGGTTCGAGGCGCGCACGTACTCCCGGCGTCGCACCCGTCGGTGGTTTGGGGCTTGTGCAAAAGGCATCTACGTCGCCATTCCATCCGATGTATCCGCGTACTGAAACTACTGGTGCGGCATCATCGAGCGGATTCGCAACGTCGACGCTGTCGTTGACCTCCCGTTCCTCACCAGCTCGGGGGACGACCGGCTCCCAGCGAATCGTGTACGAGTCCGAAACGTTCTCAATCGCATAGTCGCCGCGACTCGCCTCCCGTACGCGAATGTAGTACTCGGCGCCGTCCAAAACGAAGTTGGGGATAGCTTCCGCCTGACCGCGTCCACGACTGTTCGCTACGATTACCGGCGCGGCGTTTCCTTTTCGCGCAATGTCGAACGCGACGTCCATGTTCGGGATCGCGGTGAGTGACACACGAAGCCACGACCGGGATGCTCCTTTTGGATTCTTGATTGCGTAGACGTCCCGATCGCTGTCGCGCTGGGAATAGCGTGCGCCGAGCAAACCCCTGATGGTGTTTCCTGGCGGAAGGGGGTTCGCAGCGTGGGCGTCGTTGTTCGGCTCGGTCTCGACCGTCGCCGCTTCGGACGCGCGGTGCTGATACGACCAGGCGCCAGCTGCTGCTCCCGCGACTACGAAAAGGACCAGGAAAATACGAACGGCCAAACCGCGCTGATGAAGTCCTCGCTCGTACCGGTCGACATCGCTTCGAGTGGCGACGCTTGCACCGACGCGGTCGCTGCTGTCCGTTTGGATGTCGACGTCGACTGTGCGCCATTGCTCGCCGGATCGGGTGAGACACTCGACCAGGTCCCTGCGCAGCTCGTTCGCGTCCGCGTAGCGAACTGCGGGATCCTTGGCCATCGCACGACCGATCACGCGATCCATGTCGAGGTTCGCCCGCGGTGTCGGTGCTTCGCCAGCGGGAGGGAGCGAGGTTGCGTCGGCGGGCGAGGATCTTCTCGAAGCGATTGATGCGATGCGAAACGACGGCGGCTCGAGCTCTTCTGCCACGTGCTTCGTCAGGACAGCGAGAGGCGTGGACGCCGAGAAGGGCGGAGTGCCCGTGCACGCGCGATAGAGAACAGCTCCAAGTGCGTAGAGGTCGGCTCGCCCATCGACGTTGTCGCCGCGAATATATTCGGGGGCCATGTAATACGGAGTACCAACAAGCGCTCCGCCGCCCGTGATACGCCCGCCATCGTCGCGCAGCTTTGCCAGTCCGAAATCGAGAACCTTCACCGAATCGCGACGAGTCCGGGTTGCGCCCACCATCAAATTCTCGGGTTTCAAGTCGCGGTGAACGATCCCGTGTTCATGGGCTTCCTGGAGCGAGGCGCAGACCTGCGCGCATATCCACGCCGCACGTCCGAACGGCATCGGGCCTTCTGTGCGGAGCACCGTTCCCAGGTCGTGACCCTCCACGTACTCCATGACCAAGTAGCTGAGACCCTCGCTGCTGCCGAAGTCGAAGACCTGCACCGTGTTCGCATGATTGAGGCGACTGACCGCCTCCGCCTCGCGTTGGAAGCGACGCATCGTGTTGCGATCACGAGCGAGTTCTCCGGCAAGTAGCTTCACCGCCACGAGCTTTCCAATGCGCGCGTGCTCCGCCTTATAGACGACGCCCATCCCGCCGCGTCCGATTACGCCGAGCAATCGGTAGCGATCGGCGATTACGGTTCCGACGAGTGGATCGCCGCCCGCGCCGGCGCCCGGGCGGATCGATTGAGGGCGCGGGAGGGCGGTTCCGCAGCCCGCACAGAATGTGGAGTCCGGTGGATTGGGACGTGAGCAGTTGGCGCAGGCCTTGAGTTCGAGAGTGGCCCCAAGCTGCTGACTGACCGTCGGGGAGCTCATTAGCGGGCCGGAACGACGAACTCCGCGCGGATTGCGGGCGCGCGTGCTTTTCCGCGCTCCGTGTCGAACTCACGAATGCCCGAGACCGTTCCGACCGCTCGTACGCGCGTGCCAACTGTCGGCTCGAACGTGCCTGGATCATCCACCCAGACGACGCATCTTCGCTCACCTGAGCACGCGGCGAGTAGCTGAAGCATAGGGCCGCTTGCAAGGACGTCGCGATGGATGACGGTTCCGGTGCTCGCGACCAGCGTTGCGCTGGGCGTTGGACTCGCGACGGCCTTCTCGAGATCCGCGTACGTGACGTTACGCGCACGTCGCGCGGCGACGAGAGGGTCCACGTCACTAACATGCGTGAGCGCCACAGTCGTGACGCGGGCTACTTTCCCGGCTTCGATTGCACGCACGCGAATCTGATTCTCGCCAAGCTGCAGGGCGACAAGCTGGTCGAATACCCCGTCGGTCGTCGGTGCCTTTACCGTTCCAATCCAGACGTTGGCGCCGGGAGCAGCGGTCCCG
>CAZWQH010000433.1:0-4481 GCA_964635815.1 uncultured Sandaracinaceae bacterium
CTCCGGCCTGTGCCGGTCCGGCAGGAGCGGGCATGTACACGGGCCAGGGGATGTCTCCCGCGTTTACACTAGCCACGCCCGATGCCGACTATGTGCTCGCGATCGGCATCCTCTGCCAAGGTGGACCGGTGGCTCCTGTCAGCGCGATGACGAGTCCGGCCAGTCCCCTGTCTGTGCAGTGCGTGCCCGAAGCGACGGTGACAATTCGATTCACCTACGTGGTTACACTCGACCGCGCGAACACCCAGACGAATCGAAATCCAGACCTGACTGGCGTGGAGCTCCAGCTCGATCAGATGCCGTGGTCCGGCAGCGCGTGCGTGTCCGTCCCGCGTGATGGTGCCAAGCACACACTCTCTCTGCGCGTTCCTGCGGCCGCGCAGGAAATGTTTACAGCCGGTGCGACGCCGTCCTCTGAAGAGTGGACCGTGGCCCACTACGCAACCGAAGGAGAGCTCGCGCGCTCGTACACCGCGTTCGCGAGTGGGCTTGGGGCGACCCGGTTCGGTGAAGCCAGTACGCTCGAATGGACCGCGCCCGCGACAGGCACGGAGCGAATCGACTTTTGGTTCGTGTTTCGCGACGGGCGGGGTGGGTTCGACGTGCTGCTTCGAAGCGTCTGCGCACCGTAGACCCTCTTCATTTGGTCTAGGTCGGAGGGGTCTAGGTTAGCGAGAGGTACGTGTGGTCGTTCAGACCCTTCTCGTAGTCCGCCAGAAGTCGCATTCCCTCGGTCGGACGAAGCTTGTCCTGCTTGATGGCAGCGTCCACTTGGCTCTTCAACCGAGCGACCAGGTCGTTCCTGTCGTACTGAGTCATGGCGAGCACCTCGGCAATGGTGTTCCCCGCGATGGTGTCTTCGATGTAGTAGCCGCACGCCTCGTCGTCATCGAGGAAGACGTGGACCTCATTCACGCGGCCGAAGAGGTTGTGAATGTCGCCCATGATGTCCTGGTACGCGCCGGTGAGGAACAGACCGAGGAAATATCGCGAACCAGGCTCGATGGGATGGAGCGGAATAGTCTCGCGCACATCTTTACGGTCGATGAACTTCGAAACCTTGCCGTCCGAATCGCACGTAATGTCTACGAGCGTGCTCGGCATCGTCGGACGCTCACCGAGTCGGTGAATCGGAAGCACGGGGAAGAGCGCGCCAAGCGCCCAGTGATCCACGAGTGACTGGAACACCGAGAAGTTGCAGATGTGTTGGTCCGCGAGCTGGCGACGTAGATCGAAGAAGTCGTCCGGCATTTCGCTTGGGTCGAGCTTTGCGCTCAAGCGGTCGATGTCTTCCGCGACTTCCCAGAACGTATTCTCGACAACGGCTTTGACCGGGAGGTCGAGCAGACCGAGCTCGAACATCTTCTGCGATTCTTCTTTGATCTGAAGCAACGCGTGCCACGACTCGCGCAGATTCTGAAGCGAGAGGCGCTTTCGGAGCTGCTCCAGACCCCGAACGAGCTTGTGCTGCGCGACGCTCGCGGTCCCTCCGTTATCGTCTTTCACGTATTCGCCGGATGCGGGCGCTGGAATCGAGGTGCGCGGCGTCTTCTCGACGGCGCCGAACGCTTCGACGACCAGTACCGAGTGATGGGCGACCACGGCACGACCGGATTCGCTGACGACGTCGGGATGTGGAACCCGCTCTTCGTCGCAGACGTCTGCGATGTTGGCGATGACGTCACGCGCGTACTCCTCGAGCGTGTAGTTCATCGAGGCGTGGAACGTGGACCTCGAGCCGTCGTAGTCGATAGCAAGGCCACCGCCGACATCGAGAAACTCGATCGGGTGACCCATCTTTCGAAGCTTCGCGTAGTGCCGCGCAGCCTCACGCACCGCGCGTTTCACGATCAAGATGTCCGGGATCTGCGAGCCGATGTGGAAGTGCACGAGCTTGAATGCCGAGCGAAGTCCCGCTTCGGTCATGATGTCGGTCGCTGCGATGATCTCCGCTGTGGACAGACCGAACATTGCGTCTTCACCGCTCGAGGCTGCCCAGGTTCCCGCGCCCCGCGTCGTGATACGCACGCGTAGCCCGATGTGGGGTTCGACGCCCATCTCGTTTGCGAGGCGACAAATCGCGCGCACCTCGGAAAGCTTCTCCGCGACCAGAACGATGCGCTTGCCAAGCTTTCGCCCCATCAGCGCGGTGCGGATGTAGTTGTCGTCTTTGTATCCATTGCAGACGATCAACGAATCGTTGTCGGTGTGCATCGACAGCGCGGCATACATCTCGGCTTTGCTGCCTACTTCAATGCCGTAGTGAAAGGGACGTCCGGCGTCGAGAATTTCGTGAACCACTTCTCGGAGCTGGTTGACCTTGATCGGGAAGACGCCGCGATACGTTCCGCGAAACTGGGTCTCGGAGACGGCTTTCACGAACGCTTCGTTCAGCGTCTTCACGCGGTGGTGAAGGATGTCTTGGAAACGAACGAGCAACGGCGTGCGAAGGCCGAGCTCGGCTGCTTCTTCAACGATGCTCGTGAGGCTGATCTTGCTGCCGCGATCCTGGAGCGGTGAAACCGTGAGATTGCCGGCTTCGTTGACGTCGAAGTAGCCCGCGCCCCAGCGGTCTATCAAGTACAGCGATCGCGAATCATCGATGCTCCACTCGTCAGGAGCTGGCGTTCCGACGCTTGTCTGCGTGGCGCTCGCGATGTCATCGGTCGCCGGTGGTATCTCCGCTTCCGAGACGTGATGAACAGTCTCCGGGTTGGGCAACGCGGTCTTCATCCGCTTCTGGCGAGCGCGCTTTGGCTTCGCAGGTGCGGCGGACTGTGTTTCGGTCGGCTTCTCGGTGCTGCTGTTGTCCAACGTGCTCCTGTCTCTGACCGCGCGTTACTAGACCGACGCGCGGAGAAGCGCCAGCAGATCCTCACGCGTACAAGGTCGCGGATTGCCGTGGTGGGCGGGATCATGGACGGCGTGGTCCGCGACGGTCTCCAGATCCAGGCCGGACGACCCGGCAAGATGCTCGGACAGACCTAGCAAGGTTCGGAACGCTCGAACTGCGCCGGCACATTCAAAGGCTAGCGTCTCGATGTCGTTTCCTCGCACGCCGAACATGCGCGCGATCTTCGCAATCTTGTATGGGATGGTCCCGCGGTTGTAGTCGAGCACCTGCGGAAGGCACACCGCGTGCGCCAGCCCTTCGTGAGAGCTCGTCGCGATGGAAAGACTGTGAGCGATCGCATGACACGCGCCCACTCCTTTTTGCGCCGCGACCGCCGCCATGCTCGCGGCCTTGAGCGTTGCGCTCCGCGCTTCCAAATCAGACGAGTGCTCGAGCACCCGCTCGAGGTTCTTGACCAGAAGCTCGATGGACTCGAGCGCAATCGCTTCCGCCATCGGGTGATCCTGACCAGCGCAGTAGGCTTCGATGCTGCGGGTCAGCGCGCTGAATCCGGTCGCCTTCGTGACGGCTTGAGGCTGACTGATCGACAGTTGTGGATCGAGCAACGCCACAGTGGGCAGGAGGCAGTCGTGCTCGACCGTGGTCTTGCGACGCTCGCCGTTCGCTTCGACCACCAGAGCGATCCACTTGCTTACCTCGCTGCCAGAACCAGCGGTCGTGGGAACAGCAATGAGCGGTCGCTGGGTCTGCACAGAGACTTGGGAATGCCGCCCGGCCTCGAACTCGTCGAGGGGGGTGTCGTCACCAATGGCCGCGCGTAAGTTCGCGGCCTTTGCTGCGTCCACGACTGCACCACCGCCGACTGCAACGAGCAAGTCGGCGTGAGCGTCGCGGGCAGCCTCCGCGATTGCGCTGGCGAGGGCTTCATCGGGAGCATGCGATGCTTGGTCGAAGGTCACCCACGCCACATCCGAGAGCTGCAGCGAACGGGTGACTCCATCGACGAGTCCGGCGTCGCTCACGTTCTTGTCCGTCACGATGAGCGCGTTCTTCGCGTTGAGCCGATGAGCTTCGACTCCGGCGTGCTCTACGGCTCCGACTCCGAAGATGATGCGGTTGGGAAAGTTCCACGCAACGGTCATTGCGAACGTCCGATTTGCCGGGTCATGAGGTGCTCGACTGCTTGAGTCACGGTGAGAGTAGCGTCCAGTACGCCAGCCGTCACCGTAGCAATAGGCGCATCGATGTCACGATCCCGCGCAAACCGGGCGATGTGGTGAGCAATCGCAACGCCTTCGATGTTCGCGGACAGTTTCTGTGCGGCGGTGCGAAGCGCCTCGCCACGAGCCAAAGCGACGCCCAGCTGGAATTCAGGACGCTGGTCCCCTGCGAGCGCAGCAACGAGGTCACCGTAGCCTCCAAGGCCTGCGAACGTTTTCGCGTCGCCCCCCAGAGCCACGCCGACACGTTCCGCCTCGGCCATTGCGCGGCTGCAAACCACGGCGAGCGCGCTCGGGCCGATACCGAGGGCGGTTGCAAACCCCGCGACCAGGGATGCGAGGCCAACCATTGCGGACGCAATCTCGAGACCGATCAAGTCGTGCGTAGCGTAGATGCGAAGTGTCGC
>CAZWQH010000434.1:0-4478 GCA_964635815.1 uncultured Sandaracinaceae bacterium
AGGCCGCATACGCCCGCAACCGAAATTTACGACACAGCGCCCGTCAGTTCGCCCGGTCAGTTCGCCCGGAAGGTAAGCGGAAGCTCGACGGTTGCGGGGCCGCCCACGGGGATGGGGAACCGCCAGGCTCGGATGCGCGTGGCTACGCACGTCGCGAACGCGGCGTTCTCTTGGGCATCACCGACGGGAGTCAGGTCTGTGACCTCGCCGGTAAGATCGATCCTGACGCGAACGCGCATTCGAGGATTGAGTTGCGGATTCCGAAGGAGGGCTTGGTTGTAGCAGCGCGTCAGCTCCCCCTTTCCGCGCTGCATGGTCGCGAGGACCGCGGCGGTATCGATCGTCCCGCTGCGGAACACGGGCGTCACGGAACGTAGCTGAGCCGGCTCAACGACGAGGCCGCTCTGGGTGATCGTGAGGTCTGCCGTGAACACGTGGCCTCGGATATCGACTCCCCGAAGGCGCACTGGACCGCACGGAACCTGAGCCTTCGCGTCGCCCATGAGCTCTATCGGTGGAACGGCGGACAGACTCGGTACGCGGAGGTCCCACGAACGCATTCGAGGAATCCGACTCAGGTCGAGCGTGGCGAGAGGTTCTCCGTCGATGCCCGCCGGATACGGAAGCGTAACGTTTGCCGCGAGCACTGTCGGCCCCGTGCGGGTCGACCATGCTCCTGGCGCGACGACATGGATCACACCGGTCGGGCCCTCGATATCGACGGCCCCCTCGACTACGGAAACGTGCAGCGAAGACTCGTCTCGCCGAACCTGAAAATGCGTTCCGCGAACGTGGACGGTCGTATCACCTGCGATCACTTCGTAGCGATCAATCGGTCGAAGCGCCGCGACCTTGCTCGTGACGGATCCTGCAGTCAGCTGCAGTCGAATGATACGCGCGACTTCGTCCTGCGCCGCGCTGGTCGGTTCTGTAAAAGCGTCTTTGACCGACACCTGAGTGCGTTCACCGAGGACAAACCCCGTCTGGGGGCCGACACGCACATGTGCGTTTCCCGAGTGCGTGACGAGCGCCGTTCCATTGGGGTACGGGACGCCCAGCGCAGCTTGAGCGGCTGCGGCTGCGCCTGCGCCCGGCTCGGATGTGACCCATGCCGGTTCACCCGAGACCGACGTGACGATCCAGCTGAGATGTGTCCGTTCCTCATGTGGCAGGGCCGCTGCGACCGGCCCGCTCTTTCCCTCTGCGACGTACGCAGGACCGTTGCCTTGTGCGTGCTGGAAATTGCGGACGACCATCGCGGCGACTGCTGCGGCGGCCAGAGCCCCGACCCCGAGAGCGATTCGAATGCCGCGTCCGTTCTCCGTTCGCGGGCGCGCTGCAGAGGTGCCTGCTGCGTGCGCCGCTTCGTTCGCTTGCGTTAGCTCCTCGATGGTCGACTCGAGCGCGCGAGAGATCCGCTCGAACTCGACCGGGGGTGGTGTTTGGTCTCGGGCCTCGTCGCCCAGATTCGAGAGCAGCCGCATGGACGCGATGCGTCGCGCGCAAAACGAGCAGCTCCGCAGGTGGGCGCGCACCACGTTTGCGCGAGACTCCGACAACCGGTCTTCCGCAAAAGCGAGCAGCGCGTAGTCGCGGGATGCGTGCGGGCCACCCCGCGAGACGTAGATGTCTCCCGATTCGGCGTCGTCATTCTCGAGATCGTGGTTGGAGATTGGTTTCATGGGTCCGTCGGAGGCGGGGTGAGGCGTTCTTCGAGAGCGGGAACGTCGGACTTCCGCGTATCGGTGCGGGAATCGTGGGATCGCTCCGTGCTCATGGCGCGCAGGACGTCGTCGAGCGCGCCTCGCAGCGCGGGGTTGCCTGCTATCGCGTCATAGAGCTCTTTGCGCGCGTAGAAGAGTCGAGTCCGGACGGTCAGTACCGGAGCGCCGACGATCTCCGCGATGTCCTTCGCCGACATCCCCTCGATGTCGTGCATGACAAGCACCGCACGCTTCTTCTCGGAGAGCGTCGCAATGAGCGACTCGAACGCCTCCATGCGTCGGCGACGCTGGAGTGACGCCTCTGGATCTAGATCGATCCGCGGCTGGGAGGTCCGCTCAGGCACCTCCACGCCGTCGGCAACACGTGGGCGCGACTTCGCCTTGCGGATGTGCATCCGAACCACGTTCACAGTCAGGCGGTAGAGCCAGGTCGAAAATTTTGCGTCGCCGCGAAACCCTTTGAGAGAGCGATAAACGTGAACGAACACGTCCTGTACGACGTCTTCTAGGTCGCTGCTGCTTCTCCCCAGGAGGCGATAGACGAGCCGCGACACCTCGTTCTTGTGACGATCGAAGAGCTGCCGAAAGGCGGCGGGGTCCCCACGTTTCGCGCGTTCGACCAGTGCGTCGACATGCGTGACAATCGGCGTCGACTCGCTCATCCCCGCACGCGCAACGTTACTCTCGCCCCTCGGTGAGGTCGAGGGACGAAGCGAGCGCG
This sequence comes from uncultured Sandaracinaceae bacterium, assembly GCA_964635815.1. Lineage (GTDB taxonomy): Bacteria > Myxococcota_A > Polyangia > Polyangiales > JADJQN01 > CAZWQH01. Next base: position 2,446 of record CAZWQH010000434.1, read on the forward strand.
GCTGCCCGAAGATGGCGGACGCCTGTGGCGCGGACGCATACATGGTTTTCCTTCCTGTGAGAGTTGCTCCGCACGCTGCATCCGTTCATTTCCGCCTCACGTCGTCGATGCAGGTTGAACCCACGGCGGGCACCGACTAGAAACCGACCTCGATGACAGGCGTCGCGGCTATCGAGGCACATGGGCTGTCGCGGGTTTACAGTGAACGTCTCGCTGTACAGAGCTTGAGCTTTGCCGTGAAGCTTGGCGAAATTGTGGGGTTTCTTGGGCCCAATGGCGCGGGTAAGAGCACGACTTTGCGAATGCTAAGCGGATTTCTAGAACCGAGCGCTGGCACCGTGAAAATCCTCGGGAAAGACAGCGTGGACGATCCCATCGCTGCGCGGCGACAGATTGGCTACATGCCGGAGAACTTTCCTCTCTACCCGGAGCTGCGCGTCCGTGAGTACCTCGTGTTCCGGGCTCGGATAAAAGACGTGCCGCGTAAGGAAATCGCGGACCGTGTCACGGCTGCGCTCGAAGCCGCGCACGTGCGAGACGTCGAGTCGCGCATCATCGGTCAGCTCTCCAAGGGCTATCGACAGCGGGTTGGCTTGGCGGACGCTCTCCTCGGCGACCCGCCGATCCTCGTTCTCGACGAGCCGACATCTGGCCTCGACCCCAACCAGATTCGCGAGGTGCGGTCCCTAATCAAGAGCTTTGCGGGAAAGAAGGCCGTGTTGTTGTCCACACACATCCTCCCGGAAGTGGAAGCGACGACGGACCGCGTTCTCATCCTCGACCGCGGCAAGCTCGTGCGTGATGCCATGACGTCCGCCTTGCGAGACGAAGCCGCGACCCGAGCCGTGGCCGTCGTGCGCGGCACGGAGGAGACGCTTGAGCGGTTCAGGTCCGCGCTGTCCGAGCGCGCGCTTCCGTACGAAGAGACAAAGCGAGAGTCCGACGCCGTGCTAGTCACGTTCACGATCCCAGTGTTGACTCCGGATGCGACGGAGCGCGTGTTCGAGTGCGCTCGCGATAGCGGCGTCGTCTTGCGCGAACTGACTCACGATGCGGGAAACCTCGAGGACCTTTTCGCGCGTCTGACAAAGGCGGAGGAGTGAACGTGCTGAAGGCATCTTGGGCAGTCTTCCGCCGCGAAGTTTGGTCGTTCTTCGTTTCGCCGATCGCGTATGGCGCGCTCTTCGCGTTCCTCCTGATGAACGGCTTGTCGTTTTGGACGCTCGCTCAGTTCTATGCGTCGAATGCTCGGCCCTCGGCGACCGAATCGCCGCTTCAGTGGTTCTTCGGTCGTACGTCCCTCTTCTTTTTTCTTCTCTTCTTCCCCTCGGCGTTGACCATGCGTTCGATTGCAGAAGAGAAGCGCACCGGGACCATCGAGCCGCTACTCACGGCGCCGATCAGCGCGCTCAGTGTTGTCATCGGGAAGTACGGCGCGGCGTTGTTGTTCTGGATGACCATGTGGCTTCCGACCCTCGCGTATGTTTGGCTGACCAGCCGCTACGGGAGCGTCGACCTCGGAGTCGTAGGGAGCTCGTACGTCGGAATCTTTTCGCTCGGGGCGTATCTCTCTGCGATTGGAATCGCGGCGAGCGCCATTACGCGGCATCAACTTGCTGCCGTCGCGTTGTCTTCCGCCATCACGATCGCGCTTTTCGTGATTGGCCTCGCCGAGCAGGCCATGCCGTACTCGGACAAAGCGGAAATGTTCGCCTACGTGAACATGTGGGCGCACATGTCGGAGTTCTCGAGCGGAACACTCGACTCACGCCGGCTTGTCTACGCTGGAAGTGTTTCGAGCTTCTTCCTGTTTGTCGCGTACCTGGCTGTTCGCGACCGGAGGATGCCGGCATGACTGATGTCGAGAAGGCAGTCGGCAAGAAAGACACTCAGAAACCGCTCGTCCAACAGCCGCGCGTTCAACAATTGGGAGGCGCCGCACGAGAGGTCGCGATTGCGACGCTCGCGTGTTTGCTGCTCGGCATCAATTGAGGATGGCGTATGAGGAACGGGATAATCTGGGCTACGATTCC
>CAZWQH010000435.1:0-4465 GCA_964635815.1 uncultured Sandaracinaceae bacterium
AGAGCGTTCGTGACGGATACCGGCGAGGTCTTGATCATTGGCGGCGGGATCGCTGGATTCAGCGCAGCGCTCGCGGCGCGAAGCACTGGCCGCAAAGTCACCCTGCTGCGTGGCCCAGTCAGCGGAAGTGAGCTCGGCGGTGCGATCTGGAATTCGCCGGGAGGGGCCACGTCCAGCGCCGAAGCAACGGTGCTGCGCGCGCTTGGCATCTACCGCGAGTCCGGCGCGTACTCGTTCGTGACGCCGGGCGGAGTGCGAACCGCCACGTCTGCGCAAAAGCACGCGCTCGATCTTCGGAGCGGTTCCCGCGTGCTCGTCGCGCAGTGGTCAGGGCGTGACCGATTCGATGTCACGCGCGCCATTGGAGACGCAGCGCAAGTGGTGGCCGGCATCGACATCGGCCGCGCCTCGGATATGCACTCGACGTTCGCAACTCGCGCGCAGTCGGAGATCAGCGATCTCGCGGAAGGGCTTGCGAGCGCGTCGAAGAACGCACACGTGGAAGCCGACGCCGTGCTCTTCCCGCCAGTGTTGCCGGACGACCTGGCGCTTGTGAGCAAGCTTTCCGAACGACTTGGAAAGCCGATCGGAGAAACGAGCGAGGCCTTGAGTGCCGTTCAAGGTCTTCGCCTTCGTGGTGCGATCACGGCTGCATTGCGCACTGCGGATGTCACGTTGATCGATGTAACGAGCGCGCGATTGGATCGAACGCGATCAACCGCCCGAGATGCTTTCCGCGTCGAGATCACGGAAGGTGGTGACGACCGAGAGCGTGAGCTTCGAGTTGCACGCGTGGTGCTCGCCACAGGGAAGCTCTTCGCCGGAGGCATCTCGACCGACGAGGGGCGAATGCAAGAAACCGTTGCGAACCTGGACGTGTTCCTTGGCACCGAGACGGCCGCGTTTACCGCGCAGCCCTCTCAAGCGACAGGACGTGATCCAGAGTCAAACTTCGGAATGCGCGCTTTCGCGCATGCGCCTGCATGGGTGTCCGGAGTCCTCGTCGATGGATCCCATCGCGTGCTCGACCGTCACCGCAGCGTGGTGCATCCGCATCTATTCGCCGCGGGTTCGCTGCTTGTCGGGATCGATGCCCGCTTCGCGACCCTCGGCGAATCGACGCGCTCAGGTTGGGCCGCGGGCTCGCAAGCAAGCGCAAGCTAGCGGCTTGCGCTGCCTATCGCTGAGCTTCGCGAGCGAGTTGTGACGCGGCGCGTTCGGCTACCGCGTGCGACGTAGCGCGTTCCAGGTGTTGAGCTGAAATCACACCGCCTTCCCCCGCGTAGTCGCGAGCATCCTGCGCTACCGCAGCAATCTCTGCGTTCGAGAGCTCTGCGAGCGCCACCGAGACTGCGTTGAGGTCTACGTCGGGCGCAAACTCCGCACCGATGGTGTGCATACGAAGGACTGCGAGCCGATCTGCAGCGTTCGGAGCTCGCATCGTATACGTACGCATACGACCCGGTCGGGTCACCGCACCATCGACACGCCCTGGGTGATTGGTCGCGCCAACCCAAACCACGCCACGAATCGCATCCGGCCCGTCGATGGCCGCGAGAAATGTGTTTACGAGCGTGATCCGTTCGTCGTCTTGGGTGTTGGTGGAGGCACGCCGTTGAGGAAAGAGGCCGTCGAGCTCGTCGATCGTAACCACGACGCCGCGTTCGGAGGCGGACGCGATGCGGACCTGCTCGAGGATAGAGCTGAGTGTTTCGACCATCTGACCGGGATTGCGGGTGACGGCCTGCGCACTGATGTTGAACACGCGAGAGTTCGATTCCGTGGCCAACGCGCGGAGGAACAGCGTCTTGCCCACTCCAGGCGGGCCGGCGATGGTGATTCCACGGGCTAGACGATTGACGCCTTGGCTCGCTCGCAGAAGGCGAGAGAGGTCTTCTTTCACGTCCTCGAACCCCGCAATCTCGCGCCAACTGAGGGGCTCTACGCGGGAGATTCCTTCCGGCATCCGATCGGGTCGAAGCATCGCCTCGATCTCGTCTTCGATCCCGGCTTCGAGATCACCGTGCGTGAGCTGCAATGCTTGGTTGCGGAGCGCGCGCACAGCGCCGCGTCGCGGAATGCCGGCGAGCTGCGCGCCGGTGAAACCACGCGTGCGAGCGGCGAGACGTGTCGTGTCGATGGACCCGTCGTGGCGAACGCTGTCGAGGTGGACGTTCAAGATGTCGCGACGCTCGGTCTCCGTCGGAACACGCAGCTCGATAATCCCCTCGAAGCGACCGGGCCGCAGAAGCGCGGGGTCGATCCGGCTCATGTGATTCGTTGCCCCCACGAGCACTACGTTTGGCGGGAGCCGCGCGGCCGCTGTCCCATCCAAGGCGTTGAGCAACACGGCGGTGATCCGATTCTCTGTTGCGGCTATCGCGGGGTTCTTGGCGTCACTCATGCGGGCCGGCACTACGACGTCAAGCTCGTCGATGAACAGAAGTACCGGGCGTCGTGACTTACGCGCCGTGTCCTCCGCCTCTCCAAGCAAAGAGATCAGCGCGTCCGGACCACCGTTGTGAAACGGTGAGAACATGTCGCTCCCCGAAGCTTCGAGCAGGGTGTAGCCAAACTCCTCCGCCAGCGCCTGAACGAAGAGAGTCTTGGAAGTACCCGGCGGTCCGTGAAACAAGTATCCGCGGGCAGGCGTGAGTCCGTAGCGTGCGATTCCGCGATTTCCCTCTGCGTCCAGAGTGAAGTCTTGCCGCAAGCGTTCCTTGATGTCCTCGTAGCCACCGATCCGCGCGAAACCTCTTCGGGTTGCAACAGCCGGCCGCGCACGGCGCCCTCGCGAAGTACGAGCAGGTCGTGCGCGCGTCCCGAACGGTGTGGCAGTAGGGGGGTCCGCTTGCACCGCAGGGGTGACGAACAACGACGCAAGCGTGATGAGAACGAAGAAGTTTGGAGCACGCATGGGTGAAGCCTCGCACTCGACAAAGCAAGAACGCCGCCACAGGTGCGTCTTCCCCGGATGAAGAGCTCTCCGCTGGAAATCACAGATGTTCTGAGCGTAGAGCGGTGGTAGCAGTCGACCGTGCGCGAGTCGAAACCGAGAATTAGGCGCAGCTTAGTTGCCTCCGGATGAAACCGCTATGCGATGAGCGCGCGCGCCACGATTCCAAGCACGCAGCTCAGACCGCATGCGACGACCCGAAACGCAGATGCCGCCACGAACGCATTCATCGAAGTGGTTTGGTGTACTTCACGCGTAGCGATGACTTCCAAACACCATACCCAGAAAATAGCGAGGACCCATCCGACGACCGGAATCACGATCGCGATCTGTCCGATGTTCGCATAGGCCTGAGCGCGCAGTGTTGCTGCGAAGCCTTGCTTTGCCTCAAGCATCGTCCGCAAGACCACGTGCGTGACCGCGGCTTGGACGATCGTGTTCCCGGGCCTCGCACGCGCGGCACGTGATCTGAGAATCCGACCGCGAGACGATGCAGTAATCGCACGCAAACGCTCCGCAGCGAGAACAGATCGCTTCGGCCGCGACCTCGTGTGCCGCACACATCGCGCCAGTAGGCCGCTCGGTGAGCGAAGTCATGCGCCCTACTGCTTGACGAACTGCTCGATCAGCGCGGCAAACGCCACAAAGCCGGCGCACGTAATCCCGCAACCGAGGAGGCGAAGGCAAGACGCTGCGACGAAAGCCATCCCGGTGCTCGTTTCGTGCGCTTCTCTCGTTCCGAGCACGTCCAGGACCCAAACCCAAATGAGCGAAATGAGCGGCCCGACGATGGGAATCGCGTTCGCGATGTGACCGACGTTGGCGTACGACTGTGCGCGCAGCGTCGCAGCGAACCCGTTCTTCTCGCTGCCGAACATCATCAGGACCAAATGTGTGGCCCCAGCCTGAACGAACAGGGCAATTGCAGCGAAGAACGGGAAGAAGAGGATCGGCAGGATCATGCTTCCGGTGAACATTCCGATGACCATCGACTTCTCGCTGTTGCCCAACCCCATGGGCATCACGCCGAGTAGCGCAGCGTACAAGACCGCGAAGATTCCTGTGTGCACCGCGCTCGCTACGGTCCAAATAGAGACAGCGAAGATGACGGGAGAGACCATGGTTCCGCTCCGGGGAGTTCGAAAAGCGGTGACCGGGTCGAACGAGAAAACCTTCACGGTTTGCCACACCGCCTGGACGAATCCGAGCTCGGCCATTCGCTCCAGGGGAATCGGCGCCGCTAGTCCTTTCGAAGCACATGCGCGACACGTGGGGATTCCGTCGGCCTTTGCGAAGACGCACGCCTCGCAAGCGAACGCGCCGCAGCGTGAGCAGACAGCGCTCGCGGCGGTGGTGTGCTTGGCGCAAACAGCACCCGCGGGAACTTGGAGGGTCACCCGAATTTTCCGGAGATGGTCAGGAACGACATCTTGTAGTTCGTCTCGCGCAAGCGCGAGCTGAGGATGCGAACGAAGTTGAAGAGGATCTCGTATGCGAGATCGCGGTCCG
>CAZWQH010000436.1:0-4462 GCA_964635815.1 uncultured Sandaracinaceae bacterium
TCGAGGTCGCTAGCTTGATGTTCGGATGTCCGTCCACCGCGCCCTGTGGCTCAAAGCGTGTGAAAGTGAACTGCTCGACGTAACTCTCGAGCGGCACGCCGTGCTGCAAGCCCATGGAAACGCTGATGGCAAAGCAGTTCATGAGCGACCGGAAGGCTGCGCCCTCCTTGTGCATGTCGATGAAGATCTCGCCGAGCGATCCATCGGTGTACTCACCGGTGCGTACGAAGATCTTGTGACCTCCAACGCGCGCTTCCTGCGTGAAGCCCGTGCGCTTCTTCGGTAGGCGATGACGATTCGTGGTGGGAGGAGAGAGACCTTCGGGCAAGCGAACCGCAAGCTTTGCTGTCGTCTCGGTCTTGGCGCCGGAGGCCGCCGCGAGCTTCTCGGCCTTGTCTGCCTTTCGCTCTTTCTCTTCGATCTCGTCGAGATTGCTCTCGCCGCTCGTCGCGTTCAGAGGCTGCGATGCTTTGCATCCGTCGCGGTAAAGGGCGACTGCCTTCAAACCAAGACGCCAGCCTTCCATGTAGATGTCAGCAACGTCATCGACCGTTGCGTCATTCGGGAGATTGACGGTCTTCGAGATCGCGCCGGACAGGAACGGCTGTGCGGCAGCCATCATGCGTACGTGCGACATCGGAGCGAGATAGCGCTTGCCGTTCTTACCGCAGCGGTTCGCGCAATCGAACACGGGCAGATGCTCGTCTTTGATGTGGGGCGCGCCTTCGATCGTCATGTTTCCGAGGATGTGCTCGTTGATCTCTTCGCACTGCTTCCAAGTGAGACCGAGGTGCTTGAGAACCGAGAACGACGGGCTGGCCATCATCGCGTCCGTGATTCCGAGACGGTCGTATGCTTCCTTACCAATGACCCACTGCCCCAGGGCGTGGGCGACATCGAAGACACCTGGCAACGCTGCCTCTGCCTTGTCGATCTCGTGATCGGTAAGTCCGCGCTCACGAAGCACGCGACGGTTGACGTGAGGCGCGCCTGTGAACGTGTTCGTTCCGGTGATGTGCGCGATGATCTCGGTGATCTGCGCGGCAGAGTACCCAAGATTCTGAAGCGCGGACGGCACGCTCGTGTTGACGATCTTGAAATAACCACCGCCCGCGAGCTTCTTGAACTTCACGAGTGCGAAATCCGGCTCGATGCCCGTGGTGTCGCAGTCCATGAGGAGACCGATCGTTCCGGTAGGAGCGAGCACCGTCGCTTGCGCATTGCGGTATCCGAACATCTCACCGAGACGAACTGCCTCGTCCCAATCTTCCTGCGCTGCGCCCAGAAGCTCTTCCGGACAAAGGTCCGAAGGCTTGCGATGGAGCACGTCCGGGTCGCGGTTGTAAACGCCGCGATCCGCCGAGCCGATCTTGTATGCCGCGTCGCGGTGCTTGTTCATGACGCGAAGCATCGAGTCACGATTCTTGTCGTATCCCGCGAAGGCGCCCTTCGAAGCCGCCATCTCCGCGCTCACACGATATGCGTGGCCACAAAGAACAGCCGTCAGGGCTCCACAAATCGCGCGACCGCTGTCGCTGTCGTACGGAACGCCGAGACGCATGAGAAGCGTTCCGAGGTTTGCATAGCCGAGACCGAGCGGACGGTAGTCGTGACTGTTCTGCGCGATCTGCGCAGTCGGGTAGCTCGAGAAGTCCACGAGGATCTCTTGAGCGATGAAAAGGATGCGAATCGCGTGACGATACCCCTCGATGTCGAACGTCCCGTCATCGCCGAGGAACTTCGTGAGGTTGATCGACGAGAGATTGCAAGCGGTGTCGTCGAGGAACATGTACTCGCTGCATGGATTGGACGCGTTGATGCGATCCGTCCCCGCGGCCGTGTGCCAATCGTTGATCGTGGTGTCGTACTGGACACCGGGATCGGCACATTGCCAGGCAGCTTCTGCGAGAAGCTTCCACATGTCGCGAGCGCGGTAGGTGTCCACAACCTCGCCAGTCGTACGCATCGTCGTGCGCCATTCACCGTCGGTCTCGACAGCGCGCATGAACTCGTCCGTCACGCGAATGGAGTTGTTCGAGTTCTGACCACTGACCGTCTTGTACGCTTCGCCGTTGAAATCCGAGGAGTAGCCGGCGCTAATGAGAGCGCGTGCCTTCTTCTCTTCACGAACCTTCCATTGGATGAAGTCGACGATCTCCGGATGATCCATGTCGAGACAGACCATCTTGGCTGCGCGACGAGTGGTTCCACCGGACTTCGTCGCGCCTGCAGCGCGATCAAGAACCTCGAGGAAGCTCATCAGACCGGATGAAGTCCCACCGCCCGATAGTTTCTCTTGTCGCGCGCGGAGCTTGCTGAAGTTCGTTCCCGTGCCCGATCCGTACTTGAACAGGCGCGCTTCGGTGCGGACCAGCTCGTAGATCGCCATGAGGTCGTCGCTCGAAGACTGAATGAAACACGCAGAACACTGGGGGTTCTCGTAGGCGTTCTTGGTCTCGGTGATCCCCTGCGTCGTGGGATCCCATGCGTAGTTTCCACCCTGGCCGGTGATGCCGTAGCGCTGAAAGAGACCGCAGTTGAACCAAACAGGCGAGTTGAAAGCGCCCTTCTGCGTCGCAAGGATGTGGAGAAGCTCGGCCTCGAATGCGTCCGCGTCTTCGCGGCTCGCAAAGTAACCAGTCAGCTTGTCGCCCGCTTCGCGGATCGTGCGTGCGATGCGGTAGACCAGCTCGCGAACGCTACGCTCACCACGCTTAGCGTCACCCTGGATGCCCGCTTTGCGGAAATACTTGGAAAGCGCGATGTCGGTTGCAAGCTGCGACCAGCTGGAGGGAACTTCGGCGTCCCGCATCTCGAAAACCACGGATCCGTCGGGATTCGTGATCACGCTGTCGCGCGACGTGTACGTGAGCTCACTGAGGGGATCTACGCCTGCGCGCGACCAGTGCCGCGCGACTCGAACACCAAAGCACATCGCCGAAGCGGAGCTGCTCGGGCGTGCCTGGCTGGCTTCAGGAGCCGCGCCATTGGTTTTGCCGTTCTGGCGGGAGTTGTCATCTACGATCCGATCAAGTGCCACTCTGTGCCTCCCTACGTTTCTGGCGCGTTCGAAGTGCGCCGTAACCAAACCTGGTGTCTCGAAAACCGTTCTCAGCGAATCGCTAGTCAAAGTTCGTTGCGTCGTCAGTAACAAGCGTCGTGAAGAAATCTGTCTGCGGGAGCCGGGTCGATGCTCATAAATGCTGCTTCGGACACGACCCGCAGACTAAGAACAAGAGCACTCACAGCTGTTAATATGTTCAGCTGTGAGTATTTTGAGACGAATAAACCACCGTGTGCACTGAGACATCCTCGTGCACTCGGAAGCTATCCACAACTTTTCGACGTCGATTTTGCGGACTTATCCACAAGGTGTTGGGGCTAGGTTCGCTTCCCCACTCAATCCCTTGCGGAGGGACGTGCCTTCTACGGCAGTTCGAATGCTCCTGCAACGACTTTTTCGGGGCGCCAAAGACTTTTCATCCAACTTGGATGTAACATTTTGTAACTAAAGGAAAACACCACGTGTCGCAATGCGTCAGAATATGGTGTGACATGGCACGTGTTGTCACTCTAACGAGATCGCATTTGGGCTGTCAACGCCCAAGTTTTAGGGGCATTTTTGGGGGGCTTGGACCCCTGAACACTTGGAGACCCACAGGATCGCAGGAACTTCCCGCAAGGGTCGCTTGGCCAGCGCGTAGCCGCGAGGCTCTTGTCCCTTTGGGACTGGACCTGGTATTGAGGCGGTCTCGAAAGGGACGGAATGCAGGAACAACACGCCATACAACACGCCCCGCCAGTGCAGCCCGCACAGATGTACGGAGGCCCGCAACCGGCCGGCGGCATGGGCGGGACCCAATTCGAAATCAGTCACGCACCGTCATTCTCATTGCTCCGCATAGCCTTGGCTCCTGGCCAGGTCGTAATCGCGGAAGCCGGCTCCATGGTCGCGCGGAATTCCAACGTGGGCATGGAAGTGAAAATGAACGCAGGTCGCAATCCCGGCTTCATCGGGATGATGAAGGCGATCCTGATCGCGATCCTGCGGAAGGTCGTCGGTGGTGAAACTTTCTTCGTGAACCATTTCTCCGCGCCAAGCGGTGGCGGCGTATGGCTCGCGCCCGCGCTCTCGGGAAACATTGTTCACCGCAGGTTGAGCGGCGAGCGCATCACGCTTTCTACAGGCGCGTTCCTCGCGAGCTCGGGCAACGTGGACATGAAGCTGAAGTTCGGTGGCCTCCGCGGACTCATCGCGCGCGAAGGCGCCTTCTTCCTCGAAGTATTCGGCGAAGGCGACCTTTGGTTCACGAGCTATGGCGGAGTGGAAGCGATCGACGTCAACGGAACGTACATGGTCGACAACGGCCACATCGTGGGGTGGGAAGGCAACCTTACGTTCAATATCGCAACTGCAGGCGGCGGCATGATGGGCTTCCTCGCGAGCGGCGAAGGTCTCGTC
>CAZWQH010000437.1:0-4459 GCA_964635815.1 uncultured Sandaracinaceae bacterium
GTAGAGATGCTTCTCGTTGCGCTTGGCGAGCGTCCAGAAGAAGTTCACCGCAAAGACGACCCAGACCAGAGCGATCGCGATGTCGATCGGCCATTCCAGCTCCGCGTACTCTTTGCCTTGCGTGTACCCGAGCGGGAGCGTGATCGCCGCGGCGACGATGATGGCTTGCCAACCCCAGAAATGGATTGCCCCGAGCAAGTCGGAAGCCAGGCGAGCTCTGCACAAGCGCTGCGTCGAGTAGTAGATGCCGGCGAACACCATATTCCCGACGAACGCGAAGATCACCGCGTTGGTGTGCAGGGGTCTCAGACGTCCAAACGTTAGATACGGGCCAATGTTCGCAGCGGGAAACGATAATTGGATTGCAATCACGACGCCGACGAGCAGACCGACAATCGCGAACGCAACGCTCGCCCAAACGAACTGACGAGTGATGGTGTCGTTGTACGAAATCGTGGTTTCGGTGCTCTCAAGCTCGGTCGTCATTCACGCGCGTCTTTGCACGACTTGGGCCAACGTTCAGAACCGCGTTGGCGGAAGAAAACGCGCAGATGGTGTTCGTCCCTGCTTTGTTCCCCCGCGCAAGAACCGACTCACGAGGACGCTGCGTCGCGCAGTTTTTGCGCGTGCCTCAGCGGTCTTTCGGGGTCCCCTCAGTGTCAGCCGGCTTCTCGGGCGGCGAAGAGGGGTCATCCTCGGCGGGAGTCAGATCCTCACGCAGGGGTGCGAGTGCCATGCGATCCGAGTGTTCAAACGTGGATGCCCGCACGAGGTACACAAGCAGCAGCAGCCCGAGCGCGACCAGCGTCAAGCTCGCAAACATCGTGAGGATTAGGACTTCCAAATGCGCGCTCCACTCGAAAGGCTGCTCGTCGTGGAGGCGATCACCACGAGAGAGCTGAGCGGCATCAGGACCGCCACCATCCACGGCTTCATCAGGCCCGCCAGCGCCGCAGCAATGGTGATCGCATTGTAGACGAGCGCAAGTGCGACGTTTCGCCGAACCACATTGCGAAGCGTCGCGGACACCGCGAACAACAAACTCACCGGTCGAAGCCCCTCGGTCGTCAAGTAGAAGTCCGACCGAGCGGCCACGAACGGGCGGTCGATCACGGGCGTTCCGGCAGCGAACGAAGCTGCCAGGGCGGGGAGATCATTGAGTCCATCGCCGATGAAGAGCGTGTCTTGGCGGTCGTTTGCGCGCACCCATTCGAGCTTATCTTCAGGGCTAAGTCGGGCGTGCGCGCTCCGGCCCGATACGCCGACGGATCTTGCCACCTCCGCAACTCGGTCCTCTGAGTCCCCGCTGAGGATCGTGACGCTTCGACCGGACTGCGCGAGCGCACGTAGCTCGTGCACCGCATCCGATCGGAGCTCTTCGCGCGTGCTGAACGCGAGCAGCACTTGACCGTCGCGAGCGAACACTACGTCGATATTCTCCGGTGCTCCCGCATGCGCGGCCGCCCACGACGGAGCGCCTACGCGATAGCAACAGCCGTCGAGTACTGCCTCGATCCCTTTTGAGGGCACCTCTCGGGGCGCCATTGCGTCAGAGAAAGCGAGTGAAACGTGTCGGGCATCGCGTAAGTCGGAATCACCTGTGCTGTCGAACGCGCCTGTGTTTCCGAAGGAACCAATGCACTCCAGCACCGCGCGGGCCTTGGGGTGACTGCTTCGCGCCACGAGGTTGTACAACAACGCGCGCTCCACAGGACTCAAGCGGTCAAACGCTGCACGGTCCGCCGCTAACGAAGCGCGCGTCAGCGTTCCAGTCTTGTCGAAAGCCAGCTTGCGCACGGCGGGGATCCGATCGAGTAGACCGGGCGACTGCACAAACATCCCTGCACGTCGCAAGCCCGCATGAGCGAGGTCGTATGCTAGCGGTATCGCGATACCGAGAGCACAAGGACACGCCAGGACCAGAACCGAGGTGGCGACGTGCGTCGCGAGTGCGAGGTCGCGGGTCGCGACGTACCAAGCGATCAGCCCGACCGCACCAATCGCAGTTACGGCCACGACGTAGATCGTCGCGAACCGCTGCCAACCCGCCGTCGAACGGGCCCCATGCGGATCACGGGACGCGCGAGAAAGCAGAAGCTCGCGCACCAGTGAACCCGAGAACGTTTCTTTCGCTCGAACGAGCAGCGCGGTCGTCGATCGATTGTGCGCGCCCGCTTGGATCAGATTTCCCCCGACCGCAGGCACGGCGGCAGATTCTCCGTTGATCCACTCCAAGGACACGACAGCCGCGGCAGGCTCGATGAGCTCGCACGCGACCGGAACCAAGTCGGACGGCGCGACCACCAACAAGTCCCCGACGCCCACGTCCTTTGCCGTTACGACTTTGACGTGCGCGCCTTCTCGCCGCCGCACCAGAATGGAGTCCGCCGATGGATCCGCCAGCAGCTGCTGCCGGTTGCTCTCCAGGACGCGAGTTTGGAGATACCGCCCGACTTGCATCAGGGCGACAAACACCGTGAGTGTGTCGAGGTAGGAAGCGTCACCCCGGAGAATGAACGCCGTGGAAGCGGAAGCAAAGGCCAACACAAGTCCGACCGCGATGGTCGCGTCCACGTGGACGATGCCTTCGCGAAGCGCTCGCACCGCCGACCGAATGAATTCCCCACCCCCAACGAGCACCGACGTCGCCGCAATAGCGAACGTCAAGATGCGCATTACGCTATGGACGCGTCCTTGTGTGAGGCCAAAGTAGTCTGCTGCAGCAAACGCCATCGCATTCAGCGCCAGCGCGATTGTCACGCCCATGCGAATCAGCGCGCCGGTGTCGGCCCTCGGTGAATCACTCGACGCAGCCGAGAAACGGTAGCCAAAAGGCTCGACTCGCGAAAGAAACCCATCCCAGTCAAATGCCGCGGGCACGCGGAGCACCGCGGTCCCGCGTGACGAGTTGATCGTGATGTCGCCGTTTCCGCCGGTGCGACGAAACAGCTCCTCGATCAGCCAAACACATGCTGAGCATTGCATGCCTTGCACATCGAGCGTGACGGCGCGCAGCGCGTGAGATTCCGGGTTGGACCGGGTTTCCTCGATCAACGCATCGACCCAGGCGCGCTCACTCGGAAGCGTTGCGGCGGAGACGGGAACGAGTCGTCGCGCAAGGGCGTAGTAGCGGTCAAGCCCGTGCCCGAGGAGGAGAGCGTGAACCGCTCGGCAGCCAACGCAGCAGAACGCCGGTCGCTCAAGAGAAACGGTCGGTGTTCCGCAATGCGCGCATGGAGTCTGCACATCTGCGGGACTCACCGCGCGCAGAACTTGCGCCTGGCCTGTCATCGGGGCGCAACGCTTTCGTTCGCCGACCGCGTTTCGCGGATGAGACGAACGCGCTCTGCGAGCTCTGCCGCGAACGACACGTAGTCAATCGGCTTCGCCATGACCAACGCGTTGCGCAGATGCGGCTCTGCCCTCGCGATAAGCTCGGGATAGCTCGTCACAATCACAACAAGCGCAGGACCCTGAGGTTGCTTCTGAGCGAAGGTAGCGACCGCCAACCCTCCGATATGCGGCATGCGCAGATCCGTAATCAAGACGTCGAACCGAGCGGACTCGAGACGAGCAAACGCGCTCACTCCGTCGAACGCGACGACTACGGAGTACCCGTCCTCGGTAAGCAAACGCCCCAACATTCGTGCAGCGTTCTCGTCATCGTCGACGATCAGGATGCGCGGTTGAGCCCCCCCATTGTCCGTGACCGAATATTCCCGAGAAGTGTTTGTCATGCGTCAGGTCCTAGCGCGCGAGAACCTGACTCAAGAGTCATGCCGGACTTGAACGAACTAGCCGGGCGTACCCCCGCGTTTCTCCCTCACATCGATTCCGTACTCGCCCAACCGGTACTGAATCGTTCGCACGCTCACGCCGAGGAGTTCGGCTGCGCGTGCGGTGGACCACTCGCTCGCCGCAAGTGTCGCGAGAATCGCGTGCTTTTCGATCTCGGGTAGAGAGGAGCCTGGGATACGAATCTCTCCCGGATTCGTGATCGCAACTTCTGAGGGAAGGTCGCTGCCTTCGATCACGTCGCTCCCGCACATGACGACTGCACGTTCGATCGCATTCTCGAGTTCGCGGACGTTGCCGGGCCACGGGTGTCCCAGGAGCCGCAACCTCGCGTCCGCAGAGAACCCATGAATCTGCTTGCCGTTCTCTCGGTTGTACGTGCGCAGAAAATGCTGGGCCAGCAAGAGCACATCGTTGCCGCGCGTCCGCAACGGAGGCATCTCGATGCGGACCACATTCAGTCGATAGAATAGGTCCTCGCGAAATGTCCCCGCACGAACCGCAGCAGAAAGGTCTCGGTTGGTGGCTGCAACAAGTCGAGCGTCGGTGGAAAGCGTCTCGTCTCCGCCCACGCGCTCGAACGCGCGCTCCTGCAGCACGCGGAGCAACTTCACTTGGGTGGCGGGCGTGAGCTCGCCAATCTCGTCGAGGAAAAGCGTACCGC
>CAZWQH010000438.1:0-4459 GCA_964635815.1 uncultured Sandaracinaceae bacterium
CATCGACTACGGCCCGTACGGTTGGCTCGAAAGCTACGACACCCGCTGGACCCCGAATACGACCGACGCGAACGGGCGACGTTATTGCTACGGAGCGCAGCCGCCGGTCGCGCTTTGGAATCTGTCTCGGTTGGGCAGTGCGATCGCGCTGGTCGTAGGCACCGAGGCCGACGCGAAAGCTGGTTTGAAAGCGGCTCTTCGCGCGTACGCAGAACGGTTCGATGCGAAGCACACCGCAATGATGGCGGCCAAGCTCGGACTCGACTCGCTCCAATCCGATGAAGACGTGTTGCTGACCGATCTCCTTGATTGGATGGACACGGTTCGTCCAGACATGACGCTCTTCTATCGGGGATTGGCCGACACACGTTGTGAGGCCGACTTGGAAGAGCATGCTCTCATCGAGTCAGTCTCAGGCGCGTTCTACGATTCACTCGATCACAACATTTCGCATCGCGAACGTGTGGGGCGTTGGCTTCGCAACTACAGGGAGCGCGTCCGAATGGAAGGCACGTCGGACGCGAGCCGCCGCGCACGCATGAACCGCGTGAATCCCAAGTACGTGCTCCGAAACTACTTGGCACATCAGGCAATCGAAAAATCCGAGACGGGCGACGATTCTCTGGTTCGCGAGCTCCTCGATGTGATGCGCTCCCCCTACGACGAGCAGCCGGGCCGAGCGAGGTTCGCGGAAAAGCGGCCAGATTGGGCCACAACGAAGGCTGGATGCTCGATGCTTTCATGTAGCTCGTGATCGGATGTAGCTTCGGGAAGCACATCGAACTCGAGGAGCTCCGAGATGACAACACCCGCTCTTACACGCAGGCAGCCGTCATGCAGTTGCGGACAGCTGAGATTGACGTGCGAAGACGAACCCGTCCGGATCGCGATGTGCCACTGCTTGGCGTGCCAGCAGCGAACGGGAAGCGTGTTTGGGGTCCAAGCACGCTTTCGTCGCGACCAAGTGATCTCCATCGAGGGTGTGAGCACGCCATTTGTCCGCACTGGCGACAGCGGCGGCCGGATCACGTTTCATTTCTGTCCGACGTGCGGCAGCACAGTGTATTTCGAGCTCGCACGACTGCCGGATTTCATCACCGTGCCGGTGGGTGCTTTTGCACACCCGCCTTTCCCGCGACCCACCGTGTCTATCTACGAAAAGAGGAAGCACCCTTGGGTGGTGATGCCGGATCTCGAGATCGATCACGCCGAGTAGTGGTTGTTCGCTCGGGTCTATTCGCTCGAGCACCCCTCGCGGCTTATTCGCCTTCGTCCTACTCGCTGGAAGATCTCCGTAGAGCTTCCCTCTCCCACACACGGCTCAATCCGTAGAGAAAGACCGGATAGCCGTGCGATGGAAACTCTCGCATGACCGCAGCGCGAAGGTCATCGACTGCGCCCTCAGGCGGCGGCATCGATGGGTTCGCACCCGCAACGAGCTCGAGCACTCGAGTCAAGTACGTGCTCGTTGCATCGAGTAAGTCGGCGCCGCCGGAAGGCCCGCGGCCCGGATGGACACGCCGAGGTGAGAGAGCGCGAATCTCTTCGATGCGCTGCAACCATTCTCGAACATATCCGAGCTCGAGCCAGGCATGCGTCTGTGAGGTGACGAGATCACCGGTGAACACGTGGCCGTTCCATTCGGCGACGACGTGCGCTGCGCTGCAACCGGCTCCCAGAACGTGCAGCGTCAGGTCGAGCCCAGCGTCGTGAATCCTGACGGTCGCGCTCCCAAACGCTTCGAGCGTAGGGTCGTGGTCCGGATAGTCCGGCGCATATCGAGCGAGAAACGCGCGACGTCGAATGGCAGCAACCTCGGGAACGTGCGCGAGCACCTGCTCCGAAGTGATGACTCGAGCGCCGTGCTCGCGAAACACGTCTGCGCCGTTGAACTTGTCGGGGTTCGGGTGAAGGACGATGGCGAGCACGACCCGCTTGTTCGTCTCTTGCTCGATGGTCCGAATCGCGTGGCGGGCTTCCGACGGAAGAAACTGAGTGTCGATAACGACAACGCCAGTCGGCCCTTCGATCCAGAAGCTGTTCGTCTCGAAGCCCCACGGCACAGACGTGAACGTGCCTACCCCATCATCGCGATCAACGGGCATCGTCAGGCGAAGTCGGTCCACCTCCGTCGAGGTCTGCGCAGATTCGGTTACAGAGCCGCCGCACGACATCGCGAACAAAACGAGCATTGAAACCGAACAAAAGCGATTCACGAACACGGGCTCACATTCCTCGAGCGCGCAGGATATAAGATCCTCGCCCAATGATCCTGAACGATCTCGATCTGACCGCTTACGACAAGGACGTCGTCCAGCACGTTCTTCTCGGACGCGCACGCGCGCGCATGATGGAGGACGTCCGCGGCACACGCGATTGGGACGTCGATCTTGCGCGCGGAGAGCTTCGTATCGGTCGAGCGACGTTTGGCGTGCAGCTTCTGGGCACCTACTCTCACACGTCCGCGACCTTTCTTTGGGGCTGGGCCAACTCGTCTGCGCGCGACTGGAGCGCTTCGCTCGAAGTGGCGAGGGAGCTTCGGCAGCGCGGCAACCTCCCAGGGCAAGCAGTCTATGTGGAAGCGAAAGTCGCCGCGGAATGGGTCAATCCGAACGAGCTCGCGTACGTTTCTGGTGAGCTTGCGGGCTCACTCGTGCGAGGCCGTAAGAAAAGCCCGGCAGGCGGCACCTCTGAGGGTCTACCCGTTTTCGTTGGGGCGTACGACGGAGGAGCAGCGTTCTTGCTCGTGACGACCATGGCGCTCGACCCTGCGCAGATCTCGTTGGCCTACCTACCCGGCATCTTCGTCGAGCTTCCGGAGTTCACCGGGATGGACCCGCGTACGTGCATCCGGACGTTCGCGGAACGCATTGGATTCCGCGTTCAAGAGAGTGACCGCTTCATGCAATGCGCACGTCGGGACGGTCGTCGTCACGTTCGACGAAGAAGGTCGGATCGACCAGGTCACGCTCTCGGCGTGATCGAGCCTATTTGATGACTGCAACGGTTTGGTGATTCGTCGCGACTAGACGTCCGCGCGAATCCCAAAGCTCGCGAAGCTCCGTCACATACCCTTCTCGAGACGCGAGCACCTGTCCACGGTGAAGAAGAGGAACATCAGCGTCGATCTCGTCGAGCGATTCGTGGATGTTCAACGCGAACGTAAGAGTCGCAGCGGGACGCGGGACGCTCATTCCGACGAAGACTGCCAACCACCACGCATCGGCGAGCGCGGCGATCCACGCGGCGTCACGAAGAAGGCACGGCACCTTGGCGCTTATGTAGCCGAGCGTCTCTGGAGCGCTCCCGCTGAATGCGATGCCGTGCACGGGTCGAAACACAAAGTGCTTCGTGAACTCGGGAACGAAAAAATCCGTGCGGACCATCGGAGCAAGATCTGTCCACGCGGGAGCCCCGATCGGAAACCGCGCACGTGCCGCGTTCGCGGCGTGCTCAGCGATGACATCCTGAGTTGCTCCAGGAGCGCTGATGTTCCCAACCCCGCGCTTGGCGGCAAAGACCGCAACCGCGTGTGTCTGAACGATATCGCCTTGAACCAACTCTGCGGCAATCGTCGTGATCATTCCGCTGCGCCGGAGCACCCGGACACGTATCGTTGCCTCGCCCACCGCCGGTGCACCAATGAGTTCGACCGAAAGTGTCCGAAGCGTGCGCTCGACCTCTGGCACTCGCGCCTGCATGGCACGCACGAGCGCGCCGATCACGAGCCCCCCGAAAGTTGCTAGCCCTTGCGAGAACCCCGCTGGAATGACGAACGCGCTTCGAGACTCATCAATCGTCGTCGAGCGAAGCGCATCATCGAGTGACATTGGCCTATCGAGCATCCCCGATGGTAACGCCGACGTTGCAGTGCCGCACGGGTGTGCCATCTCTCACCGATGCCAAACGCAAACGTAGTCGCACGGTCGCTAGTCGCGCTCTTCATCGTTCTCGCAGGCTGTGGCGGAAGCCCCGCAAGCATGGGAGCAGCGAGCACGTCGCCCGTTGCTACTACGAGCCAGGAGGTCTCGGCGGATGTGCAGAATGCGGTCGCCGCCGAAGATCGAAGTACCGCCGATCGCGCGCTCGACAACGGCCGTCACCCCGCAGAGTTGCTCTCGTTCTTCCATATCGCGTCAGGGCAACGGGTTGCAGAGTTGTTCGCAGGCGCTGGGTACACAGCCGAGCTGCTCGCGAGAGTGGTGGGCACGCACGGCCGAGTCTATGGGCAGAACAACCAGTCCGTCCTCGAGCGCTTTGCTCAGACACCTTGGACGGAGCGACTGCAGAAGCCCGCCCTTCAGAACGTCGTCCGAGTAGACCGCGAGCTCAATGCGCCGCTTCCAGACGACGCGGCGAATCTCGATGCGGTGCTCTTCGTGCTCGCGTACCACGACTCGGTCTGGATGGAGACCGACCGCACAGCGATGAATCTGGCGGTCTTCAACGCACTGCGACC
>CAZWQH010000439.1:0-4433 GCA_964635815.1 uncultured Sandaracinaceae bacterium
GGCGGGGATCGGGACTGACACGTTGAGCGGGGCGTCTCTGATGTGCGTCCCCCTCGGTGGATCTGCGGGCCGCGTGCATGCGTTGGCGCTCGTTCCGAACGCGGGCTTCGCCTGGGGTGCCGAGGAGCGAACGTTTCTGGAGCTCTTCTGCCGACAAGCTGTCCAAGTGTTCGAGCGGGTGCATCTCCTTGAGGAAGCGCAACGCGCTCAGCTCCGCGTTCGGACAGAGGAGCTGCGCAACTCGTTGTTGTCGTCTGTTTCGCACGACCTCCGCACTCCGTTGGCATCCATCTCCGGGGCGGCGACGACCTTGCGCGCCAACACGAGCTTGCCAGCGGAAACGCGCAACGAGCTACTCCAGTCCATCGCCGACGAAACGATGCGACTCGAGCGCTTGGTTTCGAATCTGCTCGATATGACTCGCCTCGAGTCGGGCAACGTCCAGCTGAAGCGCGAATGGGTGCCCCTAGTCGAGGTCATCGGAAGCGTGCTGAACCGTCTTGAAGCGGTCCTCGCCCGGCACGATGTCCGCGCAAACCTTCCGGACACGTTGCCGCTCGTTCACGTCGATGCGGTGTTGCTAGAGCAGCTGTTCGTAAACATTCTAGAGAACGCGAGCAAGTACGCACCGGCCGGAAGCGTCATCGAGATTCAGACCCGCTTTGTAGATCGGGTGCTTGAAGTGGACGTACTCGATCGCGGGCCAGGCGTCGCACCTGGCGAGCAGGAGCGCGTGTTCGAGCGGTTTCATCGAGGCGGCGGTGCCTCCGCGCCGGGCGCGGGGCTGGGCCTTGCGATTGCTCGCGGAATCGCGACCGTTCACGGCGGAACCCTCACCTTCGAGAATCGCGATGGCGGTGGCGCGATGTTACGTTTGCGTATGCCGCAGAGGGAAGTTCCTCCGAGCGTCAGCGAGGACATTCACCCGTCTGACGAATCGAGCGTGGGATGAACACCACCCTCCCAGTTCTGTGTCTGATCGTCGAAGACGAGATGCCGGTTCGGAAGTTCCTGCGTGTCGCGTTGAACGCAGAAGGACATCGTGTGATCGAATCCGCGTCGGCGACCGAGGCGGTTCAGTTGGTTGCGAGCCACAACCCGGAGATCGTGTTGCTTGATCTCGGCCTACCGGACGGCGATGGGATCGAAGTCACCAAGAAGCTTCGTGAATGGAGCAGCGTTCCCATCATCGTGCTGTCGGCGCGCGGAGGCGAGGGCGACAAAGTGGCTGCCCTCGATGCCGGGGCGGATGACTACCTCACAAAGCCGTTCAGCGTTCAGGAACTCAAAGCCAGAATGCGCGTTGCGCTGCGACATGCCCGCGCGAAGTTGCCGCGACAAGAAGACGCCGTTATGCAGTTCGGCGCGCTGCGCGTCGATTTGGCGCGTCGCGAGGTCGCCGTCGACGGACGCGGAGTGAAACTCACGCCGATCGAATACAAATTGCTAGCGCTCCTTTCACAGAACGCGGGTCGTGTGCTGACGCATCGGTTCATCTTGAATGCCGTGTGGGGCTCCCACGCGACGGCGCAGTCGCACTACGTGCGCGTTCATATGGCGGAGCTCCGCAAGAAGATCGAACCAGATCCCGCGAAGCCGCAGTTCATCGTGACTGAGCAGGGAGTTGGGTATCGCCTACGAGAGGCCGCCGTCTAGAGCGCCGCAAGTGGTGCGCCTACGGCGCAGCAATCTGATACGGGTACTCGAACGACGTCGTTTCGCGTGTGAAGTGAGGGAACGTCAGGCCGCGCACGGTGTTGAGCACGCACTCTCGCTCGACCTCCGTGATCTCCGTGGCGAACTCGGTCGACGCGATCGACGCGTCGCGGACATTGCCGCTCGCTCCAACCACGACGACGCCAACTCGAATGAGACCGGAGCGGCCTCGAAGGCAGGCGACCACATCGGCTTGCATCGGGCGCATCGTGCGAAGCACCTCCTCGCGTGAGAGCGTTTCGGCGGGACCTGCCGGAACAGGCGGCGCGACTGGCTGCTGCGGAGGCGGCGCGACCGGAGGCGGAAGTTGACCGGGTTGCGGCTGAACGGGCATCGGCTGCATCGGTTGAACGGGCTGCTGCGGCAGGGGGCGTGGGCCGGGTTGTTGCGGCGCGACGTACTGCGGTGGGGGTTGCTGTTGTGGCGCGACGTATTGCTGTTGTGGTGGCGGCGCAATGAACTGCTGGGGCGGAGGTTGTGGGGGAGGAGCGAACAGTGCGAGTCCCTCTGCCGCTGCGCGGTTGCGTGGATCCAACTGGATCGCCGTGTCGAATGCGGTGTGAGCCGCTTGGCGATTGCCTTGTGTCAGGAACGCGCGCCCAAGGGCTGCGTGATACCCCGCATTCGTGGGTTCCATCCGGACTGCGATGAGGTACTCGGCGACCGCCGTATTTGCGTCGCCCATCGCGAGACGACTCGCCGCGAGCCCGGCATGCGAGCCCGGGTGATTGGGTTCCGCTCCAAGCGCGCGCGCGTAGTGGTCGGCCGCTTCCGCGAATCGGCGTGCCTCGAAGGCACGTCGCGCCTGAATGCGTGCGCTCTCTGGCGTCCACATCTGTACCTCGCGCGGCGGGGGCGCCACGATCACTGGCGGTGGTGTTGGAGTGCCGCGGGTTAGGCGCGCTTGCCCGGACCAAGCCTCACGATTGTTCGGGTCGAAGATCAGCGCGCGACTGTACGCGCTCGCCGCGCGCGGGATATCGCCGGCGCGCTCGGACGCCTGACCGAGGCCCGTGTGGAGGGAAGCCGCAATCCGAGGATCCGCGTTCGCCGGCAAAAGGCGAATCGCAGCCTCGTACGCCGTGGCTGCGCCCGCGGCGTCATCGATCTGAAGTCGTGCAGCGCCGAGACCCGCGTGCGCAGGTCCAAGGCTGGGGTCCGCGCGAATCGCGGCTTCGTACGCAAACGCGGCCTGCGCAAAACGCCCAGCGCGCAAATGAGTGTCACCCTCGCCGGCATACGCCGCGGCGTTTCGCGGGTTAGCCGGCGTCCCGGGTTGCGTCCCAACCGGAGTGGGCGTGGCAGCGGTCGGTCCGATCGCCCATCGAACGAGCGCGCGCGCGGCGCCTGCGGGCAGACGGAGAGTGGTCACGATCGTCGACATCGGATCCCGACTGTTCTGCGCAGCCGTAGTCACGATGCACCGTGCAAGACCTTCTGTGGGACCCACGTGCCACGCGCGTATCTGCGACTCACGCTCGCTCAATCCGCCTGGGCACTCCGCCAGGAGCGTCAGCAAAGTTCTTCCGTACTCGTCCTGAGAAAGGCTACGAGGAACGCTGAGCATCATGGCGCGAAGCGCGGTGACCGCGTCGCGTGCGTCGCGTTGAGAAACACCGCGCGCCGCGACGACTCGACGAAGCGTTCCGCCGTCGTCGGCGGGCGCGTATTCAGTGGGCGCCGCCTGTCTCGTGGCTGCGGCGACCAGTGCATCACACTGATTCAACGTGATCCCGAAGTCCGTCGCGCACAACAGCGAGCTGTTCGGTCGCGCAGCGAAGAGCGTCTCGAGTAGAGGGAGGTCGAGCCCTCGCACCAAGCGCGTTTTGACAGCTGCGATGCTTGCGTCTACGCCTTCTCGTCGAGAAAGGTCCGATACGGAGGCACGGACGCGATCGAGATCGTTGTCGCCCCGTCGACCGTTGTTCGCGAGTGCGTCAGAAACCGTTCGCACCAAATCACGCGCTGCGTTGCGCGACATTCGGCCGAAGGTCACCAGCCGTTCGGAGGCGTCTTCTGCCTTCGCAATCTGCGACGGCGCGGTGAACAGAGCGGTGACGGCGAATGAGATGACGTAGAGCCAACGAGTTTCGCGCATGCGGGAGGCGGATCTTATAGCGCGAGTTCCACGCGAGCAAAGCGCTTCTCTTGCAGAACGAGCGAGGCCCTCGGAGTGGCGAGCGCCTAGCCGAGCACGATGCGCAGTGCCAGCGCGACGGCGATGGCAAACACGATCACGAGCGAAACCGACAGTGCACGCACCCAGGTGCGTAACGCGTCGACCTCGCTTGTCAGACTACGCGTAGGCGCGGTGTCGCCCTGAATCGCGTGATCGCGGGTCTGTTCGGGGACGTTCCCGCCTCCGAAAGAATGCGAGCCGATCGAACCGTTGGGCTGAGAGAAGCTTTGGCGAGGACCGGAACTGTCGGCTTGCCTCGATTGGCTCCCGTGGATTGCGAAGTTCTGCTGGGGAGGCGGAGAGCCTGTAGTTGGAGTCGACGCTGGCGTACCGGGAAGCATGCCGCCCGGGTTCGCGCCGCCTGCGTCATGATCGAACAGGACCCCCGTTTGCGCATGGCCTCCGGCGGAAGCGTGCGCGACGTGTGCTCCGTTCTGCGGCGAGTGCGGTCCCCCGTCGCGTACAGTGTGCCCGCCAAGCGTTGGGTCGTCGCTCGCCGCGGCGATAGTGCTGCCGTCGACGAGAGCCTCTACACGCA
>CAZWQH010000440.1:0-2032 GCA_964635815.1 uncultured Sandaracinaceae bacterium
GGGCTATCCATCGTAGGTAACATGCTCGAGAACCAAGTTCAGCATCACGTCGTTCGGTCCTTCGCGCGGATGGCGAGCGACCTTCTTGCGCTCGAGCCTCACGCGACAGCTTTCATCCCGCGTGATGAACAAGTGCACGCTGCAGTGAACAAACGGGACGCGCCCTCGGCTGTACGAGGAAAAGTGAGCGCCGAGTTTGCCGCGTTGGTCGAACGACTCGTCACGGTTGACGTGACCGCGTGGCGGGCCGATCGGGAGCGCGCGGCAGAAGAATCACACACGAAGGAACTCGCAACCAGCAGCGGAGTAGCGGCATGAGAACACGTTTTGGAAGTCCGTTGTCGGCAGGACGCGGGACGGTAGCGAAAGAAACTCCGCCGACGCCGCAACCGGAGCCTTCGAGCCGTGTCGTGCGCCATGTTCCTGGGATGGACCGAAAGGTCCTCGACGCACTTGAGGACGCCCTCAGACATTGCTTGCTACTCCTGCAGGGCTCCCACGCGCCAGACGGTGACGCGTCTCCATCGAGCATCATCGCGCTCCTTGGGAAAGCTGAGAAAGCTTCCGACTTTGCGGGCATGGCCACGCAGGTTCGGTCCTTGCGCGCGCGGCAGGATAGTTCGGTGAGCGGGCTACGCGAGCTAGCGTTGCGGGTGGAGACCGCCGCCAAGCGAGCCAATCTCGTCGCGCTTGCGACCGATATCAAAGTTTTTGGGGAGAAGCTTTCGTCTCTTGGACCGACCCAAGAGGTGGTTGCGCTAGCGGCGCGGAGTATCGAGGAGGTTATCGATTACTGCGCCCGGACCCGTGACGGAGCGCATCTCTTGCGCGACGCCCTGAGCGAGGTGGTGCGGCTGATGACGTCCGCGACCGATTCGCAATGTCACCATCGCGAGCGTCTCGAGAGCTTGCGGGACGAAATCGCCTCGGCGACGTCCGTCGATGACTTGGTCTCACTAAGGGATGAAATCGTGAGTGCGACGTCGCTCCTCGTTGACGAGGTCAGCGTGCACGTCTTCAAGTTGGAAGAGATGCAACGTCGCTCGCTGTCTGCGGAGCGAAGCGCGCAAGCGCTTCTCGCCGAGTTGACGGATGAGCGCTGCCGCGCGCGTACCGATCCACTCACGCAACTTGGGAACAGGCGTGCGTTGTCCGAGGCGTCGAGGCTCTACGCCGGCTCTCCTTCGTCGACGGGGGTCATGGCTCTCGATATCGATCACTTCAAGAAGATCAACGACACGTACGGACACACCGCCGGTGACGAGGTGCTCATCGTCGTCTCAGACCTCATGCGTGCCGAGCTTCGGACCGACGATGCGGCCTTTCGTGTGGGGGGCGAGGAGTTCTGCGTACTACTCGCTTCCTGCGATCGAGCAGGCGCGCTGCGGACAGCGGACCGGATACGGCAGCGTGTCGAACGTCATGTGGTTAACAGCACGGCGGGGTCCGTGCGAGTCACGGTTTCTGTCGGCGTGGCTGTTTGGACCGCGGGAACCCAGTTCGTCGATATTCACAAAGCCGCAGACGCCGCTCTGTACTCCGCCAAGGCGGCCGGGCGCAACCGAGTCGAGCTCGCTAGCTCTAGCTCATGACGTTGCTGCCGAGAGCAGTGCAATCGGCACGCCCGGGCCCGTAGTGCCTGGCAAGCTATCCGTTGCATCAATCCAGGCTGAAACCAACCGGTCGGCTGCCGATCGTCCCCAAGAGCTGCGCCATGGCCTCTGGACTCACGTTCTCACGCAGGCGGACCCAAACACGCGCACCATTTTGAGCGTCCAGGAATCGCGTGAGGCCAGGGACGTCGTACGGACGATTCGGCACATCGATGAGTCTGGGGAGGTCAACGCTCGGGCCAGAGCGATCTGCGACGAAGTATCCGCCAAGCCGAACATCCACGCGGGGAACCGGTCCGGCCGGCACACGCAGATCGACATCTGTCTTCACCGCGCTGGATGCGGTTACCGCGGACACGATGCGAACGTCGTCGAGGTGAGCGCAATGAAGCGACCGAAGTGTTCGCAGTAGGCCCGGC
>CAZWQH010000440.1:2042-4416 GCA_964635815.1 uncultured Sandaracinaceae bacterium
GCGAGACTCGGCGCTTCGTTCGCGGTCCGGCCTCTGAGCCCGGTGCAAAGGGAAGCCACAGGCCCAAGGGCGTTCTGATTGCCTGCCGCGAGATCGTATCGACGCGTTTCAACCGCTGGTATTGCGCTCGAGCCATCGAATTCGAGCTCGCCGGCGAGGATCCATCGGACCTCGTTGCCTTCGAGCGTGACTACGACGTCGGATGCCTGCGCGCAGACTGGAGTGGCTGCGGCGCACGTTCGAAGCTTCGCCTGGATACGTGAATGCGGCGCGTTCAGTGCGGTTGCAAGCGCGCCGGCAAATTCTTTCAGCGCGTCATCGCTTTCGAAGTTTTGGAGCGTGGAAGCAAGTTGTGCGACTGCGAATTCGTAACGCAGCTCCGAAATCGTCTCGTCTGCGTATGTCGTGGCCGCGGCGTCACAGGCGGCGCATCGGGTCCGTACGGCGCGCGTGATTAGAAAGCGTGCGCTCGCTCGATCGTCGAGAAGTCGGATGCTCAACGCGATCGCAGTGCGCGGGCCGGTGAGGGATGTGGGCGCGTTGCTCTGATCGCTCCCGTGAAGAGCAGACTTACTCGCAACCACATCGCGTGCCGGAGCAATGAAGGGTGGCGACCGCAACGCTCGCACTTCGCGGACGACGTACTCTGCAAGCTCGGACGGCGAAGACTGGCCGGTCGCGCGAACCAGGTCGTTCAGGAGTGTCTCGGAGCCATCGGGCGACCCGCGTGCTCCGAGGGCGTTGCGACCTCGTGCCAGGAGGTAGAGGTCCCACGCGACGATTGCGCACAGAAACCGAGTCTCTTCTGCCGCCCGGTATTCACGCGCCATCGCGCAGACGTCGCCGAGCGCTCGAATAACCCCTGGACGATCGTCGTACGTGAGCAATCGATCGCGAATCGCTGTCAGCTCGGATCTGGGTACGACCGGCGAATGATCTTCTGCACGAGCCACCGGCGGGGTGACCCCCGCCAGTGTCCAGAGGACCGCTGCCATCGCGAAGAATCGGTTCATTAGGTCCTTGTTTCGGCAGTTGCCGCGCGCGAGTTGAGCACGGTTAGCCTCATACCCGGAGATACAATTTAACTGTCACCTGCAGGGGTGCCTTACCGATTGACAATACGTATGTCGCCACCTACGTTCACACGA
Source organism: uncultured Sandaracinaceae bacterium (assembly GCA_964635815.1). Taxonomy (GTDB): domain Bacteria; phylum Myxococcota_A; class Polyangia; order Polyangiales; family JADJQN01; genus CAZWQH01. The sequence goes on from CAZWQH010000440.1 coordinate 3,191, forward strand.
CCGATTCAGGCGCCGCTGGTTTGCGAATGACGCCGCTCTGAATCAGTAAGGTTCTCCGATGGCGCGGAAGAAAATCTCGACAACGATTTACATCACGCCGGAGCAACACGACAAACTCAACTTGCTCTACGAGCGAACGAAGGTTCCCCGCGCTGAATACATTCGCCAGGGGATCGATCTTGTTCTCGAGCGACATGCGGATGCGTTACCGGGACAGCTGTCACTCGACTCGACACCGCCGCGAAAGAAGTAATAAGCGCGTCAGCGGCAGTAGCGGAAGGTAAAGAGTGGCGTTCAACCCAGCTCGGATTCGTAATTTCTCCATCATCGCGCACATCGATCACGGCAAGAGCACTCTGGCCGATCGAATTCTCGACGTGACCGGAGCGCTTTCGCAGCGCGAGCAGCGAGAGCAGTTCCTCGACAAGATGGAGCTCGAGCGCGAGCGTGGCATCACGATCAAAGCGCAGAGCGTCCGCCTGCGATTCAAAGCTGCTGACGGCGAGGACTATCAGTTCAACCTGATCGATACGCCTGGGCACGTGGACTTCAGCTACGAGGTATCTCGCTCACTGGCTGCGTGTGAAGGCGCGCTTCTTGTCGTCGACGCAACGCAAGGTGTCGAAGCGCAGACACTCGCGAACGTGTACCTCGCTCTGGAGAATGATCTCGCGATCGTTCCGGTGTTTAACAAGGTCGACCTTCCGAGCTCGGACGTCGAGCGCACCAAGCACGAGGTCGAGGAAGTCATCGGTCTCGATTGCGCGAACGCGGTCATCACCAGTGGCAAGACCGGCTTGGGCGTTCCTGAGCTTCTGCAAGCCATCGTTGATCGAATCCCGCCGCCCCCCGGTGACGCCACTGCGCCACTGCGCGCGCTGATCATTGACAGTTGGTACGACAGCTACCGAGGTGCGGTCGTCATGGCGCGCGTCATGGAAGGGACCCTGACCAAGGGTCAGCGCATCAAGTTGATGGCCACGAAGTCAGACTTCGAAGTCATCGAGCTCGGCGTCTTCGATCCGCATCCCACATCCATTCAGGATCTCGGTCCTGGCGAAGTCGGTTTCATCGCGGCGAACATCAAGACTATTCGCGACGCGAAGGTCGGCGACACGATTACCGACTATCGTCACCCCGCTGCGGCTCCTCTGGACGGATTCCGTGAGATGAAGCCGATGGTCTTCTGCGGCATCTTCCCTACAGACAGCGTTCAGTACGAAGAG
>CAZWQH010000441.1:0-4402 GCA_964635815.1 uncultured Sandaracinaceae bacterium
CACGCCTCAATGCGGCGCGGACGCGGGCGAGCAGCTCCGCCAAACCGAATGGCTTCGTGACGTAGTCGTCGGCGCCAAGCTCGAGGCCAAGAACTTTGTCCATCTCGGCGCCCCGTGCACTCAGCATGAGCACGGGAGTACGGTCGCCACGCCCGCGCAGCTCTTTGATCAGCTCGTAGCCGTTCGCCTCGGGAAGCATCACGTCCATGATGACGAGGTCCCAACGACCTACGCGAAGTTGCTCTCGACCGATCGCACCGTCTTTGGCGTGCTCGACCATGTGGCCTTCGCCTTCCAGGTTCATCCGAAGACCGAGGGCAATGCTTTCATCGTCCTCCACGACCAAGATGCGGCCTGATTGCCTGCCACGTCCATCGTTCATTCGACCACCGTCGCCTGTGCGCCCACGGGGGGGTCTTGCGGGAGCACAATCGTGAACGTACTCCCTTTGCCTGGCTCGCTGTCGACCACTACGGAACCGTTGTGTGCGCGCACCACGTGAAGAACGATGGCGAGGCCGAGACCGGAACCCTCCGCGGCACGTGAAAGGCGCTCGTCGACGCGATAGAACTTGTCGAAGATGCGGCGATGCTCGGAGTGAGGGATTCCCACTCCGTTGTCAGTCACTGCGATTCGCACGCTGCCTCCGCTTCGGTCGCAGCGAACCACGATGCGACGGTCCGCGCCGGAGTACTTCACCGCGTTGCCGAGCAAATTCATCAACGCATCGGAGAACGCTCCGCGGTCTACGTTTATTGCACCCACTTCGCCCTTCGTGACGACTTCGATAGGGATGCTCTCCCCAAGATGCGCGCTTTGGAATCCGGCAACGACGTCGCGCACAAGCGGATCCACCTGCTCTGGGTGCTTGAGATACACCATCTTACCGGCTTCCATTCGCCCCCAGTCGAGAAGCCGATCGATCCGATCTGTCAGCCGCTGCGTCTCGGTACCCAGCACGGCAAGACACGCGTCCATCTCGTCTTGCGTCGCCGCGCGTTTCATTTTGAGGGTGTCGACAAACAAACGAATCGACGTCAACGGAGTTCGGAGCTCATGGCTGACCTTCGACACGAAATCGGTTTGCAGACGCGCGAGATCAGCTTCGCGACGAAGAAACACAAGAGTGAGAACGATCCCGGTTACCGCGCAACCCACGAGCGTGACCACCAGAATGCCGAAGAGAACGTTCAGGTTCAGCTGGTAGAAGACGAGCATCGACATCCCGACGAGCAAAAGCAGCCCGCTTGGAACGATCACCAGCCAAACCAGCAGCAGCACGATACGTCGATAACCGGGAGCACGGGGGCTGCCCGCGACGAGTCCTTGCGCACGCGTCCGTTCAGTCATGCCGGAGCCGCCTCGACTTGCGGTCGCGCACCGAAGATCGCCGTTCCCACCCGAACGAGTGTCGCACCCTCTTCGATCGCCAGCTCGAAATCATCGCTCATCCCCATGGAAAGCTGTTCGACGTGCGCGGCTTCGGCGAGCCCACGCATCGCACGGAAGAAAGGTCTCGCATCCATGTCCGCAGGCGGAATGCACATGAGTCCGACGAGACGCACGCCGGAGAGATCGCGACAACGCGCAACAAGCGCGCGCGTGGCCTCTGGGAGAACGCCACCCTTCTGCGGTTCCCGTCCGATGTTGACCTGAAGAAAAATATCGATCACGCGGCCCGCCTGCTCGCAACGCTTGGACAGTTCCAGCGCGAGCTTCTCCGAATCGACGGACTGGACGACGTTCGCAACGGTGGCAGCAACTCGCGCTTTGTTGGATTGCAGGTGCCCGACCAGATGCCACCGCACCATCGGGATGCTCAGCTCGCCACGCTTTCGCTCCAGCTCCTGAACGTAGTTTTCGCCAAAGTCGGATACGCCGGCGTGCACGGCTTCCTGGACCAACGCCACGGGCTGATACTTCGATACCGCGACCAAGCGGACAGCGTCTGGATCGCGACCCGCGCGCTTCGCCGCTGCTGCGATTCGACTGCGAACGTTCTCGACGCACGCCGCTACGTCCATTTTGGAAAGATACCCACGGCAGCGAGCATTTCCAAAACGTCAGCTGCCGGCAAACCAACCACATTCGAGTAGCTCCCGTGCAACGCCTTGACGAACCCCGCAGCAGCCCCTTGAACGGCGTATGCGCCTGCCTTGTCATCCCCTTCCCCAGTTGCCGCGTAGCACGCAGCTACTTCTTCAGAGATTGTGCCGAACTCTACGGAAGTTCTCGCAACGCACTCGCGAAGCACCTGCGCGTCGCGAACGAGCGCGACCCCCGTGAGCACCGCGTGACTGCATCCGCTCAACGACAACAACATCGCTGCCGCATTTGCGCGCCGTTCGATGACCGAATCCCCGGCAGGCTTCTCGAGCACGTGCTCCGCTCGAACCACCACCGTGTCGGCACCCAGCACGACACGCGTTGGCCATCGCGCTGAAACGGCGAGAGCCTTTTCTCGAGCAAGACGGCTCACGTATTCCTCGGGAGACTCCGCGACTCGACGAACCTCCTCGATGTGACCCGGATCGACTTCGAACGGAATCCGCAGCTGAGCAAGAATCTCCCGGCGACGTGGCGACTGAGAAGCCAGCACCAGCGCGCGAACCTCGCTCACGCGTGCAGGTCCGCAAGGAACTGGCTGTAGCGCTTTACGTACGTGCGACTCGCGTGCGCCGGATCTACTCCGAGGACCTTGGCGATCTCCGCAACGAAGCCCCTGACGTATACGGCGGCGGGAAGCATGCCGAAGTCCTCTTCTTCGATGGCAGTGAGGTAGAGCACCGTGATCTTCGTCCGCTTACAAACGTCTTGGATATCGACGCCGCGAGACTCCCGCAGATCGCGAAGCAGCGCCCCTGTGAACTCGGTCGTCGGATTGATGTCCGGAGGGGGCGGGGCAGGCATCGCGTCCTCCCATGCGTCGACAGGCGCGGGTTCGACCGCGGAGCTCGGAAAGACGGACAGCTCATATGGGCGTCTCCGAACCGGATCGAGCATGACCTCGAACGCCTCATCCACCCGTGCGCGCACTGCCTGCAGCTCCGCTGTGGTGAACAGCCCGTAGCATGCAAGCGAATCGCGCGAATAGATCTCCTTCGCGCGCTTGTACGCGCGACGAATCTGGTCGTCGTTCGCGCCGCGCTCGAGGTCGAGGATGTCGTGATACGAATCTTCGGGCACCGACCGCAGGGGCGGAATTCGCGTCTTGCCCAAGTCGAGGCCCACGAGCTTGCGTGCAACTTTCTCCAAGCTCCGGCTCGCCTTCGATCCCGGACTATCGACGAGCAGTGGCTTTCGCGCTCGTCCCGAACTCCACACGGAATCGTCGTAGTCGATGAACCCGAGCACCTCGATACCAATGCCAAAGCGCCGGAGCATTGCCGTGCGAAGAGCATCTCCCAGCTCCAAGTCGCCGCGGACGCGCACTTGGTTCAGAACGACTAGCGGCCGCAGCTCGTCCATTGCTGTCCGCGCCATCGCAGCACTTGGATCCTTTTTGGCGACAAGCAGATCGACGCAGTCGCGCGGCGCAGGTGCTCCGCCGAGCTGCTTCAACACTTCGGCGAGCCGGTAACGAACCTTTTTCTCGCGCGGCAGACTCAGGAGTCTGCGGGCATAGAGCCCGCGTATGAAACGGTGCGTATTCTCGATCGAGGTCGGTTCGGGGGTCGCGACGAAAATCGCAAAGTCAGCTGCCAACACGGAGTCGAGCATTGTGCTGCTCGTTCCGTTGCCGAGGTCCACCACGAGATACTCTGCGTCGACTCGGCGGAGGCGATCGATAAGGCGTGCGCGCCGCGTGCGCTGTGTTGTTCCGGTGGCCGGGGCATCGAGGCCCGTGCGCAGAAGCCGAAGCCCCGGCACGCTGGTCTCGACCATCCCATGCGTCAGCTCGCGCGATGCGGAACGCGTCGCGATGCGAAGCAGCGGCGAGGACTCCGGGCTGTCGACGCCCAGGAGTGTGTGCGCGTTGGCACCCGACGCGTCCGCATCCACGAGCACGACCTTTCGCCCAATCGTTGCAAGATAGATGGCGAGGTTCGTCGCGAAGACGGTCTTTCCGACGCCGCCTTTCGCGCCTGTGATGGTGATGATCCGCTGCTCGCGCGCGCGAGGGCGACCTATACCGAGCTTTCCAGGGGTGCTTACGCGTGGCGGGGCGCTTTTCGAATCTGCAAACATCGTCGAGGGGGCCGCCAGCGTAGCGCAGAAGCTAGGGTCACGCCGCCGACCAACCAACGGCGCCCCGGCGCCAGCGGTTGCATCTCGGAAGTCACGCGGTCGTCACTGCGATTCGGACAGGAACGGCCCCCACTCTGCGTATCGGGAGCTCCCCTGCGCGAGCTGCGCGACAAGCGACCACGTCGGACGCGCCGGTGTGCGTTGCAAGCGCATT
>CAZWQH010000442.1:0-4402 GCA_964635815.1 uncultured Sandaracinaceae bacterium
TGAACTCGTTCGGCCTCGCGATGTCGTTGGGGGAGATCACGTGCCTGTCAGCTGCAGTCGTCTGCCTACCTGGTCTACTTGTTTGGTTGTTCAAAAGACGCCCACCGACGTGAGCCAACCTGCGCAGCTGAAGCGTCAGTACCCGAGGGAAAAATTGCGCCGTGGAGACTTTTGGGGTCCAGAGACCAATGGCTTGGATCCTGCTTATTGTGGCGAGGCTGCACAATCGCAGCTTGTTTTCCTCCATACTTCCGGTAAAGCCGGTCGTCTGTAGGCGGATGTGTGCCTGTTTTTCACGGTCGCCGTGAACGGATAGCGACAAATATGCCCTTCGATCTTGGTCAGAGTAGCCACACCCCTTCCAAAAGACCCACGAGGTCACGCGAAACAAATGTGCAGTCGTCGTTCGCAGACGTCAGCGTCGTCATCCCGTCTTACAACGGAAAGGATGTTCTTCTGAAGGCACTCGCGACTCTTCGAGAGGTCGCGCCCGGCGCCGAGATTATCGTGGTGGATGGCTCGTCGACTGATGGCTCCGCAGATGCGGTCGCTCGGCAGTTCAAGACCGCACGAGTTCTAAGCGTCCGGAACCATGGTTTCGCGCACGCAACGAACCGCGGCATGGAGGTCGCCTCCCGGTCATTCGTGCTGATGCACAACTCTGACGTCTTCGTTACCCGCGACGCGATGGAAGCGATGCGCTCGCGCTTGCGCGACAACCCTCAGCTCGGTGCAACGGCGCCGGTGTTGCTGAACGCTGACGGGACGCGTCAGCATAACTTCGGTCTGTGGTACCTGCCCAACGTGCGTGCGGTTCGCATGCCGCTCCGGACGAATCTCTTGAACGCCGCGTGTCTGATGACACGCAGAGACGTGCTCGAGCACATCGGCGGGCTCGATGAAAATCTCTTCTTGTACAACGAAGAAATTGACTGGTGCATTCGTGCTGAGCGAGCAGGGTACGCGCTCGAGATGGTCCCGAATCGCGTCGTACATCTGGGAGGCGCGTCTACGGAAGTTCGTCCCGAGCTCGCATTCGAAGCGCGTCGCGGCTTCTGTTACGTCATGCATAAGCATTTCCCAGGACCCATCGCGGAGGCGTGTAGGCTCGCGATGCAGTTCCAAGGATGGACGTGGGCTCAGACCGGCACGAACGACAAGCTGAGAGCGCTTTGGGCGAGGCAACGCGACATGATGACCGACGGGAATTACCTTGCGAGCGCATTTCCGCTGTCCGGTCGCGGTGGGCATCGCACGAACGGCATTCCGCAGTCGCGCCAGGAAGCTGTTTCCGAGCCGAGGGTTCGTACGCCGCGACTACGTCCTCCCGTCGCGGAGGCGCCAGCTCGCGTGAGCGCGCCCGGTGTCGTCATTCAGTTTCCGAAGCGCGCGCGCGCGTAGTTTTTATTCGCTCGGACCTGCGAGCAGTCCTCGCGTTATTCGCTCGAACCTTCTGGGTTGGCTGCGCACTCGGAGCAATGAGTTGCAACTCGCGAGCAGTCCTCGCGTTTATTCGCTCGGACCTCGCTCAGATCGGGCCGGGGCAGGCCCACTCGACGCCAACTCGTGAGATGACAGGCGCGCCGTCGGCGTGATCCGTCTCGAGCGACAACGACAACGAGACCACGCCACCTCGCGGGAACGACATAGCAAAGGTCGTGGTTGAGGAAAGCGAAGTGCTCACTTGGTCCGAGGGCCATTGGACCGTTCCAATGTCGATGTCGGTAGCGTTCGCGAGCGCCGCTACGTTGTCCGCGTGCCTGGCTCGCACGATCACACGCGCAAAAGCACTGCCTCGGGCGCGAACATGGACTGCACGCCACTCTGTTCCACCATCCGGACACGCGGTGAATGTCTTGCTGATGGAACCGTTCGACACGTACCCCGCGGTGAGTCCCGTTCCCGTGAGATCTCCTTGAACGTGCGGATCACGCCCAACTTCCAGACGATGCGTCACGCCTCCGGTGCCCTGGTCGATTCGAGTGACGCGGCCGAGCTCGCCGCCTGCCCCGGAACCTGATGTGGTGACGACCCAAGTCGCCCCCTGTGCATCGGTAGCAACGCCAATGGACTCGTGGGCGATTGGCTGCGGCGCCGCGACGTCGATCACTTGTGTGGGTCCGAGCGGAGACACACCGAACCGCGACAAACGCTCGTCCGTGTGCGTAATCCACGCAGACGGATTGGCACCGTGACTCATGGAAATTCCTCTCGGGCTTGGTGAAGACGTCGCGCTGCGGATCGACCCAAGCCACGGTTCTATCGCGTGGACGAGGTCGCAATCGAAACCGGTCATCCACAAGCGACCGTCCGAATCGATGGTGAGCCCGTCGAGCACGAAGCAACTGGTGGGGAGGAGCGAGAGTGTGGCCGCGGTGTCTCGTGAGCCTCGCGCGTAGCGCGCAAGCTTCCCGTCGCGAGAGACGCTCCATAGCACTCCGCTGGGATCGAAGTGTGCGGCTGTAGGCGCGAACCCGGGCGTCGGCACGCGTCGAACCTCGTGACCATCGCGAGCGTCGAGCTCGACGAAGTACTCACCGTTGTGCAGCCCGATCCACGCGTTCCCGCCGCGGTCACCATCGAGACCAATTGTCCCGTCGATCGCAATCGCTCGAGCGAAGTGCGTTGTGCCACCCACGGGAACTGTGAAGAGAACGCACTCGTCGCTACCGGGTGCGAGGATGTTGGCTGCGCCTGCAGACGTCTGAATCGTGGCGTCGTTGTTGCGATCTACGCAGCGCGCGCGCGTCCCCGCGATCTTGGTAACAGTCGACTGTCCGAGCGGAGCGCGATTCACAATCCACGCATCTCCGTTGTAGTCGACGGCAACGCGCGTCGGTTGAGCCGCGCGAGAAGCCGCGATCCCAGCATCCCCGGCACTGGTGTGATCGACCCAGTACCGAGCGTCCTCGACGATTCTAGTCGTGCTGATCTTACTCACGACACCGTCGCCGGAGCTTGGAACCCAGAGCGACTCGAAGGAACGCGGTTCACGCTTCAAAGTCAGCTCGCCATTCGAGAACAGCGCGGTCGTGTCGGTTGGAACGAACCGCTCCATCCCCTCACCCCATACCGCACCTGTGCAGCCGGGAGTGCAGCCGCCGCACGGACTCAGAACGCCGTCGTCGATGAACCCGTCGCAGTCGTCGTCGATGCCGTTGCAGCTCTCGAAGCGTGGACCCACTGCGCCTACGCAAGCGCTGTAGCGCCCCGACCGGCAGGAGATCGTGCCGCTCTTGCAAATGCCCACGCCAGCGAGGTTCTCCGCGCCCACATGACAGGCAGCAATCGAGCTTGCGAGGCAGGGACATCCGGGCGATGCGGGTCGCTCACGACAATCCACGGTCCCCGCATCCGTGCAAGACGTGGTGCGAGTCGGATCTGAGTCATCACAATCTGCTGCGACACAACCGGCGCCGACCCCGTAGCGGTCGCCGTCTCGGTCTGTGCACTCGGTCGAAGAGGAGCTACACCCAAATGCCCACGCGGAACTTGCGAGAAGCATCGCTGTCAAACCCCGCGCAAGCATGCCTCACAGTACTATGATGCGGGCGCTCTCATGAAGATCCTCGTTACCGGCGCAAGTGGTTTTGTAGGACGCTACGTCGTTCGAACTGCTCGAGCCGCTGGGCATCATGTGCTTGCGACCGGCCGCGGAGCAAAAGCCGTCCTCGAGGAGCAGTCCCCGATTTGGAAGCAAGCATCCATCGCTGATCCGAACGCTATCGTGCGGCACGCTCGCGGATGTGACGCAGTTGTTCACGCGGCTGGCCTTCACTCCGAGCACCACGATGCGAACGAGTTGATGTGGGTGAACTCGGCGGGGACGGAGAACGTGCTGAACGCTGCGAAGCACGCGGGTGTGAAGCGAGTGGTCTTGTTCTCCTGCGCAGACGTGACGCTCACGCGTGAAGACCGAGCAGGATGGAACGAAGACCGTCAGCCAATCGCACCGCATTTCGACGCGTTCGTTCGGAGTAAGCAGCTCGCAGAGGATCTAGCACTCGCCATGAGCGGTCCCGAGATCGAGATCGCGTGCTTGAGACCCGCGCGAATCTGGGGCGCCGAAGATCACACGACACTGCCACGTCTGATCCGTGAAGCGAGCGACTCGAAGCTCGCGCTCCCAGGCGGAGGGTTCAACCTGCACTCGGCGGTCCACGTCGAGAACGTCGCGCACGCGGCGGTGCTCGCGGCATCCGCACCGGCAGCGCACGGGCATGCGTACTATCTCACTGACGCGGAGTTCCTAGAGGCGCGCGAGTTTTATGGCGCCCTGTGCAAAGCGGCTGGCGTTGCGGCACCGAAGAGCTCGCTCTCGACAGAGTACGCATATTGGGTGGCGCGAGCTCGAAGCGCGGTGGGCGTGAATGGCCTCACACCCGCCGAAGTCTTGCGACGA
>CAZWQH010000443.1:0-4400 GCA_964635815.1 uncultured Sandaracinaceae bacterium
GGGTAAAGGGCGCGAGCGACGAGGCCGACGATGAAGCCGAAGACGATCCAGCTGATGATTGCGATGATGATCATGACGTGTTCTTTCCTGAGCTAGCGCTTGGTTGAACTACGCGCGCGCGCCACTGTGGCGGCGCTGCTGATTCTGGTTCTGGTTCTGGTTGGATCCAGGTTGCGACGTACCGCCGTTAGGTGGTGTCGCTGAGTTCGAGGTCGCACTTGCGGAATCAGTTTCGCTCGACTTGTCAGAAGAGCTCTGCTTTGCGCCACGACCAAACATGGGAGCGGAACTCTCGTCGGAGTCCTTCTCGCTGTCCTTGCCGGTCTCCCCTTTTCCAGCCTTCTTCGACTTGAAACTGGATGCGAAGGCGGCGAGCTTCGCGCTGAGCTCGCGACGCATCTCTTCTCCACCGGGAACGAAGAGAATGACGGCGCCTGCGCCTACAACGGCGCCAGCGAGGAACGCGCCAATCGGAAGTCCGACGGAGCTGTGACCAGACTTCGCCAAACCAACCGCGGCGAGGGTCTTCGCAGGAACCTCGTCGACCAGAATGCGAGCGCGGTCGCGTGCATCCGATGCGCCGAGAAGTTTTTGACCGAGGTCAACCAGATGTTGTGTGTTCATGATTCGTGATCTCCTTTGCCGTTTGGCTTCGGTTGAATGCTTTGCATCGACCGTGCCGAGATGAGATCGCCGCGCCTCGCGAGAGATCCCTACGTTTTGCGGGGGTGCTGACATCGCAGAACGGGGTGTGCGCACGGATCATGTGACGCGCGTTTGCACAACTGTCGCGTTTTGCCTCGACTGCAGCTCCATGCCTGCGGCGCGCCCAGATGCGCGTTCCAAACGCAAAAAGCGCGTCCCTCGCGGGCGCGCTCTCTTTTGTTGTCGTTTCATGCCATCCGCGATGGCAAGCCTAGACGACGATCTCAGTCACCGTTGACGCATGGGCTGCAACAGAAGCCTCGAGCAGATTCGCCAGAGTGCTTGTCAATCGTTCGAGAGAAACAGGCTTGGTGAGCCACCCCTGAAAGCCGTGATGATTGCTCTCCTTGGAGCCGGTCATCGCCACGACGGGGGCATCGCCAAAACGACCAAGCAGATGCGCGCCGGAGCCGTCTTGCAGGTGAAGGTCTGTGAGCACGATATCGACGTTGCGAGTCCGCATGGCTTCCGCGACGCCCGACGCGACCTCGACACGATAGCCTTTGGCCTGAAGCAGGATCTGAATCTGCTCGAGTGTGTCGAGATCGTCGTCGACGACCAGCACCGAGTGCGAGCCGTTGCGTGCAATTTCACTTGCGAGCGAAGCGGACGAACGCGCCTCAGTGGGCGCAACGTGGACGCCTGACTCCACGGAACGTCTGCTGCCTCTCTCGTCATCGCGAGGTTCGTCGTCTGCGTCCGGCAGCGCTTCCGCCTTCAAATCGTAGGTCGACTCGGACGAGTCCTGATCACGTCTGCGAGCTGCGCTTCCGATCATCACGGACTGTGCGGAGGAAGGTGGCGCGGACCCGGGACGCCCATCGCTGTCGCGAGACTCGGTGCCCTCTACCGCAGCCTGCTGTCGCTCGAGCTTTCGGTAGAGTGTTCGCCGATCGAGACCCAAGATGCGGGCCGCCCGCGACTTGTTGCCTTTCACGAGCCCGATAACGTGGCTGATGTAGCGCCGCTCGAAATCGTCGAGCGAAACCAGTTCGCTCACCGTCGTCGGGGACAACATGTCTCCCTGTTCCGGGCGATACGCGCGCACGCGCTCCGGCAAGTCCTCGATCACGAGCTGGTCGTACTGCGCCATCGCGACCGCACGTTCTATTCCGTTCTCGAGCTCGCGAACGTTCCCGGGCCAGTCGTACTGCACTAGCTTGGCCAACGCGGCGGCCGCGATCCCTTTGACCGCCTTCTCATGCTTGTTTGCGAATCGATCCACGAACGCGCGCGCAAGGAGCGGCACATCGCCGGCTCGCTCGCGCAGCGGTGGCGCCTCGACGGAGCAAACATTGACTCGGTAGTAGAGGTCTTCTCGGAATCGCTTCTCGAGAACTTCGCGTTCGAGATCTTTGTTCGTTGCTGCAACGACGCGCGCATCGAACGCAGTGTCTCCCGTACCGCCTACGGCTCGGACGACGCGTTCCTGAAGCGCACGCAGAAGCTTCACCTGCATCTCGAGCGGCATCTCGCCGATCTCGTCTAGGAACAGCGTTCCCCCCTGTGCTTCGAGAAAGAGCCCGCGTCGCGAGTTCTTCGCATCCGTGAAAGCGCCCTTCGCGTGCCCGAAGAGCTCACTTTCCAACAAGCTCGCCGGGACTGCCGCGCAGTTGATCGCGATGAAAGGCCCGTCGCGGCGCGGACTGTTTTCGTGAATGGCGCGAGCAATCAGCTCTTTACCGGTTCCGCTTTCACCCGTGATGAGCACAGTCGCCTGCGTCGGTGCGATGCGGCTAACCACATCGAGGACTTTGCGCATTGCCGGGCTTTTTCCAAGCAAGCGAGGCGACGGATCCGTGTCCGCAGCGACCGCAATACGCAGACGCTGAACCTCACTCCGCAGCAGATGGTGTTGAACCGCCCGTTCAACCGTCAGCGCCAAGATCTCTGGATCGACTGGCTTGACGATGAAGTCGTAGGCCCCGGCGCGGAGGGCGCCCACAGCAGCATCGACGCTTGCGTGTCCCGTGACCACAACGACCGGCAAGTCTGGACGAGCGCCCACGATCCGTTCGCACAATGCCAAGCCATCAAGGGACCGCATTTGCAAATCTGTGACGACGACGTCGTATTTGTCGCCGATCGCGTCGGCGATGGCTTCGTTTGGGTTCGTCTCTGGAGTCGCGCGAAAACCGCGCGCGCGAAGACTCTCGGCGAGTGCTTCGACCGCATCAGCATCGTCGTCGACTACAAGAATGTTCCCGCTGTTCATGGGGCGTCCGGTCATAGTTAGGCCATGTCTTTCGTCTCGCAGCAGAAGCTCTCCTGCACGAGACCGTGCGCCAGGCAGCTCAGTGGTTACCGTGCATAGTCTGGACCGTTAAGGGAGAGCCGCACCTCTTGCGCTAACCTGTCGTAACTGCACAAATCATCCGCCGGCGGCACCGAGCGACCTGGGGCCCTACGCCACACGCGACGAATCAGGGTGTCGTGTTTTGCCACGCTTCTCGTCATTCTCTGATTCCCTCGACGCGGTGTGTTCCATGAACCAAAGGTCGAGCTCCATGCCGCGAAGGACTTCGGTGCACGGTTCTTCCGTGGGCGGATCCGTGGCCATTCCCGCAGTGCGACGTGCGAGTGGAGAAACCACGCGCATAGGAGCATGACGAATGCCAACAGAGACCTTCAGAATACTTTGGACGAAACAAGTAGCCGCACTGGGGCGGCTTTCGACGATTGTCGCCCGGGGCCACACGCACGCGCTCTGAAGACGCTTACGACTCCCGAGGAGTTCTCGTGCACGCCCATACAAGTGTGCGAGGCTTCGTTCAATGATCAACTTGCTGATCATCGACGATGACGCGGTCGATCTCGAACAAGCTCAGCTCATAGCCCAGAAGACGTCGCTTGCGCTCCGCGTGACGACAGCTTCGGACGCAGAGCAAGGGCTCGCGCGTGCGCGATCAACCGCACCGGACGTCATCCTGCTCGACACGAATCTTGGTGAACTCGGCGGTGAGGAGCTCCCGCGTCAGCTGCGTGAGTCCGGTATCGATGCCGCGATCATCCTTTTGACCGGCACTACGGACCCAGAGCGAGTCGCTGCCGGCATCACAGCGGGCGCGGTCAAGTACCTTCCTAAGTCTCGACTCGATCCTGAGCGTCTCGAGAGCGCGATCCGCGCGGCGATGCGAGTCACTCAAGCCGACCGACGCGCGCTCCAAGCGCACAAGGACCTCTCGCGACGCGCGCGTCAGTTGGAGCAGCTCGTGGAAGCGAGCGTGCTCATCAACGCGCAGACGAGTCTAGAGGGCACGGCGGACACATCGTCTCAGGCTGCCGCAGAAATTTTTGGCGGGCGCGCAGAGGTCGAAGTCGGCATCGATGATCAGGTGTGCTCGGCGCGCCACGGAAAGAGCTCCAGCGACGAGGTCGTGGAGATCGCTCGCGAGCTCGGGCTCGCAAAAACCTACGTTACGCTGCGGTTGGAGCGCACCAACGTGGACGCATCGGAGATCCTGGTTGCCAAGCAGCTCGCTCGCATCATTCTCGGCAACGCAGAGAACCTTGCTCTGCTGCGAGAAGCCACCGAGTCTGCCAGGGAGCGCCACGATATCGTCGCCATCGTTTCGCACGATCTACGAACGCCCCTTCAAAGCCTCTCACTGGGCATCGATACGATCCGCCTCGAGCTTGAAGCCAAACGCATGGGTTCTACCCTTGGATCCACCCTCGATCGGATGCGACGCTCT
>CAZWQH010000444.1:0-4399 GCA_964635815.1 uncultured Sandaracinaceae bacterium
CAGGATCGCCTCTGTCTCCGGATCATTTTGGAAGAGCTTGAGCACGTCAATGAAATCCGTTCCATTGACGGGATCTCCGCCGATGCCGACACACGTGCTCTGGCCAATTCCCAGAGCGGTGAGCTGTCCGACCGCCTCGTACGTGAGTGTGCCGGAGCGCGACACGACGCCGATGCGTCCCGGTCGATGAATGTGCCCCGGCATGATGCCGACCTTGCACGAGCCAGGCGTGATCACGCCTGGACAGTTCGGCCCGATCAAGCGCGTTCGCGTCTGCGAGTCGAGCGTTCGACGGACACGCACCATGTCCATCACGGGAATGCCTTCCGTGATGCAAATGGCAAGCGCGACGCCGGCTTCGATGGCTTCGAGGATCGCGTCTGCAGCGAGCGGAGGAGGAACGAAGATGCAGCTGACGTTCGCGCCCGTTTCACGCACCGCGGTCCCAACCGTGTCGAACACGGGGACCGAGCCCTCGAACTTTTCGCCGCCGCGCCCCGGCGTGACGCCGGCGACGACTTTGGTGCCGTACTCCATGCATTGCTTCGCATGGAAACTTCCGGCGGAGCCGGTGATGCCCTGAAAGAGAACTCGTGAATCTGGACCGACCAAGATAGCCATGGGCCTAGCCTTTCTTTCCGACGAGCTCGACGATTTTCTTTGCGCCGTCCGCCATAGTGGTTGCGGACGCGATCGCGAGGCCTGATTCGTCGAGGAGCTTTTTTCCGAGCTCGACGTTCGTGCCTTCCAAACGAACCACCAGAGGGACCTTGAGCCCCAGCTCACGGGTCGCTTCGATGATGCCCGCAGCAATCACGTCGCACTTCATGATCCCGCCGAAGATGTTCACGAAGATCCCCTTCACGGCGGCGCTCCGCAGAATGATGCGGAACGCTTTGGTGACTTGGTCCTTCGTCGCGCCGCCGCCGACGTCGAGGAAGTTCGCCGGTTCACCGCCGAAGTATTTGATGATGTCCATCGTGCCCATCGCGAGACCCGCGCCGTTCACGAGACAGCCGATGTTTCCATCCAGCTGGACGTAGGACAGACCGGCGGCCTTTGCTTCGGTCTCCGTGGATTCTTCCTCGTTCGCGTCGAAGTAGTTGTCCCACTCCTTGTGACGAAAGCTCGCGTTCTCGTCGAAGTTGAGCTTCGCATCGAGCGCCATTACGTCGCCGTCCTTGGTCAGGATCAGCGGGTTCACTTCGCACATCGAACAGTCCTCACGCTCGAATAGCTTCGCGAGGTCCACGACAAGCTTCGCAAATTGCACCGCGGAAGACGGCCGGTCTTTGCCTCCGCGAGCGTCTTTCACCGGCGCAAACGAAAGGCCGAGCCCCTCAGCGAGAGCACGCCCTTGGTACGCGGAAACACCGACCGCAGGGTCGATGTAGGCGCGCACGATCTTCTCTGGCGAATGCTCCGCGACCTCTTCGATATCGACGCCACCTTCGGTGCTCGCCATGATCGCGATGCGGCGCTTCTCTCGATCGAGCACAAGCGCGAGATACAGCTCCTTGCCAATCGCAACGCCTTGCTCGACAAACAGTCGCTTGACGACCTTGCCTTGCGCGCCCGTCTGTGGGGTTACGAGCGTCATTCCTAAGAGCTTCTCGCCCGCTTCACGAGCTGCTGCAGCGCCCTTCACGACTTTGACGCCGCCCGCCTTACCGCGACCACCAGCATGAATCTGAGCCTTCACGACCACCACATCGGTGCCCGTGTCGGAGATCAGCTTCTTTGCGGCAGCTTCGACTTCGTCGGCTGTGAACGCCGCTATGCCTTGAGCGATTGGAATGCCGTGTCGGCGGAAAATCTCTTTGGCTTGATACTCGTGGATGTTCATAGCTTTGCGCTCGCTTCGATGAGCTCACGTACTGCCGCGACACTCTTGTCGAGCATCGCTTTTTCTTCCGCCGACAGTTTCACTTCGACGACCTTCTCGACGCCGCCAGCGCCGATCGTCACGGGTACGCCCATGTAGAGGTCCTTGTGACCGTACTGACCATCTAGGTACGCAGCGCACGCGAGGAGTCGCTTCTGATCGCGCAGAAAGCTCTCTGCCATTACGGCCGCTCCAGCCGCAGGCGCGTAGTACGCGCTCGTTCCCATCAGCTTCACAATCTCGCCTCCGCCACCGGCGGTGCGAGCGACGATGCCGGAGAGAACATCGGCCGGGAGAAGCTGCGTGACTGGAATGCCATTCACCGTGCAGTAGCTGAGACACGGAACCATCGTGTCGCCGTGTCCTCCAAGGACCAAGCAGCGAACGTCTCGCGCCGCAACCTTGAGCGCCTCTGCGACGAATGATTGAAAGCGTGCACTGTCGAGAACGCCGGCCATTCCGACCACGCGCGCAGCAGGAAGTCCGGAAACCTTCTTGAGCTCGTACACCATCGCGTCGAGCGGGTTCGAGATGACGATGACGAACGCGTTCGGGGCGTTCTCTTTGATGCCCTGTGCGACCTGGCGAATGATCTTGAGATTGATGCTGAGGAGATCGTCTCGACTCATGCCCGGCTTTCGCGGAACGCCGGCCGTCACAATGACGACATCGGAGCCTTTCGCGTCCGCGTAGTTCGCGGTACCGGAGACCTGCACGTCGAAGCCATCGAGCGCGCCTGTCTGCATGATGTCGAGTGCTTTGCCTTTGGCAACACCCTCTTTCTCAGGGATGTCGAGCAAGACAACATCGCCGAGCTCACGTCGAGCCGCGAGCATGGCGAGCTCGCCGCCAATGTTGCCCGCGCCAATGATCGCGATTTTCTTTCGGGTAGCCATGGTTCCTCCGAGGACGCCCATCAAAAATGGGGCACGGGGTTATACACGAGGTTCCCGGATGTGAAACCGGGAAGTTTTCCGCGACGGTCCATTAGGGGAATTCGGCGGAATACGCAGGAAATGGAAGCCCCCTGGTAAGACGCGCACACTCCGCAAGCGTGGACCAGCAGATCGACGACTACCTGGTGCAACTGCGCGTCGAGCGCGGGCTCAGCGACCTAACCGTCCAGGCGTACGCCAGCGACCTTGCCCGATTTGCGGCATCTCAAGAAAAACGCGGAGTGGGAAGCGTTGCGGAAACCACCGAGGCGGACGTTCGCGCTTTTGTCGTCGACATCGCCGACGCGGGGCTAAGCGCACGCTCCCAAGCCCGGATGCTCAGTGCGGTTCGCGGGCTGTTCAAATTCCTCGTCGCCGAAAAGGTGGTTGCTCACAATCCGGCAGCAACTGTCGAGCGTCCCAAGATGAGCAAAACCCTGCCAACGACGATGACGCAGGCGCATTTGCAGGACTTGCTCGCGATACCCGACATCACCACGGATCGCGGGGTACGCGACGTTGCGATGCTCACGCTGCTCTATGCGTGCGGGCTTCGCGTCACGGAGCTCGTGTCTCTCAAGCTCGGTGATCTGCATCTCGAATCGGGGTACCTCATCGCGTTTGGCAAAGGGAGCAAAGAGAGGATCGTGCCGATCGCGGAGACGGCCATCGAAGCGCTGCGCACATACCTCACCGTAGTCCGTCCCAAGTGGCAGCGTGGCGGAGAGGCCCGCGTATTTCTGACACACCGACGCGCGGGAATGACTAGGCAAGGATGTTTCCTGCTTATCCGCCGGCTCGCTCGTGCTGCGGGCATTCCGTTCGACATCTCTCCGCACAAGCTGCGCCACTCGTTCGCGACGCACATGCTCGAAGGAGGCGCAGACCTGCGCGTGGTTCAAACTCTCCTCGGTCACGCGAACATCACCACGACCGAGATTTACACCCACGTGACCAAAGACCGCTTGCGCCAAGCGCACCGGCGGTTCCACCCGCGCGGCTAGAAGTACTGGTCGAATCCGATGCGCACGCTGAACGGCGCGTGCGAGTTTCGAGTTGGATCGCGCAGGAGCGGGAATCCAAAGTCCAGCGTCAGGACTCCGGGCTGCACGCCGACGTACTCGTAGTGAAAGCGAACGCCTGCGCCGACCTCGAACGCGCCGACGAGGCTGCGTCCATCGATTGCGCTACCGAGCACCCCGCCTCCGACGAACGCGGCCAGCTGCACTTCGCGCAGCCAGACCAAATGAGCAACGTTGATCGCAAGGTTGGTGATCGGTGTGTAACGGTGTTCCGCAACCGCGTACGCACGCGCGCGGCCGATGAGCTCGCCGGCCTGATAGCCTCGAAGGCCGAGCGACCCGCCCACTTCCTGGTTCTCGCCTGGCAACGGATCTCCGACGACGAATCCTGCAGAGCCCAAGAGCAACAACGTGTTTTGCAGGCCCATCGGGATAAGGACGCTTCCTCTGGCGCTTGCACTCGCGCTGAAGCTCCATGTTCCAGTGTCGCGATATGCAGCGCCAACGCGCCCACCGATAGCGAAAGCCCATCCCGAGCGCGGGTCCTGCCGGAAGTA
>CAZWQH010000445.1:0-4374 GCA_964635815.1 uncultured Sandaracinaceae bacterium
CGTTGCGTGGCGCGCAAACGCTGGCGCTCTTCGATTCACGCGCGACAGCTTCGTTGCTGCGTGGCCTGCTGACCTCGGAATCGCCATTTCGAACACGGTTCGTGTGGATGACTTCCGAACGGGCGTCACTGCTCCAGGCCTCGGACGAACGAGCGTCGACACGATTACTGGTCGCGGCGTACAGGGTCCCTCAGCTCTTACCGAGCGCCCGCGTGAAGTTGGCGTGCAGTGGTCGCTTCCACGCGGCCTCGATGTTCGCGTTCTTCGCGACATTCAGGCGTACCACCCCGGCTGCCTCTGATTTCGATCTAGAGAGCCGAAGTACGAAGCGCCCACGCAACCCGCGTGGGCGTTTTCAATTGTGCGCTGTGTTTGTTCGCTCGGGCCCGCGAGCGAACCGACCGGCGGTGCGCGTCTCGTTCACAGATAACAAAAACGCCCGCGCGGGATATCCGCACGGGCGCAGTTGTTTCGTGGGTCGAGGGTCTCAGCTCAGAAGACGTAATCCTTGAGGCGTGTGGCGGTATCGAGCGCGCGGAGCTTTGCGAGCCCTGCGGTTTCCACCTGACGCACGCGTTCACGAGTGAGGTTCATGATCTCCCCGACCTCTTCGAGCGTTATGCCGCCTCGGTCCGCGATATCAAGAGCGCACGTCTCAGTCATCTCCCAGACCTCTCGATCCGGAAAGTTGATCTTGATAGACCCGCGAATCGGGTGGGTGTCGATGTAGAGGTGGTACTTGCAGGAAACGAACGGGCAAGGGCGTTCCATGTCCGCGCATTCCGCTCGAGTCTTCGGACGCCAGTACTCGGTCTCTGGATAGAGTTCTCGCCCCCGGTTCAGCTCGGTCTTGCTCAGACGGCGAATCGAAATCGTGCGCGCGCGAGCTCGGCTCTTGCGTTTTCTTCCGGCCTCGTCCTCACCAGGAAGCTCCTCGATGGCCAGAGCCAGGGAACCTTGTTCCATCGGCATCCCAGCACTTGGTGCTGATGACTGCGCAGCGCTGGAGTGGAGGGCGGCATCGTTTCCGGTGCTACCGATCGCACCGGCGGTCACTACGTTGTTCGTTACAAGTGAGAGTGGGTTTGCCTGTTCGGACATTTTGCCTCCATCGCCCTCGATGCAGCCTGTCTACCGGTGTTCCGGCCATCAGCCGTGCGGACAAGATCGACCCGTGATCGGTCGGAAATCCGCGCGACTAAGCACGCCGCGCCGAAAGCGCTGCGGGAGTAATCAGTAAGTGGTGCTACGAAGTGTTTTGCTGCGTGTTGAAAATGAAACGACGTCTCGCTCAGCGGGCTAGACCGCGGCGCGTGCCATCCGAGCTTGAACAGCGAGTCGTCGCTCGATTGAGTGCAGGTGTTCGACCAGAGACGTTGCGAGTGCTTGTGCTTCCGCGACCTCGCGAGCGAGAAGCACGTCGGCGGTGCCGCGGCTTTCGTGCTCTGCTTGAAACGCTGCAAACGCGGTGAAAATCCGATCCGCGCGCTGACGAATACCTTCAATCTCGGATCCGACGAACAAGAAGTTCCGTTGAATCTCGTCGATCGTGTAGCCCTGAGCCATCAAGCGCCGGAGCTGTTCGATCTGTCTGATGACGCTCGCGGGATAAAGGCCCTGCGACCCGCGATGCTTGCCCTTACGACCCACGCGAACACTGCGCGGTAGCAATCCGAGTTGGACGTACTTTCGAAACGTCGCTTCGGTAAGCCGGTGGCCACGACGCGCGAACGCGTCGACGACCTGCTGCACGCCGATACCTTCCGGGTGCTGCTGTTCCAGCTGTCCTAGCGTCTCGTCGGTCCAGTCCACAATTGCCGCCTTGCTTTGTCCGAGATGGGTTTCGCGGGGGCTGGTCATCCAGCAGTTCTGACTTGAACCCACGCGTACGGCTAAGAGAAGTACGTAATAAAACTCTGCCTAATGATTCTGCTGCTTCAACGGGAGTGAATGTAATCTACTGAATAGAATCGGGTCAATAAAAAAGCGCAACAATCGTACAGCATAAATATGTTCAGTGATTCCAAATGTTTAGCAGGCGATCTGTCTTCCAAATGATCGCGGCGATCTGCGCGACTCGCTTTAGCGATCGCCAATCGGGCCGGAACGAAGGGCAGATCTCGAGAAACAGTTTGCGAACTTTCGGCGATCGCGCTCCAGTTCGTGTCGCCTATGGCAGCCGATACTTCCAAGCGCCTTCAAAACCTCAATGTTCGCGGCATGCGCATTCAGGTCGCCGAGTGGGGTGATCCGAGCGCACCGCCGGTCGTGCTGATTCACGGTCTGCTCGTGAACCACCAGGAGTTCGCTTACATCGCGCCGATTCTAGCTCGGCAGTTCCGCGTCATCGCGCCGGACCTGCCAGGGTTCGGCGGCAGCGAGAAGCCATCCCCGAAGAGCTACGCGTACACGCGAGCGGCGTTCGCCGAGACCATCGCGGACGTGATGAGCGCACTCTCGATACCTCGCGCGCATGTCATCGGGCATTCGATGGGCGGCGGTGTTGCGATCACGCTGGCCGCGGATCGTCCTGAGGTGGTCGATCGGCTCACGCTGATCGACGCTGCGAGCTTTCCATTCCCGCTTCCGCTCAAAGGTCGGCTTCCGCTGCTACCTGGAGTGGGCCCGTTTCTCTTCAAGAAGCTCTACACGCGCGCTGTGTTCATCGACTATTTCAAGAACAACGTGTGGAACGGAAACCCGAAGATGGCCATGGATGACGTGCTCGCGTTCTATCGCGACTTCGATCCGCCGGATGCGCGAGATGCCGCGTACGCCGCGTACTGCGCGACGGTCGATACGGCCGACTTGCAGCCGCGAATCGCTCGTGTCCGCGCGCCGACACTCGTCGTGTGGGGAGACAGCGACCGAATCTTCCCAGTCTCACTCGGACATCGCCTCGCCCGCGCGATTCAAGGCGCACGATTGCAGGTCGTCTCGGACTGCGCGCACGCGCCGGCCGAGCAGTATCCGGAGATCACGGCGGAGATGGTGCTCTCCCATCTCCGAGCGTAAGCTCCGCGATTAATGGATCCGAGATTTTGGATCAGGGTGCGCAAGCATCGCGGTACTTGGTTTGGCGCCGTGCTCGTGCTGTTCGTGGTTTCGTGTGCGGTGTTCGCACCGTTGCTCGCGACGTTGCCTCCGGATGAGCAGTTCACGGATGGCATCTCCGCCGCAAGGGGATTGCCGGTCGGACCAAATACGAAGTTCCTCCTTGGCGCCGACGAGATTGGGCGCGACGCATTCTCTCGTTTGCTGTACGGCGCAAGGACCTCGCTCGGGGTTGCTGCGACGGCAACTTTCCTTGCTGTTCTGATCGGGACGTTGGTGGGGCTCTTGAGCGGATACCTCGGCGGCGTTGTCGACACCGGATTGATGCGCTCGGTGGACGTTGCTTTGTCGCTCCCATTCCTGCTCGTTGCGATCACGTTGAACAAGGCAATCCAGAATCCGACAGCGTTCTCGCTCGCGTTGATTCTCGGTGGGATCTCGTGGACGACCCTTTCGCGAATTGTCCGCGCGAAAGTGATGCAAGCGCGTGAGCTGGAGTTCGTTGCAGCGGCGACCGCTCTGGGTTTTGCCACACCGCGAATCATGCTGCGCCACGTGCTGCCGCAGATTGTCCCGACCATCATTGTCATGGGCACGACGCTCATGGCGCAGATGCTCATCATCGAAGCGTCGATGAGCTTTCTCGGGCTCGGCGTTCCCCCGCCCGCCGCAAGTTGGGGAACGATGCTGCACGACGGGAAGGACCTTCTCGCGCACGACCCTAGGCTCGTGATTCTTCCAGGCGTGATGATCCTGTGCGCCGTGTTTGGATTCAACCTCGTCGGCGAGGGCGTACGCGACGCTTCGGAGACGAAGCACGTATGACGACCTCTCCATCCGAACGGCTGCGAACGCGACGTTCGGTCGCGAGTAGGAACGCGTTGCTCCTCGTCGCGAGCATGGCGGCTTCGATCGGCGCGTGCGGATGCTCGCGGTCGCTCGATACTCCGCGCTTCGTCGGTGCGGGGGCCAAGTCACCGGTACGCGGCGGTACGCTCGTGTTTTCACACGAAGACGACCTTCCGGGACTCGACCCGCATCAGGAGTTCGACGAGCTCTCAAGCATCGCCGACCGATTTCTGTACGACACGATGCTCGACTACGATCAGCAAGCCCGGTTGATCCCGAAGCTCGCGGTTCGGATGCCCACGGTTAGCGGTGACGGCAAGACGTTTACCATCGAGCTCCGCAGGGGCGTGCGCTTTCACAATGGACGCGAGCTCGAAGCGGAAGATGTGCGCTGGTCCATCGAGCGATTTCTCGACCCGAAGACACCTTCGAAGGCCGCGGACTTCTATACCGGGATAGCTGGATTCGAAG
>CAZWQH010000446.1:0-4370 GCA_964635815.1 uncultured Sandaracinaceae bacterium
GTGATTGGGCGTGCTTCGTCCTTTGCGTTCGATGTCGCGGGCGACAAAGCGGTTGTCGTGGTTACGCAGGGTGAGATCTCGTACGTGGCCGGTCCCGAAGACAAGGCGACGTCCACGCAGCGCGGTAACACCGTCTCTGGAGAAACGCTCACGCTCACGACCACCCGCGGACAAACGACCTCGACGGCTCTATGGGACGACTGGACAGGTGGTGTTGCCGACCCCGCACCGTCTACGTCTCACGGAAACCTCGGAGTCGGAGCTCTCGCTGGTCGCCAGCACAGCGGCATCGGGCGACCGCGCAAGCCGCTCTCGATCCGCGCGCAGGAGGTCGATGTCGACATTCGAAGCGACCTCGCCCTCACGACGCTCACGCAGACGTTCTTCAATGCAGACAGCGTTGTCCTCGAAGGCGAATACCAGGTGGAGCTTCCAGATGGTGCGCGCGTTGTTTCGTTTGCGATCGATCAAGGATCCGGCTTCGAGAACGGAATGACCGTTCCGCTCGCGATGAATCGTGACGGATCTATCGCTTGGCGACGCGCGCCGGCGTACGGCTACACGTTGCACTCCGATGGGCCGCGAATGTTGCGCGGTCACATTGGTTCGATTGTCGCGGGTGCAACCATTGGCGTGCGCATCGTCTATCAGCAGTGGCTCGATGACGTGAACGCAGTTTCACTCGGAGGCGATGGCAAAGGAGTCGTTCGTCGCTACGTTTATCCGTTCGAGTCACGGGAGAACAGCGCCGTCATCGGCGAGTTCCGGCTGAATGTTGACGCATCGCTATCGGGCGCGTCTGCGCTACGTGCGGGTCTCGGTGCAGTTCGCGACGGAAAGACCGTGCGCTTGCAGGCGAGCGACTACCACCCAGCCGCACCTTTCGTACTCGAGCTCATCGGAATGGAACGAAGCACGAAGGCGCGCGCGATCGAGACTCGGAATGGAGCGGATCGCTTCGCGATGCTTTCGTTCCCTGCGGATGTGCTCGTGAAGGATGCACCCAAAGAGCGGCCTCCGCTGGAGCTCGCCATCGTTCTCGACACGAGTAGCGGCACGGAGGCCGACTCGCTCGAGCTCGCTCGGACGTTGATCGACACGCTTCTGCGACGTCTCGATTCACGCGATCGCGTTGCCGTGTTCTCAGGAGATATCGACGTCACTCCGCTTGGAACCACCGAGCTCACGACGACCGAGCCCACCAAAGCCTACGTCGAGGCTGTGCACGAGGCGGTTGCCAAGCTCTCTGCGTCCGGCGCGACCGACATCAGCGCGATGATGCGCGGAGCTGCTCGTGCAGTCGCGGGCAAGCCGCGCGGCACGGTTCTGTACATTGGCGATGGCGTCGCGACAACGGGGGCGGTCGATGTCACTTCGATTCGCGCTTCCCTCGACGACAACGCACGCCGCGCGCGCTTCCTGAGCGTCGCGTTAGGCGATGACGCGAACGTCGAGCTTCTTCGACGGCTCTCGGAGGGAGACGTATCCCGGATGACGGATCGCCAGGACG
Source organism: uncultured Sandaracinaceae bacterium (assembly GCA_964635815.1). Lineage (GTDB taxonomy): Bacteria > Myxococcota_A > Polyangia > Polyangiales > JADJQN01 > CAZWQH01. The sequence continues at coordinate 1,511 of CAZWQH010000446.1, forward strand.
CGGTTCCGACGATCCTTCGCCTGCTCGATGAAGTTTCCCGCCCGTACGTTACGGATATCCACGTCGAAGCGGGAACCGCGCTCGAGCGAATGTATCCGCGCCCTGGCTTCTCTGTCCTTGCCGATGGAACGATTCGGGTCGTCGGAACGCTGCGTGAAGATCTCCCGAAGAAGCTCCGCGTGCGTGGTGTCGTCGATGGTGTCGAACAAACGGCAGACCTCGATATCGCTCGAGCCACGGTGTCGGACGACGGCGCGGTCGCGCGCCAATGGGCGATTCTTCGTCTCGAGAATCTTCTCGACGAGGATGCCGGCCGCGAAGCCGTTGTCGAAGTCGCCGCGCGGTTTGGCCTGCTGTCGCCCTGGACGCACTTTGCGATCCAAGACGTGATCCCCGCGCCGATCGAAGGATGGGACGCGGATCCGCTCCGCTGTTTCGCGGGCGCATGTGGTGCGTCTCTCGATCTCTCCGCGAGTGAAACGTCAGGCTGGCGCCGGCGACTGAGCGCTCGAGGCGAACGAGCTGAAACGCTGGATTTCTCGTGGGCAGATCACTCGACCGGCGAATCGAGCGAAGATGCCAGTGCTGCCACACCGGCGTCGGGTGACGGTGGACTGCTGCGTGCGGCGGCGACCCGGACTCTTCAACTGAACGAGCGTGGTCCGCGAAGTTGCTACGAACGACGTGTGCAAGCGCGCCCGGACTTGGACTCGAATCTGACGATCGGTGTCGTCGTCGACGGCAATGGAGCGGTCAAGAAGGTCACGAACGCAGGCACCGATCCCGAACTCGCAAGTTGCATCGAAGCCGAAGTGCGCGGCGTACGATTCCCAGCGACGGGAAGCGCGGGCGAAGTCGAGGTCTGGCATCAGATCGTGTTTCCCGTGCGCGAAGTCGGCGTGCAGAGACGTTGCAGCGAAGCCGCAACTGAATCGCTCACGACGCGTCTGCGATTGTGGCGTGAGCGCGTTACGCAAATGGCACCCGCGGAGGTCTACCAAGACGCAGTCGGGCGATGCGAGGCACCGACGTGGCGCGACAAGCGCACCCTCCTCCGGACGATCGTCGATTCGATCGGCGTCGAACGGTCGCTGCTTCACCTGTATCGACAACTCCGTTCGGATGCGTCCGTGGAAGCGTATCTGCGGTCGACGCTCGTGCGTCGTCTGCGCACCCCTCATCAACTGATGCTCGCCGTTTCGATCCTCGGAATCGATCGACAGCTTGATTGGCGCGTCTTCGCGACGTTGTACCGTGCCGCTACGACACCGACCGCGCGTCTGGCGCTCGTTCGTCGTTGGCTCACCGTCGTTCCGAACGATCTCGGCCTCAAGCTCCGACTGCTCGCGCTCCTCGAGGAAGTCCGCGCATTCGACGAAGCAGAGCGTGTCTCGCGCGAACTGGTGCGGGATTGGCTTGCGGATGCACGCACGCACACCGAGGTCGGCGACTTCTGGATGCGCCGTGGCAATCAGAAGGAAGCGCGACGAGCATACTCCTCGCTGGTCGAACGCACCCCGTTCGACCCAACCGCGCGACGTCGTCTTGGCGATGTGTACCTCGCGAACGGATGGGCCGACGACGCCTATCGCGAATACGGCATCCTCGCGCGTCTTCAGCCCGATCAACCCGCGACGCTCTTGCTCTTGGCGCGCGCAGCAGCCACCAGTGGCCGATACGACGAGGCCCTTCGTCTCGCGACCCGGTTGGTGGCTCTCGACGACGAAGCCGTCACGAGCGCCAACGGTGCGCTCGAAGCGAGCAACGCAGATTCCGCTGGCGCGAAGTTCTTCATGCGCGATCAGATCGGTCGTCTGCGCGAGCGAGGGAATCTCGACGATGCAACACGAACGGCGATTGCTCGGCTCGAGCGGGCAACCGGAACGCTCCGAGAAGACGTCGCTCTCGTGGCGGTTCTCACATGGAAGCACCCGAGCGATCAGCTCGAGCTCGCCTTCGCACGCGATGAGACGAGGCCCACGTTTCAGAGCGTCGACGTACGGTCAGCAGAGTTTGGACTCGCCGGTCTGGCGATCTCGGATTTGGATGATGCAGGCTATCTGCTTGAGATTCGTAGGCCTGCGACGGACGTTACCCTGCGCGAGACAGCGGCGAGCTTGATCGTCATTCAGAATCCGGGCACTGCGACAGAGAAGCGCTCGATCATTGCTTTGACACTGACTCGCAACGCACGCGCTAAGCGCGTTCGCATCACCGCCGCCGGTGTGGTGACTCAGGTGGCGATTCCGTAGGGAGTCCCGACGCTTGCTCAGCGGCTGCGAGGAGGGCTTTCGCATCGCGCGAGGGAGCGATCTCTCGCAGTCGCAACAGGTGCGCTCGCGCCTCGCGATAGCGACGCTCGAGAATCAGAACCCGACTGAGATTGAGCCGCGCTGCTGCTTGTCCAGGATTGGCAAGGAGCGCTCGCTCGTATGCGGCGATTGCGTCACGCATGCGGTTCTGACGTTCGAGACAGACCCCGAGCGTGTTGGCCCCCTGACTCAGATCGGGATCGAGCCGGAGCGCGATTCCTGCACGCCGTTCACAGAGGCGAAGATCGCCGCGCAGCAGGGCGACCATGGCAAGGTTCGCGTGAGCTTCCGCAAAGTGGGGCTGATACTCGAGCGCCACGCGGAAGCGTGATTCCGCAGAATCGACGTCGCCTCGCTCGAGCTGCGCAGCACCGAGAGTGTTATGTGAATTGGCAATGTTTGAGACCATCGTGCTGGCGCAGCCAAGCAAGCCCGAGGTCGGAACCATCACGACCAACGCGAAGCTGAGGAGAGTGCGGAGCCGGGTCACAGACGTTTATCGGGCACGGCTGCGGCGATTTTCGTCGCGTCCTGGGCGAAACCGCACT
>CAZWQH010000447.1:0-4350 GCA_964635815.1 uncultured Sandaracinaceae bacterium
ACGGTGCAGCCATCAGCAGGCGCACTCGCAACGCGGCATTCGCCGTCTGTTTCGCCGCGCGTGGATCGCGTGCGACGGCGGCCGTCGCCCAAGTTCCGATCCCGAAATCCGTCGCAAGCGCGAAAACGGCTATGAGAGTCGCAACGAACTGGTAGCGCCCGAACGAAGCCGCGCCGAACGCGCGCGCGACCAATAGAGCAAGCGCGATTCTGCACGCACGCTCCACCGCCACCGCGGTCGTCTTGAGCGCGACGTTCTTGGCGAACCGAAAAGTCATCGGAGCGCTCGAATGGTATCCCGCACCACGGTGGCGCCAGTCGCCGCCGCGACCTTCAAGTCGATACTCGGACCCCAGTCGTGGACGTACTCCAGGTCGAACTTGAGACGGTCGCCGATGGGCACACGACCGCGAAGCCCATTCACTTGGGCCCAGCCCGTAATGCCCGGTCGCATCGAGTGGCGAGCTCGATATCCGGGGTGCTCGCGCTCGTACTGCGCGACGAGCCCTGGAACCTCTGGCCGTGGTCCGATGAGACTCATATCCCCGTTCAACACATTCCAGAGTTGTGGAAGCTCATCGAGACCAGTGGGGCGCAGCAAACGCCCGATACGCGTGACGCGTCCTGTCGAATCCATCGTCCGGAGCTTGTAGAGAGTGAACTCCCGCTGATCGAGCCCGACGCGTGTTTGGGAGAAGAGCGCACTTCCGCGCGACTCGAGTCGAATCGCAGCCGTGAGAACAGCCAGCAAAGGCGCGGTCGCAATCAAACCTGGAGCCGCAAGCGTGACGTCCGTGGCGCGTTTGAGCATTCTGCTGACGCGCGAGCGACGACGAATGCGACGACCGGGATCGCCGGCCCGCTTGGCTTCCTCGCGCTGCCGACGCGCCTCGCCCAACGCATCCGCAAAGCGCTTCTCGAATCGACTTCGATCGAACCGACGCGCATACGTCTGGAGAACTTCGCGCCGAAAGTCGTTCCGCGTCCGGGCGAACCGATCCAACGCGCCACGGACGTCGGCACAGGTCGGCGCCGCGATCAGCAAACCTGTTTCGCCCTCACGAACGAGATCGAGCGCCCCACCCTCCGCGCACGCGATGACGGGCTTTCCTGCTGCGAGCGCTTCCGCCATGACCATCCCAAAGTCGTCGACCGCGGTGTGCACGAGCGCTGCGCAGCGACCGTAGAGCGACTCGAGCGCGGCATCGTCCACCCAACCGAGCAGGGTGACATTCCGGCCAGCGATACTTTGGAGGTGCGACCTCTCTGGACCGTCGCCGACGATGATCAACTGCTCGGGGCGACCTTCGAACGCGCGAACGGCGAGCTCGACCCGCTTGTTGGGAACGAGGGCAGACACCACCAGGAACGGGGCCGCCGAATGGTCGTTCTGTCCCGTGACACTCGTCGCGGCACGTTCGAACCGCGCCGTATCGATGGGAGGCTCTATCACCAATGAATCGCGGTCGTAATAACGACGAATGCGATCCTTTGTGTACGTACTGTTCGCAATCAGAACATCCGGCCTGCTCGCGGCTCGCGTGTCCCAGCGTCGCAAACCACCTGCCACACTCCGAAACAGCGTACGGCCCGCTTCGCCGCCGGGGACGCTCGCTTCGTAAGAAGCCTGCGCCTCACGGACGTATCGCAACGTCGAATGGACGTACGCAACGTGCACGGCGCTCGACGGCGCTCGTGCCCCAATCGCGACACAGTGACTGCTCGAGATCACGACGTCGTACCCGCTGAGATCGAACGACTCGACGGCGTGCGGGAACAGTGGGAGCAGTCCGCGGAATCTCCCGTTGACGAACGGGGCCTGAGACACGCGATGAATGAACGAGGTCGTGACCGACTGACGCGCGAGCGTCGTGGATAGCTTCGTCGGGTCCCACGTCAGCGTAAATACATCGGCCGACGGATACATGTCGCAGAGCACTTCGACGACGCGCTCCCCGCCACGCATCGACGTAAGCCAGTCGTGAACGATCGCAACACGCTCGGTCATCGAAGGAAGGGGCAACGTAGCATGCGCGAGCACGCCGAGCTTCGAGGGCCATGTCTCATTTGCGGCGGAACGTTAGGAGTGTGTGATCGCCGAGATTGCGCAACACCGGCGCACGCGACACGCGTTGCTCCAGCCATTCGATTCGCGCGAAGAGTCGAGAGTACCGGTCGACCAGGGGTGCCAAGTACGTCGGTGGCCAAAGGAGAGCGAGCGCTTCGGACTGGAGCAGCCGAAAATTTCGATCGAAAGCGCGAACGATCTCGGACGGCGAGAAATACCAAGTGGGGACGTCCTTTGGACCGCCCGCAAAAGCCGATGCGTTGACGGGTCCGCCCCAACGTCGAGTCGCGTCCGCAAGCTGCCCGTGCGCCGCGTACCACGCCGTTTCCGCGATGCACCAACGGTTCATCACCGAGACGACCACGGTTCCTTCTGGGCGGACCAGCTCGGCGAGGGCATCGGCGACAGGAACGATCGAGGCATCGCAGTTGAGAGGACCCAAGCTCGACCAGGCTCCGTCGAAGTGGCCCCGCCCGTAGATGGGAAGGAGCGAGGCCAACTGCGTCGCGCGAATGTTGTGTGCGCCGAGAAGGCCGTTGCTGCGGACGTCGCGCACGCGCGTTCGTGCGCGCTCGAGCAGCGCGTCCGAGGCATCCACGAGCGCGACGTTGGCACCTCGGGAAACCAGATGCGCGGCCTCGACTCCCGTCCCCGAGCCAATCTCGAGCAAATGAGGCGAGTGCGCACCGGACTGAGCAGCAGACTGCGTAGCTAGATCCGTCAAGAGACGCGCCTCGAGCTGTCGGATGCTGCGCGCGCGCAGGTGTTCCATCACGCTGTTCGCGCGCTCGTCATCGTCGTATCGGGACGCAACCGAGTCGAATCCGTTCACGCGCGGTTCCCTGGCAACCGAGGGGTCGCCCTCTCGAGCGCTCGAAAAATTGGGTCTGCACGCATACCGAGTCGCGCGACGAGAGCACTGGTTCCATGCCGGACTGCGCGGAGCTTCGACAAGCGCGAGGAACCACGGAGCGCGCGGTGACCATGCACTTCGTGCACCACGCGATCGATCGCAAATCTGTAGTACATCGAAGAGTGGTCTCGGCGCACCTTCGCGTCACGATCGGTAGAATCGCCCCACTCCCCGGGCTGCTCGACCGCGCTTGCTACCTCGTCGTGAAACGGAGTGCCCTTGATGGGATAAGACACGGTGATCGTGAACTGATCGGGGTCCGAGGACTTCAGATGCTCGATGGTCGATTCGATGTCCGCGGGGGTCTCCCCAGGGTATCCGAGCATGATGAAGGTACCTGCCTCGATACCGTTCTTCTTCGCGAGCTGAATCATCGAACGTACTTGCTCGACCTTCACGCGCCGATCCATCGCGTCCAGGATTTTCTGCGAGCCGCTCTCCGCACCAATCCAAACGCGAAAGCAGCCGGACCGCTGGAGGAGCTCGATCGCGCGCTCGTTCAAGCGATCTGCACGAGTGATGCACTCGTAGGGCACGCGCAGCCGGCGAGTCTCGAGCTCGTTCGTAAAGTTGGCGAGCCAGCTGTGGTTGATCGTGAACACGTCGTCCACGAACCACAGAGTGTCTGGCTTGTAGCGCGCAAGAAGCTGCTCGATCTCGTCCGCGACGAGCTTGGGCGAACGCCTTCGATACGTTGCGCCGTAAACCGCGCGACTGCACCAACGGCACGAGTACGGACACCCTCGCATGGTGCTGATGGAAAGCGCATTTTGTCCGTGTCGAGCGCGCCACGCATTCAAGTACGGAGAAAGATCGATCGCCTCGCGCTTGGGAAACGGCAGGACGTCCATGCTGGGCAAGAGCTTTCGCTCGGGCGTGCGCACGGTCTTGCCATCAGCATCCCGAAACGCGAGTCCCGACACCGACGTCAGCGCGTCGACGATCGTGTCGCAAGCGGCGAATGCACGTTGTGACCAAACGTCGAGAAGCTCGTGCATGGTCTGCTCGCCCTCACCGAGCACGAGAGCGTCCGCACCGTGCTCGAGAAACTTCTCGACGTGATGCGTGATCTCGGGCCCTCCGAGCACCACGCGAACTTTTGCGAGAGTTGGCTGCACCCGCACGAAGCGGAGCAACGCAACGACACTCGGTCGAGTCATCATGTTGGTGTACACGGCCAACACGTCGGGAAGCTCACGGAGGATGTGCGTGTGCAGGTCCGCGCGAGTCTTGAAGGTGGTATCGAAGATCGTGACGGAGATGCCGCGTTCCTCGAGATAAGCAGCGATGTAGAGCAACCCTAGCGGAGGGTATGGCTGGGCATCGTCCAGGCCGCGCTCTTCGCGCCGTTTCACGAGACCATGCACCAG
>CAZWQH010000448.1:0-4346 GCA_964635815.1 uncultured Sandaracinaceae bacterium
GCTCTACCAACTGAGCTAACAGCCCGTTCATGCCGCTATCGGCGCGAAGGAGCGGCACCTTAACAGACGTCGCGGACATGTTCCACTCTTGCGAACGAATCCTTGAGAGAACGGCTCAACGCACGCACTCGCGCGACCGGATCTCGCTGCTATAGACGGGCATGCGGCAAGTAACCAGGAGCGCACGTTTTGGCGCCTATCTGTTGTTCAGCTGTTCGTTGTTGTGTGCCGGTGGACCTGCCTCCGAGGTGGCTCGCGCGCAGCGTCGCGCAGCCGGAACGGCGACACGGCCAAGCTCGGTCGTGCTCCCGAACGAGCCCACCGTAACCCGTCTGCCCAACGGTCTCACCGTTGTCACGACCCGGTGGGGAGGCGCGGACGACGCTGCAGGTTCCGGCTCCGGAATCGTCGCGTACTACACGCTTGTTCGAACCGGCTCTCGCGACGAGGTCGAGGCGGGTCACTCGGGATTTGCGCACTTCTTCGAGCACATGATGTTTCGCGGCACGGAGCGTTATCCCGCTCACGCGTACGAGCAGGTCATTCAGAGTCTGGGCGCCGACAATAATGCGTACACAGACAACGACGTCACCGTCTATCACGTGACGGGTCCGTCGAGCGCCCTTTCGCAAATCGTCGATCTCGAGGCGGATCGGTTTCAGCACCTGCAATATGCGGAGCCCGAGTTCCGCACCGAAGCCGGCGCAGTGCGCGGCGAGTACGACAAGAGCGCAGCAGACCCCGGGCTCAAGATGGAAGAAGCCCTGATGGAGCTCGCGTTTCAGCGTCACACTTACAGACACACCGTCATCGGCTACCTGGCGGACGTCGAGCGCATGCCCGAGGAGTTTGCGTACTCGCGGGATTTCTTCAGCAGGTACTACACGCCAGACAACTGTGTAGTCATTGTGGTCGGCGATGTGGACGAAGCGGAGACTCTCCGCTTGGTGCGGGAGAAGTACGGTTCGTGGCAAGGACGGCGTGCGCGGCCCACGATTCCGCGCGAGGCTGAGCCGACTGAGGGCGCTGATCGCCACATCGAGTGGCCAAGCGAGATAGCTCCGCGAATTCTCATGGGCTACCGGACGCCTTCGTTCGACGGCGGGCTCACGGGTGCACGTCGTGACGCAGCGCTGCGAGAGACGGCTGCGCTCGAGCTTCTTCATCTATTGCTATTCAGTCCGTCCGCTCGCCTTTATCAACGGCTGATGGTGGACGATCCAAAGGTCAACGACCTTGGAAGCTATCAGGGCTCTTTTCGCAAAGACCCGTTTCTCTTCGGCATCTACGCGACGTTGCGCGATGGAACGCAGTTTCCCGAGGTCGTCGACGCGATTCAGGAGGAGATCGCTGCCATCACGCAAGCCGGGCGTTCGCCCGAGTTGCTCGAGCGCGTACGAAACGCTCAGTCGCACTTGAGGTACTCGGCGGCAATGCACGTAGAGACTCCGAGCCAAGCGGCAAACCTCATCGCCGGGCTACTCGGCGTAACAGCGGACGTGGGCGGGATCGACGCGTGGTTTCGGGCGATCGAGCGGGTCACGCCTCAGGACGTCGTAAGTGTCGCACGCAAGTACCTAACGCCGAACCGGCGTTTCGTCGTCACGGCATCATCGCCGCGGGCTCAGGGAGCAGGACAATGAATCGAAGGACCTCGATTGCCGTTCGCAGTTGCATCCTCCTCGCCGCGGGTTGCGGCGGCGGGACTCCGCAGGCGACCACCACGGCAGCGGAAACGGGCGTCACTTCGAATGGCACCGTGCAGATATCGCCGCGCGTTCATGAACCGCTTTCCTCGCCGGACGTCATCGTCACCGCGCCGGATTCGAACATCGTTACTCTCCGTGCCGTTTTTCGAACGGGCTCGGCGGATGATCCGGAGCGCAGCGAAGGCATGACGTACGTCACGGCTCGGGTAATGGCCGAAGGTGCCGCTGGTGAGCTTACGTTCGCCGAGCGCGAGGCTCAGCTGTTTCCGCTCGCGGGTTCGATCGAGGTTGTTGTCGATCGAGACCTGACGACATTCATCGGGCGCGTTCACACGGACAAGCTCGCAGAGTTCTATCCGCTTTTCCGGGACATGCTGCTCTCGCCGCAGTTTGCTGCGGACGATGTCGATCGCGTGCTCAATCGCGTGCGTGCAGAGCTCGAAGTGGATCTTCGCGCGAACGACGACGAGGCGCTGGGCAAGGAGCTTCTCCAATCCATGATCTTTGAAGGACATCCGTACGGGCACCCGCAAATCGGAACGAGTCTCGGTCTCGCTGAAATGTCGACTGACGATGTTCGCGCACACTATGCCCGCGCTTTCTGCGGCGGACGATTGCTTCTGGGAGTCGCGGGTCGCGTACCGGAAGATTTTGTGCCGACTGCTCAAACCGAGCTCTTCGCAAGCAGCGAGACGTGCGAAGGACGTCTAAGCGTTCCACCAGCCCGAACGTTCGCCGCGCCCCGTATTTTGATCATCGAGAAGCCGGATGCTTCGTCCACGGCCATGTCGATCGGTTTTTCGATTCCGGTTACGCGCGATCACGCCGACTACCCGGCGCTCGCTCTAGCGGCCGCGTACTTCGGACAACACAGACAGTTTGCTGGCCGACTCATGCAGCGCATGCGCGCGGAGCGAGGGCTCAACTATGGCGACTACGCGTACGTCGAACACTTCGATCAGGATGGCTACTCGACGTTTCCGCTGCCCAACGTGCTCCGGCGTGTTCAATATTTCAGCATCTGGATTCGTCCGGTTCGTCCCGAGAACGCGCACTTCGCGCTTCGCATGGCGTTACGCGAGCTGAAGCTTCTCGTGGAGCGAGGGATCTCTCCAGAGGACTTCGAGCGCGTTCGGGGTTTCGCCGGAGGATACTACCGGCTCTTCCTGCAGACGCCCTCACGCCAGCTCGGTTTTGCGATGGATGATTCGCTCAGCCGTTTGCAGCGCTCGTGGCTCGAAGCGCTCACGACCAAATGGGGAGAGATGACTGCGGGCGACGTCAACGCTGCGCTTCAACGCCACTTGAGCGATCCGGCGCCGCAGATCGCGATCGTCGGACCCAATGCGACTGCGCTCGCCGACGCGATAGCGAGCGAAGCCCCTTCGTCCGTTACCTATGCGGCGCCAAAGTCTGAAGAGATCTTAGCCGAGGACCGCGAGATCAACGCCTTCCGTCTTGGCGTTGCGCGCGAGGCGATTCGGATCATGCCCGTTGCGGACGCGTTTCAGGGGACTCCGTAGAAGCGCTGAGCATCCGCATTCGCAGCGCTACGCTAACACGTGCGGGTTTGAGTCTGCGAATCTCAGGAGTCGCCGCCGACGGCGAACGAAATCACGCCTTCGCCGGACTCGAAGTACATCTGCCAACGTGTCCCGACCCTAACGACGGTTGGCTCGTGCTCCTCGAGTCGACGAAACTCTCGAATGCGTCCGAACGTGGGGTTGTACGGGAACATTTTCAGGTCAGTGAGGTCGACGAGGTCGAGCGTTGTCGCGAGCCCGACGGAGTTGTTGAGCGGCGCCGTGAGCCCACCGTCCACACCGGCGTCCCCCGCAATCGGGGTTTCTTCAGGACCCGGGACCTCGCGCCCGCGCGCCGAGAAGAAAAGGCGAAGCTCTATGACACGGTCTGCACGAGTCACGAGCACGGGCGCAGGAGAGCCAACCTGCACTATGTTCGGCCATGAAGCTGTCGTGATATCGGACGTCGTAAGAATCGGTGTCGCGCGCTTCTGGAAGATGTTTCCGTCGTTCGAGGTCGCGACTCCGATTCCAGTTCGCGACGCGTTCTCGAAGAACAACAGCGTGCGCTCGCTGGTAACGACCGGGTTGGGTGATCCCAATCGCTCACCTTCCCAGGCTTCGGTTGGGAGCAGAATCGTGGAGACCGGGCTAAACGTTGTTCCGTCGAGTGACACGGAGCGAGCGATGCTCCCGTCTGCCCGCGCAACGTAGAGGTGCGTTTCCAATCCGACGCGGACCGCACCAGGCGAGCTGAATCGATCGCCGTCGGCGCGAAGCACAGGTTCGTCGGGACGAGCTACGAAGCGGCGGCCGTCCGAAGATTCGGCGCGCAGGATGCCCTGAGAGAAACCGCCTTCGCGAATTTCCGCGAAGAGCACAGTTTGGTTTCCGGGATACGCGAGCGCGGCGGGCGCGGCGAGACTTCCGCGTCGCACTTGGGACGCGCACGTTTCGCCCGAGCTGCACGCTGGCCCCGTGCCTCCGCACGCGAACACGATGCACTCGCCGTCTTGGCAGGTTTCACCTTGCGAGCAGTCGCTCGGACGTGCGCACTTCCCGATGCAAACGCCACCAACGCACTTCTCGTTCGCACTACACGCAGCCGGATTCG
>CAZWQH010000449.1:0-4260 GCA_964635815.1 uncultured Sandaracinaceae bacterium
AGAAGCGGATCGCGTTCTTGATGCCGACGCCGGTCCCCTTCTCCCGGTAGACGGCGACGAGGACGTTCAAGAGGCGACGCTTGTCTGCCAAGGACAGGTCGAACGGGAATGGGTTGCCGAGGTCGCCGAGCATCACGTCGACGAACGCTTCGGGCGCGATGTCGGGGTCGAGGATGTCGGTGAAGCGGTCGACGTCGGCGAGGAGGAGTTCCGTCACCTCCTGGAGGCAGAGGAGGAAGCGCCGCAGGTCGCCCGTCTGGTCCTCGCGCCGATTCAACATCGGCAGGAGCTGGTAGAGATCGAGCCGGCGTCGCGCCGGGCGGGTGGGCACGAAGCCCACGAACTCGGCCATGTTGCTGGGCGCAACAACGGCATTCCCGAAGAGATCGAGGACGCCAGTGACCGTGACGCGGTAGAGCGCCGCGGGCGTGAGCTCGAGGTCCGTCAAGAGGTCGACGCTCGAGTTCGTGACCGGCTCGACGCCCACCACCGTGGCTTGCACCGCAGGCGCGCTCACTCGCTCCAGCGCGTAGAGCGTCGGGTTGAGGGCGTCGTCGGACGCTAGCGCGCTCTCCTGCCTGACGTTCTCGTCGAAGCTCACCCGAACGCGCTTGAGCTCACGCGCCTGGGCAGCGACCACGTGCGGCGCGGTGAGGTCCTCGCAGAAGAAGGACCACGACGTGTCGAGCTGGGACGCTCCGCCCACGGTCTGCGTGACGACGCGGACCGACACCTCCTGCAGGCTCTCGAACGGCGCGAGTGGGTCGACGACGATACGAAGGGTGTCCGGCTGCGGGCTGGTGGCGTTCGACTGAGCGCCCGTAAAGCCGGGCTGGAAGACGCCCCCCGAGAAGGCGAGCACGCCCGCGACAAACACCTGCGTCGCGCCGACGTCGATGCCCGCGGTCCCGAGGTCGCTCACATCGATTGTGATCGCGGCGCCGATCGGGACTTGCACCTCGCCCGGCTCGGGATCGCGGTTGATCACGACCGGCGTGGTCGGTGTCGGGTCCAGAAGGACCGCGTCGATGTAGACCGCCGGGATCTCGAGCTCGAACGCCATGGTCACGCCACCACCACGGCGAGTCGGAAGGCGAGCTCGTGATTGCCCAAGAGCTTCGAGACATTCGCGGCCAGGTCGATCCGGTCACGCGTACGACCCGGCACGAGGAGCGTGCTCGCGCGCTCGGCGCCATCAATGCGAATCGATGCCTTCCACGCGACGCCCGCGGGCACGCTCGCTGGCGGACGCATGCGCGCCCGGAAACGGACGATCGCAGTGTCACCGAAGTCGGCCGTCTGCTTGACCTCGACGAAGTCCCCGACGTTGAGCTTCTGCGTCAGTGCGGGCAGGTCGCGTCCGAGCACGAACGCGAATGTCCCCTCGGGGGGCGTGAACGCCGCGGGATCGATTCGCCCCTGCGTCGATCCAAGCTCGCGGTTCCATGCTGTCAGCGCCACAACCATCCTCCGTTAGAGCTGCCTGAAGACCTCGACGTGATCGACGAAGCCTCGTCGGGTCACGTCCTTGGTGAAGAAGCCAAAGCCGGCGCGCCCCGAGGTGAAGGGCTGTGAGCCGGCGTTGATGCCGAGCGCGTCATCGACGAACTCGCTGAGTCCAGGCACGGCGACCCAGGTCGGCGCGGTGCCGAGCGGGTGCGCGACCAGATCGTTCTGGAATGCCTGCAGCAGCACGTCGCCGTTCAGGTTCACGACCATGTCGAGTCGCAGGTGCAGCCACGTGCCCGGCATGAACGTGGCCGTGCTCCGGCGCAAAACGCCCTGCGTGCCGGGTGGGATGTCGGGCAGACCGCCGGAGAGAGCGCCCTTGCGAAGGACGATGTGGTGCGGATCGCCATCGGCGAGGCCGAGCAGGTAGCCGTTGTCGTTCACCGACGGTCCCTGCAGGCCGACGAAGAGGAAGGGGGCGAAGTTGAGCGGGCCGCCCGATGGCCCACGCTGCAGGACGCCGCGAACGCTGCCGCCCTTCGCCATCGGTGCGAAGTTCACCTGGTTCGTGAAGAGACCAACCGCGCCTTGAGCGGTCGCGAGCGAGTTGAAACCGAAGAGGAAGCTTCCGCCGCCCGGTGGCCGCGCGACGCCGTTCGTGACGCCGCGGTCGACCGTCGCCGCGTCAAGCCCATCGTTCAGGAAGGTCCAGTCAGTCTCCGCCACGGCATCTCCTCACAGGGTTGTCATCCGCACGTTGGGCCAGAGCTCCTCGAAGTCCTCGACGGGCTCGGGCGTGCCGGCCGCGTCGTACGAGGCGGCGCTGAGGTTCGCGGGTGCGAACGCGAACACGAACGACTGGTTGCTGTGCCAGCCGGACTCGAAGGCTTCTGTCGGCGGGCCTGAGAGATCCGCAGGCGAGAACGAGAAGAGGAACGACTCGTTCGTCGCCCAAAGCCCGTTGAAGTCCTCGATGAGCTTGCTGCTGGCGCCCGGGTCGTAGTCGGCTGCGGCGATGCTCCCGAGCTCGAACAGGAACGACTCGTTCTGCGACCAATCCTCTTCGAAGTCCTCGATGGACTCGGGCGCAGGATCAAAGAGCGCAGGCTCGACGGAGGTCGGCCCGAACGCGAAGAGGAAGTCTTCGTTGCCGAGCCACGCGCGTTCGAAGTCTTCCTGGGGACGCTCAGGAGCGGGCGCGAACGCCGCGAGCTCCTCGGCGGTGGACTGGAACGACAGAAGCCAACCGAGCGCGGCGCCGGGTCCGGCGCCAGCACTCTCGAAGCCCAGGTTCTGGAAGGTCGGCACCGGCATCACATCCTCACAAGGCCAGGCCCGTGTCGCCGTTGAGGAGGGTGAGCTGCCCGAGCGCCGGGAACTCGCGCACGTCGATCGGCACGTCCTCGCGCGCGCCGTTCAGCAGGAAGTCATCCGGCCCATCGCCAATCTTCCGCACGCCCACGACGTCGCGGATGACGTTGAAGACGTCCGAGAGCGCGATCTCGCCCGCCGGATCGCCGGCCGCATCCTTGAGGTTGAAGCCGAAGTCGACGTTCGGGTTCGGCGTACCGTCGGCCAGCGACACCGCGAAGAAGGCTGCGAGCGCCTTCTGGATGGCGCTCCGGACCGCCGTGGCGTTCGCACCCTGGCGAAGGAAGACCATGGCCTCGACGTCGACCGCCAAGTAGTTCGGGTCCTGCACTGAGACCTGGAACGTGAGCGTGCTCGGGAAGACGACGGTGACCTGATCCTTCACCGCGTCCTTCAGCGCCTGCAAAGGCAGTCCTCCGCCGCGCGGGATGACGTAGAGGATGCCGGTGTTCTCGGGGATGCCGGCGTCCTCGTTCGACGTGAGCATGAGGGCGCGCGCCACCTCCGAGAGTCGGCGCGCATTGATCTCGAAGTCCTCGCGCGAGACGGTGCGATTGAGAACGCGGATCGACTCGGGCGCGAGCACCTTAATCTGCGCGACCGTCTGCCGATCACTGCCGCCGGACGCTGGCTGCGGATTCGTGACCGTGACAGAGACCGGCGCGCCGTTGTCGTCGGTGAATGAGCCGTCGAGCTTCGTGAGGGTCCCGGCGTTGACGTTCCCCTTCGCGCCGCCGCCCGTCTTGTAGCCGACGGTGATGGTGCCCGAAGGGATGACGCCGTTGACGCCATTGCCGAAGCGGACGGTCGCGCGATCGTTCTGGTCGACCACGACCGTGAAGTGGCGATCGGCAGCGCCCGAACCGAGGAAGTTTTGCACCTCCGCGTACGTCCCGTTGCCCGCGGAGACCACTGCCGATCCATCGAGGAACGGCGTTGCTGGGAGCGCGACCTCCTGATTCGGGAGCCCGCTCGATGCGAAGAGTTCCTCTTGCGCCTCCGAGTGCTCGATCGTCCCCGTCGTGGTGGGCGGGGACGCGCCCGCAGGGATCAGCACGTCGTCGAGGAGCTGGAAGAGGACGGGATCGGTCACCGAGGCAGTGCGCACACGCGTGCCGCTACGGATGGTCACTGGCGCAATGGGAACCGCGGCGAGGCTGAAGACGACGTCGGTCGTCGCAGCGCGAGCGCCGGCGGGGCGAAAGCCCAGGAGCTTCGTCAAGGCGATGAGGTTCTTGCGCTGGGTCGCGGTGGCGATGCGACTCTCTCGCGCCTGGTTGTCCTGATAGAAGGCGAGGAGGTCACCGATGAACGCGAACAACTCGAGCAACATGTTGCCGAAGCTCGCGACGTTGAAGTCGGTCCAGTCCGGGAAGACCGAGCGAACGAGGTTCTGCAGCCTGAGACGCAGGCTGTCGAAGTCCTTGTCGGTGTAGTCCG
>CAZWQH010000450.1:0-4253 GCA_964635815.1 uncultured Sandaracinaceae bacterium
CTGCTGCTCGCGATGGCGATCATGCAGCCGATCTATCTCATCAGCGCGATGGGAATCGCTCACGATGCAAGCCACGGCGCTGCGGCTCGGACGCCGTGGTTGAATCGACTTGGGACCATGTTCTTCGATCTGGTCGGAGTGAACGGATACATTTGGTACTTCGATCACGTCACCGCGCATCACAACGCGCCGAACGTTTCGAAGTACGACGCAACCTCTATGGCTGGGGTCCAATTCGGTTGGATCCCCGGACCCCCCCTCCGGTCATTGCACAGGTACCAGCATCTCTACGCGCCTGTCGTCTACGCGCTCGCGAGCCTGTTCAAGATCTACCTCGGCGATTTCTTGGCGTTCACGCGCACGCGCGCCGAAGCCTACGTCCCGCCTACTCACGCGATAAAGCAAGTCGTGCGTCTCGTCGTGTTCAAGATCGTATCGATCTTCATCGCCCTCGGGCTTCCGCTCCTGATCAACCGCGACGCGGGGATGCTCGTCGCAGGATACTTCCTTGGCCACGCGACCGCAGGCCTGTTGATGGGCTCGATCTTTCAGCCGACACACACGAACGAATGGACACAGTGGCCGCTACCAGCGGCGGACGGGAAGCTACAGACAACCTTTGAGGAACACATCTTCGCCACGACCGCCGACTTCTCCATCGAGAGCTTCGGCGTCACCTGGCTCGCCGGCGGATTGAACATCCACGCCATACACCATCTGTTTCCTGGCATCGCGCACATGCAGCTTCGCGAGGCTGCGCGCCTCGTGAAGGAGCACGCGCCGGCGTACGGACTCACGTACCGAACGTTTCCGACCTGGTCAGCCGCGGTGGCGTCGCACTTCAGAGCGCTCTACAGGCTTGGCAGAGCATCGTCGAACGAGCGAATCAGATCGACTCCGTTGCTCGCATAGCGTCGAGCCGCGGCAGAGCATCTCGCTCGATGCGTGGGATCGATTGCCCGCGTTGCTTCACGAATCAGCAGCGCGAGCTGAAGCGCACGCCCTACCGTCAAAGCAAGGCGACGCGCACCTGCTTCGATGCCGACCAACCCTTGCGCCGCAAAAGTATCGTTCAACCAGCGGACCGCGTGCTGGGTGGCCTCTCGCGCCTGGTTGGCAGCATCCGTCAGGTTCGTGCCGTGGCCTTCCAGACATTCGCTCACTTCGTGAACGATCGGCTGAAGCGTCCCCCCCTTCTCGATCACTCTGAGGAGGTCGAGGGACAACACGTCGGTGGTGCCCTCCCAAATCGGGAACACCTGCGCATCTCGCAGCAGCATCGGGAGACCGGTGTCCTCGACGTAACCCGCCCCGCCAAACGCTTCGATGCATTCGCTCGCAACCGAAACTGCCTGCTTGGCTGTCGTGAGCTTTGCGATCGGTGTGAGCAATCGGAGCAACGCCGCCTCGTGTTCGGAATGCCCGTCGCATTCTTCCTTTCCCAAGAGCTCGACGCATCGAAACGCCAAATGGAATGCGCCGTAGAACTCTGCGTCGACCGTTGCGAGTGTATCGACGTGAAGTGGCTTGCTGCTCAACCGCCCGCCGAATGCCACGCGACGACGCGCGTAGTCCTTTGCAAGCGCAAGCGCCCGACCCATGCTCGCGACTGCTGAGACTGCATTCCACGTGCGCGTGATGGAGAGCATCGGCGCAATGTTCCTCACGCCGTCCTCGAGCCCACAGACTAGCGATGCACGCGCTGCGTCTAGCGTCAGCTCCGCGGTCGGCAGCATGCGTGTTCCGAGTTTGTCCTTCAGACGATTTACCGCAATTCCGTTCGTCGTCCCGTCAGCATTGCGCGTCTCAACATAAAAAAGCGCGAGGCCTCTACCGCCCGAAGCGTTCCCTTCGGGTCTCGCGAGCGTAAGCGCCATCTGGGACGTGGTCGCCGAGCTAAACCATTTCGTCCCATGAAGCGTGTACACGTTCGGATCGTCGGTCGGACGTGCGACGGTTTCCGTCAGGCCGACATCACTTCCGCCCGAACGCTCGGTCATCCATTGACCGCTTGTCCAGGCGACATCCGGGTCACGGCTGAGCAATCGCGGCAGTGCACGTTCGATGAGGGCGCGGTTTTCAGCGGCGAGGAGCGTGCGGGCAGCTCCGTCCGTCATCGCGAGTGGACAGGAGTACACGTGCCACGAGGGATCGAGCACGTACGCGAGTGCGAACTGATGAACACGCGACAACGCGCCGCTCTTGCGCTCGTACGCAGTTGCGACAACGCCTTTTTCCGCTGCGATGCGCTGTGCCTTTTTCCAAAGCGGTGTGAGCTCGATCCGATCGACGCGCTTTCCCCATGCATCCCATTGCTGAAGCACGGGCTCGTCGTGGACGCCTGCGAGCGAATCGCGATAAAGCGCTCCGCCGGCGAGCTCGCCGACTTCGATCAGGGCGGGCTCGATGGACATAAGCAGGTCCTGCGGCATCGTGTTCCGCAAATACCCGCGGAGCACTGCGTCGGACAGATACGTATTCCCAAGTTCGGGAGGTGATTGATAGAAGGGCATCGGCTACGCAGAGAGGGGATCGCTGGACGCCACCGCACCGGCCTCCACCAGTGGACGAAGCTCATGCTCCGGCTCCCAGCGCCGATTGCCTCGAGTAAGCACGTCGAGGAATGGGTTGTCATCGCGCCAAACGTCGGCGGCGAGCAGCGAAATCAAACCCGAGCGAAGATCGCCTCGTGGCTCCGGGTGGAAGAAGAAGTTCTGGACGAGGTTGCGATGATAGAAGCTCTTGATGAGCGAGCCGAAAGCAACGTAGGCGATACGCATCTTCGCCTTCACCTCGGAGCAGATTTCCGGATCTGCTTCGGTGCCCTGCGCGAGCGCTGGTCCCAGGCGGTCGGCGAGAAGCTCGCCCGCGAACATACCGAGTGAGACACCGGACGAGAAAACCGGATCCAGGAACGCGGCGGCGTCACCGATGCACGCGTAGCGCGCACCATAGGGCTCTCGGTTGAAATACGAGAAGTGCCGAATGAGCTTGGGCTCAGTACGGTTCGCACCGACCGTGAGGCGCTGGAGCAGCGGACTCTGCGCGTAGTGGTCATCCACAATCTGTGCGGTGACACCGCGTTCGCGCGTCACGACACCATGACTCAAGCGCCCGCCGGCCAGGGGGATCGCCCAGCTCCATCCGTTCTCGAGAATGATGACCTTGATGTTCCCGGTCTTCTCGAGCTCGGCGGTCGACTCTGGAGACAAGTTCGTGAAGTGCCTGAACGCTGCCACGATACCGAATCCATTGATCGGCTGAACGAGGCGATGCTTGCGCGCCCAGAACGCATCCTGCCCCGTCGCATCGATCAGATACTTTGCCGTTAGCTTTTCCCCGTCGTCGACAATCACCTCAACGTGAGACTCGTGGACGCTGGCATCCCGTACTCGGCAGCCGTACCGAAAGGCGGCACCTTGCTTTTCGGCGAGAAGGGCGAGGTCGTGGTCGAAGACCGCTCGTTCGACCTGCCATGCGTACTTTGGCGTTCCGGGCATTCCGTCCTTGAACGGGTACTCCGCAAAGTCGTGCGTGCGCTCGTCGACGAACTCGGCGCCGGCCTTGTAGACGTAGCGATCTTTCGCGGGTTGGAATCCAAGACGCGCAAAGATGGGAAGGTCCGCGGGAAGCAGAGACTCCCCGATGTGAAACCGCGGGAAGACTTCCTTCTCGATGACGCAAACGCGAACTCCTTGGTGTGCAAGGAGGTTGGCGGCGGTCGAACCTGCAGGGCCAGCGCCCAGGATGAGGACGTCGAACATGACCGCGCACACTGGCAGCGACACGCAATCGCGCAATGTGATGTGTGCCCACGATTCACGTAGTCGGATTCACATGCGCGACGGGGCCATTGCACTTCTCGACCGGCGTGCAGAGTGGTCATGTGCCTAGCGCGGCCAGAACCCTGTCTGGCATTGGGGAATCCCGTGAAATCGGCGGGCACGGGCCTTGCGGTTACCGGTTGCATGGAAGCACTCGAACAGAACCTTAGATGCAACGTGACCGTGAGTTTCGCCGGCCTGGTTCTACTTGCGAGCTCGCTGGCCAGCCCTGCATTCGCGCAGCAGGACGACGAGGAGTACTCGTACCGTCACGAGTACGAGTATCAGCAGCCAAGCGAGAGCGAAAACCACTCGAGCACGCGCCCCACAACAGAAGAGCTCCCGCCGCCCGTAGCGGAGCCGTCCGCGACGGACGCGATCTTGGATCGCACTGGCGTACGCCCGCGTTTGAAGTTCGGCGCGGGCGTG
>CAZWQH010000451.1:0-4252 GCA_964635815.1 uncultured Sandaracinaceae bacterium
GGCGCCAGTGGCCGCCATCCGTCTGGATCCCGGTTTCGTCATTGGTTTCGCGATCGCCCTATGCCTGTTGAGCGATCGCTGATCGACAAAGTGACATTACACGACGCTACGTCGCCATTATCCCGTTGTCGCGCCAGGAACCCGATGTTATGGAGATCGTCATGCGCATCAGCAACAGTTTCTCGGACGGCGAAGTGCAGGTTCTCGATTTCATCGTGCAGACCCTTCTGCGCGGTGGATCCCCAACAATGGCGACTCGGCACAAGGAGTTCCCCTCCCTCTGCCGCAAGGTCATGGCCATGCGAGCGAAGATCGACGACAAGGCGACCTCTTCTGTCGGCACCATCGGGGCCCCCGACGAAGCAGCAGACCAAGACCAGAAGACCGGCTAGCCTGCGTCTTCCATGAACGAGCTCGTTGCCCTTGTCGGCGGCCGTGTAATCGATCCGCGCTCCTCGCGAGACGAAATCGCCGACATCGTGATCGAGCGCGGTCGAGTGCGCGACGTAGGTCGGGGGGCGGCGAACTCGCTTCCCGAGCACGTCAAGACCGATGTTGCGGGGTGCTGGGTGGTGCCGGGCTTCGTCGACATGCACACGCACCTCCGTGAGCCGGGGCACGAATACAAGGAGGACGTCCGCACTGGCCTTGCCGCCGCCGCCGCGGGTGGGTTTACGACTGTGACGGCAATGCCGAATACCTCCCCGGTAAACGACACGCGCGCGATCACGGAACTCATTCTCGAGCGAGCTCGAAGCGCGGGCACGCACGGCTCCCCTCGCCTACACCTTTTCGCTGCCATCACGCGGGGGTTAAAAGGCGAAGAGCTGAGTGATATGGGCGAGCTCCGAGAAGCCGGCGCGCGAGGCGTAACCGATGATGGGCGCTGCGTCATGAACGCGCTCGTCATGCGTAGAGCATTCGAATATGCGTCGACGTTCGACCTGCTCGTTTCGCAACACGCCGAGGACCACAACCTCACGGCGGGCGCGCAGATGCATGAAGGACGCGTGTCGACACAGCTGGGACTTCGCGGTTGGCCGCGCGCCGCGGAAGATATCATCGTCGCGCGCGATCTAATTCTCGCGGAGACGACCCGAAGCCGCTACCACGTCGCGCACATTTCGACCGTGGGCTCGCTACGCCTCCTTCGTGAAGCAAAGTCGCGCGGGATGCGCGTCTCTGCTGAGGTCACGCCGCATCATCTGCTTTTCTCGCACGAGCGAGTTCTTGGATACGACACCGCGTGCAAGGTCAACCCCCCGCTACGCGAGGAAGAAGACATCGAGGCGCTTCGCATCGCGCTTCAAGACGGCACGATCGATGCGATTGCGACCGATCACGCGCCGCACAGCTCGCTCGAGAAGGACTGTGAGTTCGACGCCGCGGCCCCCGGAATGATTGGTCTCGAAACGGCCGTCGCTTCGCTGCTTGAGCTCGTTCGGCGCGGTGTTTTCACTCCAAGTCGATTGGTCGAAGCGATGTCGGATTCCCCGGCGCGCCTCCTGCGGAGCGACGTCGGCTGTTTGTCACCCGGCTCGCCGGCAGACATCGCAGTGATCGACCCGGAGCTTCGCTGGCATGTCGACCGCTCGACCATCGTTTCGAAGTCGATCAACACGCCGCTCCTCGGTACGGAGCTCCGCGGCCGCGTTCGATTGACGCTCGTGAACGGCGCGCTAGTTCACAAGCTATGACGTCGCCGAAGAACCTGCGGGACGGTTGGTTGGTGCTAGCAGACGGCACTCGCTTCCCCGGTCAGGTTTTTGGTGCGGCTGGTCCCGTCACTGGTGAGGCGGTTTTCACCACCAGCATGACCGGGTACCAAGAAGTGCTGACGGACCCGTCGTACTGCGGACAAATCGTCTGCATGACATCTCCGCATATCGGGAACACCGGCGTCACCAAAGAAGATGACGAAGCAGTCACTCCGTTTCTGGCGGGCTTCGTCGTGCACGCAGCGACGTTTCCACCGTCAAGCTGGAGATCCGAAGGCAACCTCGACGCGTTTTTGAAGAACGCTGGCATCGTCGGCATTACGCAGGTGGACACCCGCGCGCTCACGCGAGCCATCCGCGACGGCGGAGCGCAGATGGCAGCTATCGGAAGTCTTCCGTCGGACGAGCTGCACGCACTCGCCAAGAGAGCACCAGGCATGGAAGGCCAGGACCTGACTGCAAACGTGTCGACAAAGAGCGCGTACGAGTGGTCGCAGGGGTCCGGCGAGTGGACGTTGACGCGCGCAGGAGCATCGCGCTTTACCCGTCGACCTCGCGTGGTGGCGCTCGACTACGGCATCAAGCGAAACATCCTGCGTTGCTTGGTGGACGTCGGGTGCGATGTGACGGTCCTACCCAGCAGCGCCAGCGCCGCGGACGTTCTTTCCCGCAGTCCCGATGGAATCTTTCTAAGCAACGGCCCAGGCGACCCCGCAGCGGCGAAGCTGGCCATCAACACCGTCCGTGACTTGATCGGAAAGAAGCCGATGTTCGGCATCTGCCTCGGGCATCAACTTCTCGCTCTCGCGCTTGGAGGCAAGACCTACAAGCTCAAGTTTGGCCACCGAGGATTGAACCAGCCGGTCAAAGACCTTGCGACTGGTCGCGTCGAGATCACGACGCAGAACCACGGCTTCTGCGTGGACCTCGAGTCACTGCCAAAAGGCACGCGTCTCTCCCACGTTCATCTGAACGACGGGACCTGTGAGGGCTTCGCCAACGACGATGCGCGACTGTTCGCCGTTCAATACCACCCCGAAGCCGGGGCAGGCCCACACGATTCGCGCTACTTGTTCGAACGGTTCGTTTCCGCGATCACAGTCTGACGCTCTCAGCGTTTACTTGCTCGGGTCCGCGAGCGACCCTCTCTCAGCGTTACTTGCTCGGGTCCGCAAGCGACCCTCTCAGCGTTTACTTGCTCGGGTCCGCAAGCGACCCTCTCAGCGCTTGACGGCAGAATGATCCATCGCTTCGACAGCGTCCTTGGCTTCCTTGAGTCCAAGACCCGTGGCGATCCGGTACGCCTTGATCGCCGCTATCTTGTTTCCCGCGAGCAGGTGCTGCTCGACCTCCGCCATCGACCCCGCGCTTGGCGCGGCGGCCACTCCCTCGGCAATGCCGAGGTGCCGCATGATTGCGTCTATCTTGCTCTCGAGTCGTTCGAGGCGTCGCTTCACGTCGTCGTTGCCGAAGATCATTCGACCCTATCTATCGCGACTGCTAACCCTCCGTCATGAACAAAGTGGTGCCGACAGCCATGGAGGCTGTGCGCGATATTCCGAGCGGGGCAACGGTTCTTGCCGGCGGCTTCGGGCTCTGTGGGATTCCCGAGCTCTGCATCGCTGCTCTGCGTGAGCGGGGCATCAAAGACCTCACGGTCGTTTCTAACAACTGCGGCGTCGACGACTTCGGTCTCGGCATTCTGCTCCGCAACAAGCAGATCACGAAAATGATCTCGAGCTACGTCGGCGAGAACAAAGAGTTCGAAAGGCAGTTTCTCTCGGGCGAGCTGAAAGTCGAGCTCGTTCCACAAGGCACCCTAGCAGAGCGACTTCGCGCGGGCGGAGCCGGCATTCCAGCATTCTTCACTCCAGCCGGCGTAGGAACACCCGTCGCCGAGGGCAAGGAAACGCGTGAGTTCGGCGGCCGAGAGTACTTGATGGAGAGAGCCATCACCGGAGACTTCGCAATCGTGAAGGCGTGGAAGGCGGACCGTTACGGAAATCTCGTATTCCGTCAGACCTCACGAAACTTCAACCCGCTGTGTGCTAGCGCCGGCAAGATCACCATCGCCGAGGTCGAAGAGCTTGTCGACGTAGGTACGATTGATCCGGACCACGTCCACCTCGCTGGCGTCTTCGTGCAACGCGTCGTCGTCGCAGATGGCAAGTCGAACCCGAAGCACGAGAAGCGCATCGAGCGCCGCGTCGTACGAAAGGCCAGCTAGGAGCACACATGCTTACACGAGAACAGATGGCTGCTCGCGCAGCACAAGAGCTTCGAGACGGCTTCTACGTGAACCTCGGCATTGGAATGCCAACGCTTGTCGCCAACTACATTCCACCTGGCGTGGAGGTGATGCTGCAGAGCGAGAACGGCCTGCTCGGCATTGGCCCGTCGCCCGTCGAAGGGACCGAAGATGCGGACCTGATCAACGCGGGGAAGGAAACCGTGACGATGGTTCCCGGGTCTTCCATCTTCGACAGCTCGACGAGCTTCGGAATGATTCGGGGCGGACACATCGACCTCGCGAT
>CAZWQH010000452.1:0-3687 GCA_964635815.1 uncultured Sandaracinaceae bacterium
GCACCTGCGACGCGCATCAACGATGCGCCCATGCCAAACAACGAGTCGCTCACGTTCGCGCGAGCAGCCCGGTAGAAATACGTCGCGAGCAGCAGCAAGACGGCGACCGCGACCGCGGTAGCGCGGAGCAGCGGAAACACGAACTTGCGGATGCGAGCGTTCATTGTGGAGTTACAAACCTTGTGGGCTGGGAATGCGATTGAGGGCGCCATTGAACGAACGCGTCAGCGAGAGGGCACGCTTCCGCTCGTTGCACATGAGCTCCATATTGCTCGTGACGTTTCGTGTCGCGGCACTACCGGTCGAATCAATATTTCCGTATGCGGTGGTCGACGTGTAGCGGGTGGTTCGCGGGTACAAGCCAGGAAACGAGCTGCCGAGGCCAGGAACACGG
This sequence comes from uncultured Sandaracinaceae bacterium, assembly GCA_964635815.1. GTDB lineage: Bacteria > Myxococcota_A > Polyangia > Polyangiales > JADJQN01 > CAZWQH01. The sequence goes on from CAZWQH010000452.1 coordinate 395, forward strand.
CGGATGATCGAATCTACGGCGCCGATCCCTCGAAACACCGCATTGATAGGCGCGCTTGAGGAGCGAATCGTCGCCGTGTTCAACGCAGACGGACATCCGTTGAGCGCGTGGTTCCAAGCCGCCGCGCGTCGTGACGCTGCGACATCGACGGCCTTCTTGAAGTTGCCGTGCATGTAGAAGAGCAACCAGAATAGCGTCACGAACACCGGCATCATGATGACGGTTTCGGCGAAGACGCCGCCGCGCGTGTCGCGGAAGAATCGCGTGCGACGCCTGCGGAGTGTGGAAATGCCGCGAGGGCTGCTCGCGGGCCCGAGTGCAGGAAAGCTAGTGCGCAATGATGTTCTCCACTCCGATGATCGAAGTCGCGATGCTGCACGGAGTCCCGCAGTTGAGCGCGCCGCGTGTCGGCACGTGGAACCGTCGCAATCGCGCGCGCCAGTTCTGCGTCCACATGACCGCGTACTGATTGGACGTGGGGTCGTCGAAGTAATACTCCGACTGGGCGATCGCAACTTTCGCGAGCGGCCGAATGATACTTAGTGGCGACCCTTGCGGAGGGGCACCCCACAACGTCACCTTCACGCCCGCCTCGCCTTGAGCGAAAGGCGGCGATCCCCACACGAAGCCTCGCGTTTGGAATAGCTCCGAGCCTTGGGCAGGGGCGACCTTTGCCCCGTACCAACTTCCGCCCCCGTTCATCGGTTGAGCGGGCGGGGACACCAGCTGAAGGCGCTTGGAATGGAAGGGCGCGTTCGGACCGCAATACGCGCGTTCGAAATCTTTGTACTCGTTGTTCATCTTTCGACGAATGCTTGGAAACCACGACGCGACTCGGACCGCTCCGCTCACGATTTGGCCAATGCGGAATCGGCGTAGCGGTGCCATGTAAAGGTCCTTCGCCTCATCACCGGCCTGGCGGCAGAAGAAGATCGTGTCGTCCTTCTCGACCAGAAGCGACGGCATACTCATTGATGAGATGCCGGAGATCACGCTCCCTGGGATGAACACGCTGCCATCGACTGGTGGGCGGTAGTACTCGCGAGCGTTGCGAAGACCGCGCTCCATGCCGGCAAGCGGATACGCATACCGGATGCCCGTCTGCGCAAAGTCCGATCCCTTTGCCACGATCACAGCGATAGGTTTGTAGATGTTGATCGCTGCAGTGAGGATGCGTTCCGCGGCGCTCGCGACCTGCATCAGCGGGATCAGAAACGCAGCAGCGAACCCCAGGAGCAGAATCGCGAATCGCGAGATCTGCGCGAGTCCTTTGAAGAAGCCGCGGAGCAGCATCATCGCCAGCAGGACCGTCATCACGATCATCATCAGCTGGTTGAAAAACACGACGAGGTTCATGCCGCGTGCGTGAAGAATCGAGACAGCCCACGCACCGGAGTCGGCCGCGTCCTGCATCGACTGGCGGTAGAGGATCGTCCCGGAAATTCCAATCGTGTAGTACATGAGACCGACGAGCAGCACGGCCATGAACACGCCGATGACCATCGTCGCTCCGCTCGAGTCAGCAATCAGTGCCTCGAACCCGCGCCGCGGTGTTTTCGAATGTTTCGGGGCTTGGCTCATGGAAGTCGGAAGATGCTCGGGAGGTTTGCGGGCGGTGCAAGGATCACGGGTTGGTTGCTGGTCCCGGTGGTGCTCGTCGGAGCGCCCGTTGCGGTTCCCGTCGGGGCGGGACCAAAGACGGAAGAGGGAACGCCAAGGGCACTCGCTGCAGCGGCCGCAGCCGCCGCGACAGGATCAACCGCGGTCTCTGAAATGTTCGTACCCGCGATCGTGTTCCCGGTGCTTCCGCCAGAGCCCGGGCTTGACGCGCCTACCTCGGGTGGAAGCCGCGGCAACCCGGTGGAGATGCCGGTTCCTCTCCCTCGCTCACTCGCATACCGATAGGTCGCGCGATGCACTGGGACCTGCACGTCACGTGTGAGCAGCATGTAACGCGGGTTGCCTGCAGCCGCTGCGAGCACGAGCCCGACGTTCGGATCTTCGGCATCGCCCAGATCGTTGTTTCCGTATCGGCCATCGAGCGCTTGTTGGCCGACGCGGCCCGCTTCGCGACCTACTGCGCGCAAACCTGGGTTGACCCAGATCACACGCACGCGGGGAATGCCTCTCGCGTCGGTGTACGGAATGGTCATGGGCACTGCGTTTGCGGCTGCTCGACCGGCGAGCGCAGTTCCCTCTGCCACCGCGTTTCCGAATCGGAGCGTAAAGATGTCCTGGCAAAGCAGCTTGGCCGCAACGGGCACACCGCAGTGGTAGAGATAGCGAACCCGAAGGCGCGCGTTCTGTGACACGCCCGTACGTTCATCGACCTGGCCCGGCGTCACGAACTTCACGATGACCGCGAAGCGGTTGTACATGAGCAAGCCAGTCAGAAGCCCGCTCACGCTGCTTCGATCGAGTCGGTCTTTGATGGATTGCTCTCGCCGCATCAGCTGGCTGAAATCTGGCGCGAGCGCGAGTAGGGGGATCGAGGCGGCGTCCCGGACGACGTTCAAGCGTTGACCCCCGTACGGTGTGCGTCCTGGAACGTAGCTTCCTCCGAGACGATTCAGGACGCCGTCCGTCACTCGTTTTCCGAGGCCAGCGGGTGAGGCCTTCTCGGCCACCGTGATGTCTTGGGTACCTAGCGTCTTGAAGAACCCAGCCGCGCCACTCGCGCTCGGCAAGGAGGACATGGAGAGGGCTCCTCGAGCTGCGCCAACCGCGCCTGACGCGGAGCCCGCGGGCCGCGATCCATCGTTGTTGCCGATGACGTTGCGCGCGGCGCCTTCGTAGTATTGCGGGTCGTCGTCCATCACGACCATCGCGCTGCGGGCAGCAACCGCCGCCGCGTGACCAACCACGATGTTCGCGTTGTACATCATGCCTAGCTGCACGGAGCACAGGAAGAGCAGGAAGAACGGTGGGAAGGCGATCAGAAACTCGGTGTACGCGACACCCGACTGATCCCGGAGCAGTGAGCGCGTCATAGGGCCACCATGGCCCACGGGCGTCGAAGCGCGACCGCGAGCGTGACACCGCAGAAAATGTATGGACCCAAACGCATCGCTGTCATCGCTTCATGCGAAAGGACGCGGCGTTTGTGCTTGGGGAGCGCGGGGTTGATCACGAGGAACACAGTGTTGGTGAGAGTTCGCCAGAGGTGGCCTTTCCACGCGAGCAGGACGATGGCGAAACCTCCCGCAGCGAACACCGATAGAAACTGCGCTTCCATTCCCAGATGAGGGAGGCCGAGTGCACCAAGGGCGGCAAACAATTTTACGTCGCCGCCA
>CAZWQH010000452.1:3697-4252 GCA_964635815.1 uncultured Sandaracinaceae bacterium
CAGAAGGCTCTTCGTTATCCTCTTCGGATGACGGATCGCTCGCACCCGTAGTCTCGGGATTCGTCGCGACGTCCGAGAGTGTCTCATGCGTGCTCGACGCCGGCGCGGATTCGAGTTGCGGTGCGCGCATTCTCCAAAGGACGAGCGGCATGATCGAGCACACGAGAGCGCCCGCGAGACTCCACAATCCGTTGGTCACGTCACCCGTGAACGCGTGCGCAAGGGGCGCGATGACGAGAGGCGGAAGCGTGAGCCAATTGGGTATGTGCCCCGTACGCCAATCCGTGATCGCTGCCGCAAGAGACAGCGCGATCATTGCGTAGGCAAATATGGGGTCGACGACTAACCAAGGCACGAGACACCCCCTACGGGAACGGAGCTGCAAGGATGTGTTGAGCGAACTGATAACCGCGAAAAAGCGGCACGCCGAGGCTCGCCATCGCGATTGCCCCGACGACCGTTACGACCGACAGAAGGATCACGTACTCCGCGATCGTCGACCCGCGTGTGGCGCGGGACGTTGCTAGCTCCCGAATGCGCAAGTGCTCACGGAGC
>CAZWQH010000453.1:0-4248 GCA_964635815.1 uncultured Sandaracinaceae bacterium
GAGAGGAGCGCGACAGGATAGTCACCAATGAGCGACAGCTGAGCGACCAGCTCCGCGCCATTGGAAAATGCATCGCCGCGCGCAGAGTCGAGCTTGACGTGAAGCTCGATGCCCTCACGAGAAACAGCCGCCATCTGTGCGTCCGTGTCGAGAAACAGCGAAGTAGGTGCCCCGTGCTTGAGCGGTTCCTGCCGAGACGGAATGTCGGAAACGAAAGCACGCGGCGGAGCAGAAGAACGAGTGCTCGGGCCGTCTGGAAGCTGAACATCGAGCGTCGTGACTTCCGCACGAAGGAGGCCAGCGGGAGCGGGTCCAACGCCTGTCGGCTCGCCGCGGTCCTCCACGGATTCGACCTCCTCGTCGCGAAGCTCTTCTACGAAGTCGCCAGCTTCCTGGCCTTCGAGCCCATCGAGCGCGCGCATCGCTTGAAGAGCCGGATCCGTACTGTTGACCGAACGGTTCTGCGTGATGTCCTCACGAGACAGGAGGTCCTCGAGATCATCTTCGACATCGTCATCGCCGACCTCGTCGTCGTCGGCCCCTTCGAGCTCGGCATCCTCGACCGAGAGCGGAGCGTCAGGGCCCTCCTCGCTTTCGTACTCGGAAGCACGCGCGAGGGCGGCGTCGATCAACGCATCGTCCGCATCCTCGACGTTCTCGAGGTCCGGTACTTCGTGTTGCCCGGTCGCACCGGCAGCGCGCTCACGTGCGACAACTTCGTCGAACCGAAGCTCGATCTCGGCGGCCCGCTTCTGTAAAACGCGCCGCTCGTCCTCGAGTCGAATCGCCGCGAGCTGCAGCTCTTGTTCGCGAATCGCAATGTCGCGCTCGCGCGCATCGATCGAAGGGTCCGTTGCATCACGCGCCGTCGCATCTGCCGCCGGCGGTTTGCTGGCGGGGTGAGCTTGGATGAAAGCGATGAGGTCAGCGCCTCCAATCACAACGACAGAAGCTCGAACGTAGTCGGGAACCGTGTGGGCGGTGTCCTCGGCAATCGCCGCCTGCAAACGAGCACGCTCGCGCAAGGCTTCGTGCCGTAGCGCAGGAGGAATCACGAGCGCAAATCGGCGAGCCGCCGGGTCGTGATAGACGTAGGGAATCGCGAGCTCTTCGCCTGAGTCGAATCGGTGAAGACTCCCGGCTAACACAGCGTCGCGAAGCTTGGGATCGGTCGCAACGTTGACACACCGGTGGACAAGCGCCGAACGCACGGCACCTCCACGGAGCAAGACGTGAACAGGAGTAACCCGGGTCTTTCCCGCCTCGCCCATGTACGGAAGGTCGGAATCGGGCGAAGAGGCACGTGCACCAGTCATGATTGGGGGGTGCAATATAGCTGTGTGTGCCTCTCTCGAACACGCTGAAATGCTTGCCCAACCCTGGGCGCAGGAATCTGCGGTCGCAGTGAGGCGAATAGCCGCGGAATTGCATAGTTCCCAACCCGCAAGCGGTTGGGAAGTCACGCGAGATCGAGCCCTTTTTGGTCGCTCCACACGACGGCGTGCCCGTTTGCGATCGCGACCGCGCCGCAGCACCATGTCGCCCCTCGAATGAATGCCCCTCCTCAGAATGTCGTCGACCTTGCGAGTGCTGCTGCCGAGTACGTGCTCCGCGCGACCAAGCTCGAGCTCGACCACACCCCCGAAACCCTTCCATTCCTTGATCACTACGTCCGAACAACGATGCAGCAGACGGAGGGCTCGAAAAAGGTCGCGCTCGGACCGGCCGAAGCCATCGTCGCGCACTCGCTCGGCGCTTACTTCGGAGAAGTGGTTCGTACAGCGCTAGACGACGGTGAGTGGCACTTCGGAGAAACCCCGGAAGAGACCCGGCTTCGGTTCACGCGTTGTCCGCTCGAGTTCAATCCCATGGGAGTTGCACTCGAAGCGATCAGCGAAGACGGCGCCGAAGGCTGGGGCGCTCATTTTCAGACTCCGCCAACCCTGATGGAGACCGTCGAAGCGTCGCTGGCGAGCATGGGTGAAGTGCGCGAGTCGGACTACTATCGGTTCACGACGCGATTCGAAGCACTTCAGCAAGTGTACGAGTTGCTCGCAGGCCTCGGCCGCGGTCCGGCTGGATCTGCGTAACCGAGGTCAGGGTCGAGACTCTTGCGCTTTCTTCGAGCTGCGTCGCTTCTTGGGTCGAGCGTTCGCCAGCGCCTCGCAGATGAGCGGGATGAACATTTCCTGAAGCCTGGTTAGTCCCGTCAGCGCGCGTTTCTCGATCCGATGACAGTCCGTCACGCGCAGCGCATCGTCCGGGCCCTCGGAGAAGAAAACCTTCGCACTGGGGTCGGTGCGATCGTAGTGCATCGTCTGACCGGCTTCGAGAACCGCACCTAGCGCCGCGTACTGCGCAAGGTTGTCGAACATGTAGTGGCTCGCTGCTTCGAGATCGGTCGCGGGCCAACGCTCGATGAGCAATTCCCGGTGTCCAAACTTTCCAAGTCCGCGGGTTCGCACTCGCAGCGAGCTCTTTCCGGCAGGTTCACTGAGCAGCACCACGCTTTCCCTCACGCGATGCTCGCCGTGCGCGTTGAGCTCGTTCGCGATTCGAGAAATATCGTCGGCCGTGTATCCAATGCCGCTGCCCATATCGATCACCACCGCCGCACCCTTCCGAGCGAAGTGTGTTCCCACCAGCTCGAGTGCCAGCTGCAACGGAGATAGGTCCTTGTAGCGTCCCTCGACGGTCACTGTGCCGCACGCATCGCACTGGCCCATCAGTTGTTCGATAAACTGGCCATTGATGCTCTTCCGAGCGAACGGGATTGCCTCGCTGAACGGATTGCGTTTCGCTTCGTCGACGAGAAGATAAGCGGGTAACTCGAACCACGTCGGTTCCTCCGCGCGCGTCTTCCAAGTGACCCGTTGACGAATACCTTTCAGCGTCTCGGGTTTCGGCGCTTTGATTGGTTTCTTCGAGAAAACGCGGTACTCGATTGCGAAATCGCGAGCGACCATGTCGCGCTCAGCGACCGTTCTCGAGATCCCCGAGAAGCGCCTGCAGCGTCGGATCGTGCTCGAGCGCAGACCGAAGGCGTTCGGTGAGCTCCGCGCGGCCGCCGCCAGTGAGTGCCGCTCCCAGCTGCTCCATCGAACCTGAAACCACGCGCTCGATCGCTTCCGCACGGGTGATGCGTTTCGCGCGAAGGTCTTCACCAACCGCACCAATGTTGGCCGCGATCACCGCGCCTGTTCGACTCGCGCTTTCGGAGCGGGGCGCTGGCGCGCCGGAAGGTACGTGCGCCTTGAAACCGGACTGCTCGCTTGGAGCAAGTCCTGGCGAAGAATCGGTTCCGTGGGGTTGGAGTGGGCCGTTGCCGGGGGGCTTGATGCTAGTCATCGATGACGCTCCTCACCGACGAGCGCTCAGAGAGTTATGCGGTTTTGCTGTCCGACCCGCAAGGGCGCTCGGAGTTCCGAGCAAACAAACCAAGCACGACGTGCTCACTGCGCCGAGCCGTTTGGCGCTACGCCCGGAGGTTGCCAATCGAGTTCTTTGCGGTGTCGTGGCGAGCCTTCAGAACGTTCGAGATCGTGCTGAACCTGCGGCTCTCTTCCTGGATCTGTTCTTGAAGCTGGATGTAGTACAGGTTTCGGTCGGCCACGCCCGACGCCGAGCTGCCCGAACCGCCGACACCGATCTCAGAGCCGCTCGCGGTTCCGGTCGTCTCGCTCATCTCGGTGAGTCCTTGCCGCGCGCCGCGAATGCTCGACGCGAGCGAAGGCGCGACGCTTTCTGCCGCTTCAAGCGCGATATTGGCAGCGGAGCTCACCGCCCCTGCCATCGCTTGAACGAACCGCCGGTCGGAGGGTAGCGCCGTGCTTCGCGGGGACACGGACTCAGTCCGGACGTCGAACCCAGAGATCGAGCCCGCGATGTCGCTGGAAAGGGTCTTGGAAATGCTCATGGTTTTCTCCTGTTGCCTGGTTATCGGGCAGAGCTGCAAAACGTTGCGTCGCTTGACGTCGGAGTCAGGCGGCAGGAGAAAGTCGGTATGAAAAAGGTTCGCGCGCCCGCGATCGACCGCAAGCGGAAGCCGGATCGCAAGAAAGCTGAGGCAGCAATTGCCGATTTCCTTTCTGCCATCGGCTTCGATTTCAAACGCGAGCGGGAGCTGCGTGGCACGCCCAAACGCGTGACGGATGCGTTCCTCGATGAGCTCCTCGCGGGTTATTCGTTCGATCCGCGGGCGGAGCTGACCGTGAATGTGAGCCCGCGGGGCGACGACGACGAGAAAGC
>CAZWQH010000454.1:0-4248 GCA_964635815.1 uncultured Sandaracinaceae bacterium
GCATTGACCGTGGGCCCAGCATGAACTTCCCGTAATCGCAGATCCTGGAGAACCTCCGCAGTAGCCGTTCGTGCAGAGGACGCCATCGCAACACTCGGAGTTCGCGAAGCATCCTGCGTCTCGCGCAACGCAGTCGCGTTCTCCGCACCGTCCATCGGGATTGCACGATCCGTTGCAGCAGTTCGTGGCTGCGGTGCAAGACGTCCCGTCCCGTACACACGTCGAGCCACACCGATTGTTTCCGCCGCACGTGCGCGAACAACACTCGTCGGCCGACCCACAGGCGAACCCATCGCTGAGACAGACGCTTGACTCGCGTGAGGTTGAACCGTCCGGTGCCGCACCGCCTTCGCGCGGGGTTCCCACATCCATCGGCGGCGGCACATCCACCCACGTCACGTCTGGCCCGATCGGCCTCGCGTCTGGCCCGACCGTCGGTTGGTCCAGAAGAGGTGCATCGAACAGCACGCCCGCTTCCGGTGGGGAGGTCCTATCCGCACTGATAGGAACATCTCGCGGAGTTCTCGTGTCGCGCTCCGAGCCACCGTCGGGTGCGCCGGGCGCGCGCGCGGCAACCGCAGAGCAGCCACCGGCAAAGAAACAAACGAGCACGCAGAACGGTCGGTACATGCAGTTGAACGATTGCTCAGTTCGATAGCGAACTGCAAGTGCGGCAAACCCCAATCGCTCCGAGTGCGTCGAGTTTCATGTAGCGACTGGTCCGCAGATGAGCAGTGGTCATTCTCGCGGAGCCCCTACGACCCCGCGCAGCTCAGCCCGTTCGGACGGAGTCGCACCGTCTCGTCGGAGGCGGATGTGACGGAACCGCATCCCTCGCTCGCGAACGATGCGGGTGCGTGATCGCAACGGACGAGGACAGGCATCAGCATGTCCTCCTCGATCTCGTAGACCGCGAGCTCGCGATCCGAGACGGCCGCGCCGTGCTGGAAGTTCGCAAAGAAGAGACGATCGTCGAACGAGAGGCTGAACGATAGCGCCTCGACCCATCGGAAGACGTGCGATCGATTGCCGTGCACGATCCCTAGGTTGATGTACTCGTCGTTGCCGCCGCCATCTTCTTCCGTGATGCTCACGGTCGCGATCGTCTTCCATTCCGGATCGGACGCGAAGTGAGCGAGTTGGACGCGCCGGAACGGTTCCTCGAGGGGCATTCCGAATCGTCTCGCGAGGCTTCGACCCGCGGCGCCCCGAGCGCTTGTGTCGACCACCAGCTCGCGCAGCTGCGCGTCTGGATATGAGCCGCGAATCGCTAGAACGCTCGAGTCTGCGTCCGTCGGGCACGAGGTCGCGTTGATCGCGTAGCCGATCGCGACGCCCGCCTGTGTGTCGATGAAGGCCCTGCCTGTCGTCGTTGCGATGCACGTCCGTTGGGTGCCGACGAGTGTGAACGTCTGGGGGGAAGTGTCCGGAGCGGTGATGAGCATCGTGTCGTGAACGATTTCCGTGGGTACGCCGCCCGTGATGGGGGCATCAATGGGGAGATCATCTTGCCGCTCACAGAAGACAAAGAGCTCAAGCGATCCGCTCTGCGTCGTCCGTTCGACGGAGCAAATCTCCGCGTGGGCGTTCGCTCTCACGGGAGGAGGAGTCGAACGAATCAAGTCGAGGGTCGCAGCAAAAACGCGGGGAGGGAACCCTGGAGCTTGGAGATCGCGACCCACGACGAACAGCGTTCGTCCGCCGCGCCCTAGGAAGACTTCTTCAACCATCGGAGGTCCCACGCATTTGTGATACCTCCACGTGTCTGTTCCGACCTCACTGGCGTCGCAGCTCTGCGCCGTCGAGAGCTCCTCGGGATCGAACTCGTGAACCGTCGCACGCGCGATGTTGGTGCCGTTGACGACCTGGATTCGCGTCGTCATCCCGCCGTGACCGAGCGCGCTGGTCACCGTCGCGGTTCCACCGCTCGGCAACGTCACCCGGTGCGACGCGCAATAACGGATGTCGCCGAAACGTCGCTCGTCGATGCATTCCTTGGCGACCGGGGTGGCGAGCGGCTTGCCCGCAAGCTCTGCGAAGAGCCCGGTACGTAGCGGAGCGTCGTTCGGGAGCGGCGACGCGGCGTCCGATGAGCCTCGGAAGATGGATAATCGACGCGCCGAAGATGTACCGAACTGCTCGCGCGTTTCCTCGCCTGCAATCGCGCGGAACCCATCGAGCTCGTCGTACCAAACGAGACCAGAACGGCACTCCGCGCTAGCACCTCTGTTCTCCCATTGCTGGCAACGCTCCAGCTGCTCGCGAATGGAGGGGCTGCTCGGCGTCGACGTCGTCGGAGCGGCTTGCCGGTGCGCGCGCTGATCCTTTGCAACGCGCTTAGTGCAGGTTGCGGTCAGCGCCGCGACCACGAAGGGGATGAGGACAGAAGTCTTCGACAGCGCGCCCATGAGCCGGATGCCGCATGGAGCGTGCCACGGACGGATGACCTCAGAGGAAGGCGCTCGCCGTGCATCAAACTTCCGACCCCACGCGATCATTCGTTCGCACAGGACGGACGTTCGTAAACCGCAGACAGTTGGGGAGACGCCGTCCAATCCGGGCAATCCGGTACCCGAGGAGCAAGACCGAGGGACCGCGAGGTTCGCCACACCGGCACTGCGTTCCGCCCGAACAGTTGCGTGAGTCTGGAAGCTCGAATCGCAAGGATGGGCTGTTGACCTCGCCTCAGCTTCGGACGAGTCGTTACGTGAAAATCGACGCACTCGGAGCGGTTGGGGTTTGCCGTACTTGGGCCGTGTACTCGTTGGGGGTGAGGTAGTCGAGGCTCGAGTGAGGACGCCGGTAGTTGTGCTGAGGACGCCACGCTTCGATGACGACGCGAATCATCGCAGGAGCGCCGGTCGGAGTGGTAGCCGCCAGACGGGTTGCTTAGGAAGACCTAAGCATTCGTCTGGCGTGAACGTGCGTAGGAACTTCGCGGCACGCGCGTTGCGACGGTGCAAGCATGCTCAAGACGATCATCCCGGCACTCACCATCGCAACATTCTCAATCTGCGCACACGCGTCGGCCGCGACCGCCCAAAACAACTGGGTTCGTGGTCCCGTCGTCAATCTCCGCGGACAGTTGGTGCGCTCAAACGCAGCGCACCACTACGACCGGAATCGAAAGCGACCATCCGGACACGGGCCATCGAGTGACGCCATTCGCGCTCAGCTCGAAAACAATGCACGTGACCGCCAAAATCCAAACGTTCGAAGGGCGGTTGACGCGATGAACGCACAGATCCGTTCGCAGTCGCAGGGCGGGAGAGCGCGCCGAAGCGCACGCGTCATGGGTACTGGGCGCTGAGACTTGCGCGGAGCAGATCTGCAACCTGGTTCAGGTACCCGCTGGTGCCGTTTCGCCGTAGGCGTTCCGGGTGATCGATCTGCCATCGCCCGGCTTCAACGGAAGTAGTGGACGTTGAATTCAAGGGACGTTCTACCCGACAGTGGGCCCAGGCTTGAGTGAAGTCCTCGGTCGTCGCATGGGTTTGAGCGAGACGACGTTCTACAAGTGGAAGAAGAAGTACGGCGGCATGCAGGTCGCCGAGGCGAAGCGCCTGCGAGCGCTCGAGGACGAGAATCGGCGACTCAAGCAACTGGTTGGAGACTTGTCGCTCGACAACGCGATGCTCAAGACGGCGCTGGAGAAAATGGTGAGCCCGACGATCGACGCGCCGCGGTCGCGGCCGTTCAGCGGGAGCACGATCGGAGTGTGTGTCGCGTCTGCCGCGCGCTCAGCGTTCATCGAACTCTCCTACGCTACTGCGCGCGGCGGCCGCCGCCGCACGTATCGGCTCTATAAGCTCGCGGGACTCGAGGTGCGTCGGCGCAAGCGCAAGCGACTCGCGTCGACACGTCGTCCGATGTTGCCGCTCACCACGCGACCCAACGAGCGATGGTCAATGGATCCATGCTCGATGCGCTACGCGAGCGGACGACGATTGCGAACACTCAACGTGATCGACAACGCGACGCGTGAGTGTCTCTCGCCAATCGAAGTGACCTCAGAGGAAGGCAGTCCGCTGATGGACGTCTCGTAAATCCGTAAATTCTGGGACAGGTGTAATTTTGAACCACACCGTTTGGCCGTCGCCGCGCTGACGTTGCGAGACGCGCAGCGGACAAGCCCGCTTGGTGACGCGGAAGAGGGCGATCGGTGTGGTTCAAAATTACACCTGTCCCAGAATTGAGCCTCCCTCAGTTTCGTTGACACCCAGATGAGGAGAAATCTGATGAGTCCAC